>CACADH010000001.1:0-246355 GCA_902531245.1 uncultured SAR86 cluster bacterium
ATCAAAATCTTGGGAATATGAGCTAAAAAAAATCTCTGATTTATCTTCTCTTAAGAAACCAGTTAACTATATCTCCAAAGAAATTTCTAGAAACAAGAAAATATCTCCAGATATAAATGATATCTTTAAAGCATTCGAATACTGTTCTTTTTCCTCAACAAAAGTAGTGATTTTTGGACAAGATCCATACTTTCAAAAAGGTGTTGCAAATGGATTAGCCTTCTCTGTTAAATCCAATGAAACTTTACCGGCATCTTTAAGAAATATTTATAAAGAAATTGAAAATGATATTGGCATGACATCTAATCTTGATGGATGTCTAAAGTCTTGGGCAATTCAGGGAGTATTATTGTTGAATTCCTCTTTGACTGTTGAAGTTGGAAAACCTGGTTCTCATTTAAATATAGGTTGGCAAGATTTTATTTATGATGTAGTTAAAGTCATAAATCAAAAAGAGAATATTGTATTTATTTTATGGGGTAATGATGCAAAAAAATATAAAAAATATATAGATCAAAATAAGAACCTAATTTTATCATCTGCTCATCCATCTCCACTTTCATCTTACAGAGGATTTTTTGGCTGTAAGCATTTTTCTAAGTGTAATAAATATCTTAAAAGTAAAAATATTAGTGAAATTAATTGGTAGTTTTAATAAATATCAATAATGCCTGATAATTTTTTAATTTCATCCAGTTCATCTCTTTTTACAATACCATTAAATATTTTTTTTTCTTTAAGTTTAATTGTTTCACCTAAAATTTTGATCCTTGAAAATTCATTGAAATCACTTTCTGTTGTAAAAGTACAAAATTTTCTTCTATTGATTCCTAAGTATTTCATTCTTGCAACTATTTCTTGCCCTCTATAGCAACCTTTTTCAAAAGAAACTCTTAAATTGTCAAAATTTATCTCCAAAGGTCTATATTTTCCAGAATCTTCTTTATTAAGAAACAAAATACCCAATAACTTATGCGCAACGATCCAATTTTCATAACTTATTGAATTTTCTCGACTTAATTCATTGCTATTTAGCTCTATTGAAGTCTGAAAAAGATCGTTTGAACTATAGCAAGGCATAGAATTATCTTTTTTTGATACTTTGCCGATGATTTTGTCGTTTGATAATTCAAATGTTGTAAAAAAAAACTTTGCAAATGGAGCTAATTCCTCTTTAAAGAGATCTACACAGGTCTTTTTAATTATTATTTTAAATTTATTGTTTTGTTTATATGTTATAAAATCAGCTATAACCTGACCCTTCTCATTACAGATAGACGATAGCTGAGAGGTATTATTATTCATTATACTGATATCAGAAGTAAGTTGACCTTGAAGAAACTCTTCTACTTTTATTAAATCACCAACAACATCTAATGCACACCAATCATTTATATGATGTGTTCCAAATTCTATTAAATTATTATGAATATCTGTTTTCAAGTAAAATTAATGATGTAAAACTATATTTTAACCAATGAATGATGAAATAAACAGAATTAACTGGAAGTGCAGAAGAGGCATGAGAGAGATTGATCTTTTGTTAAGGGAGTTTTCTTTATCTTCTATTAAAAAATTAAACAGTGATGACTTGTCAGTATTTGATGAAATATTAAACTACGATGATCAAAAGCTGTATGATTTTATATTTAAAAACGAGTCCCTAGGAAATAAACAACACGAAGACTTTATTAATAAAAATTTAAAAACATTTTCAAAACAAGGAAACTTTTAAGTATATTTCTTGTCAGAAGGCATAGGAAACATAATTACATGAAAAAAAATTCAGATGATATTGATTCCGTTTTAATAGAAAAAGCAAAAAATGGTAACAAAGGAGCATTTAGCATACTAGTGAATAAATACTATCCGAGAGTATATGCAACATTATTTTCTTTTACAAAATCAAAAGAAGATTCTGAAGATTTATCTCAACAAACCTTTATAAAAGTATGGCAACAACTAGATTCATTTAGGGGCGATAGCGCCTTCTTTACATGGGTTTACAGGGTCGCAATAAATTTAGCTAAGAATTTTGTAGCTAGTTCTGGATATAAAAAACAAAAAATAAATACTTCTATTGAGCAAGCTGAAATTGATATTAGCTCATTTGAGGATATAGAATCTGTTGTAATTCATAAACAATCTTTAAAAGAAATAAAAAGTTTTATTAATACATTGCCTGAATCTCTTAAAACAGCATTTACTTTAAGAGAGGTTGAAGGAAGAAGCTATGAAGATATAAGCGTTATAACTGACACTCCAATTGGAACTGTTCGTTCAAGAATATTTAGAGCAAGAGAGTCTATTATAGACTTTATGCAAAAGGAGCTTATTACAAATGAATAAAATAAATGAAAAACTTTCAGCTCTATATGATGGTGAGTTAAATGCTGCTGAGGTTGATGAATTAATTGATATTATTAGTAAAGAAAAGAGCTTACAGAAACAAATTTCAATTTATAGTCTTATAGGGGCTGCTGTAAGTCAGCAATCTAGTAATGTTATTGCGCTAGATACTAAGAAGAATATTAAGAATGCTTTTTCAAACATATGGTTCTCAAATGCATTAACCGCTGCAGCATCTGTATTGTTAACTTTAACATTTGTAAATAACGTCGATTTTTCTAGAATGGATATAAATACCAATTCATCAAAGCAGATTTCGTCTGCAATAAATAGTAAAGAAGCCAAGAATACCGCTGAAAAATCGAACGAATATCTTGCAGATCACATAATGAATATTATTAATGACCCAAATTACATGTCATCAAAGACTCCACTAGACCTCCAAAATGTTGGTTATAAAAGTAACTCAGATAATGGTTATATCCATTCCAAAGGAAATGAAAGCTTCCAATTACGTATTGAAAAAAAGAATTTTGGCATTAAACAAATAAGATATTGGAAACATGGAAATAAAATGATTTATTTAGTTCCGTTAAATGATGGAAGAGTTTTAACGCTCTATGGTAATATTTCACTTTCATCAGCTTTGAGCATAGCTGAATCAGCAAATAAGTAATTAAAAATGTATAAAATTTTAAATAAAGGTTTAATAATTCTGTTTTTTGGAATTACATCATCTAATTATATCTTTGGAAATTTACCAGAAAACATATCAGAACTAGTTGATAGTTCTGCACCTGCAGTTGTAAATATAACTGCAAAGAAAGAGGTATCTCAAAGATCCTCATACGGATATGGCGGAATACCAGATGAAATGTTAGAGAGATTTGGTATACCAAGAGAATTTAGGGACGCACCTCAACAGAAAAGAGAAGCAGTCTCATATGGATCTGGTTTTATCCTAAAAGATAACTATATTATGACTAATTTTCATGTTGTTGAAGACGCTATAGAAGTTGTCGTATCTTTATCAGATAGAAGAGAATATATTGCTGAGATAATTGGAGTTGATCAGTTGTCTGATCTTGCTGTTTTAGAAGTAAAAGGAAAGAATTTACCAACCGTTGATGTTGGTAATAGTGATGAATTAAAGGTAGGTGATTGGGTAATTGCAATTGGATCGCCATTTAGTTTTGATTTCTCAGTAACTGCTGGAATAGTTAGTGCTAAGGGAAGAAGCATCCAAAATAATAATATTGGAAATTATGTTCCTTTTCTTCAAACTGATGTAGCTATTAATCCTGGTAACTCTGGAGGACCTTTATTTAATTTAGAAGGGAAAGTTGTTGGTATAAATTCACAAATTTATTCAAGAAGTGGCGGATATCAGGGCTTGGCATTTGCTATACCTATAAATGTTGCTATTGACGTAGCTGATCAAATTATCAATAGTGGTGAAGTTTCAAGAGGCTATCTTGGTGTTCGAATGAGTGAAGTAGATAGTGATTTAGCCGATGCACTTGGTATGAAGAAACCCTATGGGGCATTAATTAATGACGTTGAAGAAGGTGAATCTGCTGACATGGCTGGATTAGTTCCTGGTGATGTCATTATTGAATTTGATAACAAAGAAATTAAATTTAGTTCCGATCTTCCTCATGTTGTTGGTCAGATTAAACCTGACTCAAGAGCATCTGCAAAAGTTATCAGAGATGGAAAACAAATCTCTCTTGATTTTGTTCTTGGCGAACTTCCTATAAACAATGAAACGTTTATTCCTGCCAAGACTCAGTCTTCATCGGATCCAATTGGATTAAAAGTCGTAGATATTGATCGTGATAATCCATCTATGGCAAATATGCCAGATGGTGTAATTGTTTCAAGGGTAAATCCTAACTCAGCTGCTTCAGGAAAGGTAAATAGAGGCGATATAATTACAATGATTCAGTATAAGGGCAAAAAGTTCGATGTTAATGGCGTTGATTCATTTAATGATTCACTAAATAATTTTTCATCTGGAAATAAGATAGCCATTCATTTAATAAGAAATGGAAGCAGACTAATTACTTCAATAACCCTTAACTAGTAAAAACTATATTTACTTATTTTCATGGTTTGCTTGTAAAATAGCTGCGAATTATGAAGAACATTAGAAATTTTTCTGTTATAGCCCATATTGATCATGGGAAATCAACCCTGTCTGATAGGTTGATAGAATTTTGCGGTGGACTTTCATCAAGGGAGATGGAGGATCAGATATTAGATTCTATGGACATTGAAAGAGAGAGAGGGATTACAATTAAAGCTCAAGCAGTATCACTAAACTACGAAAAAGACGGCGTTAAATACCTTTTAAATTTTATAGATACTCCCGGTCATGTAGATTTCTCATATGAAGTTTCCAGATCTTTGTCAGCTTGTGAAGGGGCGTTATTAGTTGTCGATGGTTCTCAAGGAGTAGAAGCTCAAACCTTGGCAAATTGTTATACAGCAGTGGAAGAAGGATTAGAGGTTGTCCCAGTTATTAATAAAATTGATCTTCCTCAAGCCGAGCCTGATCGGGTTAAGGATGAAATAGAAGAAATGGTCGGAATTAATGCAAATGATGCTCCATTAGTAAGTGCCAAAACAGGCGAAGGAGTGGAGATATTATTAGATAAATTAATTTCTGATATACCATGTCCAGAAGGCGAGTCTAATTCTAAATTACAAGCTTTAATAGTCGATTCATGGTTTGACTCTTATCTTGGTGTTGTTTCATTAATAAGAATTAAAAATGGAAAAATAAAAAAAGGACAAAAGTTTAAAATCCATTCTAATAATCAATCTCACATTGTTGATGATATTGGAATTTTTTCTCCCAAAAAGGTTTCTAAAGGTGAGTTATTTGCCGGTGAGGTAGGATATTTAGTTGCAGGCATTAAAGATATTAAAGGGGCACCGGTTGGAGATACTCTTATAGATGCAAATGATGAAGGCACAGAGGCATTACCTGGCTTTAAGAGAGTCAACCCTAAAGTTTTTGCTTCTATATTTACTTTAAATTCTGATGATTATGAAAAATTTCGAGATGCTCTTTCAAAACTAGTATTAAATGATAGTTCATTGGTTTATGAACCAGAAGTATCAGATGCCCTGGGTTTTGGCTTTAGGTGTGGTTTTTTAGGCACGCTTCATATGGAGGTTGTCAGAGAGAGGCTTGAAAGAGAATATGATCTTGATTTAATTTCTACGGCTCCTTCAGTTGAATATGAGGTATTAAAAACAGATGGCGAAATTCTTAAGTGTGATAATCCATCTCAATTACCAACCCCAAATGAAATTGATGAGATTAGAGAACCAATAGTTAATACTACAATTATTTCTCCAAATGAGTATGTGGGAAATATTATTACACTTTGTACTTCAAAAAGAGGAATTCAAAAAGACATGAAATATTTTGGTAATCAGGTGTCTATTGTTTTTGAGATGCCATTATCTTCTGTAATAATTGATTTTTTTGATCAGATTAAGTCATCTACTAAAGGATTTGCATCTATAGAGTATTCTTTGATTGGGTTTCAAAAATCTGATTTAACTAAAATAGATGTATTAATTAATAATAATAAAATTGATGCCTTATCAATGATAGTTCATAAATCATTTTCAACTTCAAAAGCAAGGGAAATAGCAAAGAACCTTCAAAAATTAATACCTAGACAGATGTTTGATGTTCCAATTCAGGTAGCCTTAGGTGCTAAAATTATATCTAGAGAAACTGTAAAAGCTTATAGAAAGAATGTTACTGCAAAACTTTATGGAGGAGATGTAACAAGAAAAATGAAATTACTTGAAAAACAAAAACAAGGTAAGAAAAAAATGAAGCAACTAGGGAAGGTGTCTATCCCACAAGATGCGTTTTTAAATTATTTTAACTCGGAAAAATAATATGTTATCTGATCCATTATTTATTGTTGGAATACTCGGGATGACGATATGCTTAATTAGCTGGATAAGATTTGCTATGAGCGATGAGGTAATCGAGCCTTTTGTAGTTAGATATATTTCTACGTTGAGTTTTATTTCTGGAGCAGCATTACTCTATAGCATATTTGTTAATTCAGGCGATTTAGGCATTGTTTTATTGGTTGGTTCAGCTATCGCATTTATAGTTATGGTTCTCGGCTTTCTTCTCAAGAATAGTGAGATTTCATCAACTGCTAGAGGCTATTTTTTTCCTATAATAATAATTTTTATCTTAAGAACGTTCTTATATGAACCATACCAGATTCCTTCTGGATCAATGGAACCCCAGTTAAAGAAAGGTGATTTCTTATTAGTAAATAAATACGCATATGGTCTTAAAGTAAATAGGATTGGCACTCCAAATTATTTCAGAAAAGATCCTCAATATGGTGATCCTGTAGTTATATTGCCTCAACATAATCCTGTGCCTTATATCAAGCGACTAATTGGAAAGCCTGGAGATACTATTAGAATAATTAATAAACGACTTTATCTAAATGGAATTGCTTTAGAAAGAGACTTTATCGATTCTGAAGAGTATTCTTTTGATAGAAGAGTTATATATCAGTCCACTGGCGAAATTAAAATTAATAAAATTGATGCAATAGGGGATTTATATTCTGAAAAGATAGGAAATGCAGAATATATAATAAGAAATACGAGAGGACTTAACGAACAAAATCCAGAAGAATGGACTGTTCCAGAAGGTCACTACTTTGTGATGGGTGACAATAGAGACAATTCGAATGATAGCAGAAAGGATGTAGAATTTGTTCCCAGAGAAAACTTTTTTGGAAGAGCAGATTATATTTGGATGAGTTGGGAATGCTATTTTTGCCTTCCTTCATTTGAAAAAGCTGGAAAAATTAAATAGTGGAATTACAAAATCTTGAAAAGCAATTGGGCTACACCTTTAATAATATTAAATTATTAGAATTGTCCTTAATACATAAAAGCTCAAATAGCTCATCTAATAATGAAAGACTGGAGTTTTTAGGAGACTCGATCCTAAATGCATCGATATCAAAGTACTTATTTTTAAAATTTTCAAATGAAACTGAAGGACTCTTGACTCAAATGCGATCATCCATTGTCAAAGGCGAAACATTAACAAAGAAAGCAAAGGAGCTTAATTTAATTAAATTTATTAGTCTTTCAAAAGGAACATCAAACTTATCTGATAATAGGAAACACTCAATTTTAGAAGGTACAATTGAATCAATTATTGGCTCAGTATTTCTTGATAGTGGATGGGATTCTGCAGATAAATTTATTCAAGACCTATTTAAAAAAGAATTATCTCAAATCACTATTAATGACGAGTTTAGGGACTCTAAAACTGAGTTACAGGAACTTTTGCAATCTAAAAAATTAAGCCCTCCCATATATCAAACAACAGAATTTAAAGATGGATTTGATTGCAAAATTGAATTAAATGAAATTAGTTTTATTGCATCTGGTAATTCAAAAAGACAAGCGGAAAGAGCTGCAGCACAGGAAGTGTTAACTCATCTTAAATCAAATAATGCTTAAACAATATTGTGGTTATATTTCTATAATTGGTAAGCCAAATGTAGGCAAGTCAACAATATTAAATGCTATTCTTGGAAGGAAAGTATCTATTACTTCTAGGAAATCTCAAACAACACGCAACAATATTCTCGGAATTAAAACGAATGACAATAAGCAGATGATTTTTATTGATACGCCTGGAATGCATGTTAAATCTCAAAAGACGATGAACAAAATTTTAAACAAATCTGCCCAAAGTATTATTGAGGATTCTGATATTGTGCTTTTTGTATTACAAAGATTAAGTTTAGATAAGGACGATGAATTAATTCTTGAAAAACTTAAGGAAAAAGATCAAAAGGTTATATGCGTTGTGAACAAAATTGATCAAGTTGAAGATAAAAATAAATTATTGCCTTTTATGAATAAAATTTCTACGGCTTTTGAATTTAAGGAGATCTTATTGATATCGGCTAAAACAAATAATGGCTTAGATGATTTAATATCCGTCATTAAAAAAAATCTTCCAGAAAATAACCATATTTATAATGATAATTTTGAAATTAAGAATAAAGATAAAAAATTCATGTTTTCTGAATTAATCAGAGAAAAAATTATAAGAAAACTTGGAGATGAATTACCTCATGATACTTATGTTCAAATTGACTTGATTGATGATAAAAATGATATTACTGAAGTTCATTCCACAATATATGTTAATAGAAAATCACAAAAACAAATTGTTATTGGTTCAGGCGGGGATGTTTTAAAACAAATAGGAAAAGAGGCAAGAAAAGAAATGGAAGAAGAATTAGATAAAAAAGTTTTTTTAAAGACATGGGTTAAGGTTAAAAAAAATTGGAATACCGATTCAGGCTTTATTCAAAGCTTAGGTGTTGGCGGTAATTATGAGTCAAAGTAATACTGACCAGTGTTTTCTTCTTCATCATAGGTCATATGGTGAGACAAGTATGATTGCTGATGTTTTTACAAAAAATAGTGGGAAGATGTCTCTAATTGCAAAAGGAGCAAAGAAACCTAAATCAAAGTTTTTTGGATATTTAGTTCCATTCCACAAACTAAATATAACTTTTTCAGGAAGATCTGAACTAAAAACATTAACTAGTATTGATAGAAATCTAGCAGACTCCTCAAACAGTATGTCTAAAGTAAGTTATAGCTTGCTTTATATAAACGAATTGTTAATTAAACTTCTTCCTAAGGACGCAAAACATGAAGAATTATTTTTGCTTTATGATAAATTTCTTGAAGATATTAATAATAAAAAAAATCTGGAATTAACATTAAGACATTTTGAATTAGACTTGCTAGATATGCTTGGATATGGATTTGATTATGATGTTGATATAGATGAAAACAATCCAATAGAACTTGAATCTGGTTATTCATTTGTTTCAGAAAGAGGCTTTAGAAAATCAAAGAATTCAAATTTTACTGGTAAAGATATTATTAATTTAAAAAAAAGAAAACTTAAAGAAATTCCAAGTGAGTACTTAAAAGAAATAACTACCAAAGCTATAAGTATTTGTCTTGAGGGGAAGGATTTAGTTAGCAGGAAAATATTTAAAAAGATTAAACAATGATATTTGGTATTGGAACAGACATCGTAGAGGTTGAGAGAATTAAAAAAATTAGCTCAGTTGATAAGTTTGCTAAAAAAATTCTTAGTCAAAATGAATTGGATATTTTTAATAAATTAACTAAAGATAAAAAAACTTTTTTTCTTTCAAAACAATTTGCTGCAAAAGAAGCAGTTTCAAAAGCGCTTGGTACAGGTGTTGGAAAAGAAGTTAATATGAAAAATATAGAAATATTAAGAGATAACAAAGGTAAGCCAATCTTTAATGCCATTGATGAGCTTGAAACCTATATGAGCAACTTGGGGATAACTAAAACACATGTTAGTCTTTCAGATGAGAGCAATTATGCTATCGCTATGGTTGTATTAGAGAAATGAATAATATTATTTTATTAGGCCCACCAGGTGCTGGGAAGGGAACTCAGGCAGATTTAATATGTGAGATGTGTGAGATACCCAAAATTAGTACTGGCGATATGTTAAGAGAGGCAGTTGCATCTGGCAGTGATCTTGGAATAAAAGTTTCTAATATTCTTGATTCTGGAGCCTTGGTTTCAGATGATATTATTGGGTCTTTAATCAAAGAAAGGCTTACCAAACCAGACTGTGCAAAAGGTTCTTTATTTGACGGCGTACCTAGAACAATTGGTCAAGCAGAACAATTAGCTGATATGGGAATTAATTTCACACATGTTATTGAAATATTTGTTGAAGATGAAACTATTGTTAATAGAATGTCAGGGAGAAGAGTGCATCCATCTTCTGGCCGAAACTATCACATAGACTTTAATCCACCAAAAAATGAAGGAATAGATGATGAGACAGGAGAACCTTTAATTCTAAGAGAAGATGATAAACCAGATACCGTTTTAAAAAGACTTAGCGTATATCACGAACAAACAAAACCATTAACCGACTTTTATTCAAATTTATCAAATGACGGAAGTTTAAAGTTTTTTAAAGTTGATGGATCAAAAAAAGTTGATGAAGTATTTAACAGCATTTCTTCTCAAATATAGATATGAAAATCCTAGCAATGAAAAGTTCTGGTGATCGAACATCAGTGAGTGTAGTTTTAAACGACGAAATAAACTCATGTTCAATGACGCACCAAAGAAAAGAAAGACCTAATTGGGAAATGTTTTTAAGCAATATAGGACTTAATAAAACTTTTACTCTTAAAGAAATAGATCTATTTGCTTTTGCAAATAATCAAAATTCTTATACAGCAACTAGAACCATTGCCAGTTATATGAAAGGATTAGCAGTCGCTTTAGAAAAGCCTCTAATTTCAATTAAAGATGAAAATACAGATGACTTTGATGCAGACTCTATTGCAATGAAAGCTAAAGAAATATTTATAAAAGAAGGAGTCGACTTAACAAAGTTTGATCCTAAAGATGCCAATCCATCATACGAAGAAAAAACTAAATTTAAAAAATTAAATGAGTGATTTTTTACTTAGTTTTATTCTTGGCTTAGTTCAGGGGCTAACTGAATTTCTTCCGATATCGAGCTCTGCACATCTTCTTTTGCCATCATTATTATTTGGCACAAACGACTTGGGTTTATATTTTGATATATCTGTCCATGCTGGTACTTTAGCAGCAGTAATATATTATTTTAAATCAGATATTTTTTTAATGACTCAATCAGTTTTAACTAAAAATATCGACTTACAGAAATATAAAAATTTATCATTTCAGCTATTAATAGCAACGATTCCAGTAGTGCTTATCGGATATATTTTTAAAGACTTAATTGAACAAAGAATTTTTAGTATAGAGAATATAGCTATATCTAATTTAATTTTTGCAGCTATTTTACTTTTGGCTTTTTTAAGAAATAAATCTGATAAAGGAATATATGAAATTACTTTATTCACAGCATTATTTATTGGCGCATTCCAATGTTTTGCTCTTATACCAGGCGCATCAAGATCAGGAACAGCAATTACAGCAGCATTACTAATTGGGTTAAATTTAAAAGATGCATCCAAATTTGCATTTATGTTAGGTATCCCAACTATACTCGGCGCATTGGTATTGCTTGTTATAGATATTCAAAATAATGATATTCAATTTAATTTTTTAATATTGATAACTGGATTTTTAACTTCAATGATATTTGCTTTCTTTACAATCAAGCTTTTCTTAAGTTTTGTAGAAAAAATTGGAATGGTTCCATTTGTTCTTTATAGAGTTTTGCTAGGAGTTATTTTATTATTAATGTAAATGCAAATTTATATTAAAAAAGAAAACATCGATCAAAACATTCAAAATATCTCAGATCATCTTCAATCAAATATAGTTTTTGATGAACCTAAAAAAAGTCACTATTTGGTCTATGATTCAAATGGCCTTTCTTTTATAAAAGATTCAAAAAATCCTCGTGAAATTCTTCATATTAATTTTTTAAAAGGAGCTTTAGGGTGGAGAATGAAACGAGCTCAGCATGAAAGTAATTTAAAAAAGGCTTTAGGCAAAAATAATGATCAATTAACCATCTTTGATGCAACTGCTGGATTGTTAACTGATACTATGATTTTTTTATCTCTTGGACATAAAGTCATTGCAGTTGAACAGAGTAAAATATTATTTTGCCTTGTAAGTGATGCTATTTTTAGAGCAAAAAAAGATATTCCTGAATTAAAAAATTTAGATTTTATAAATGATAATTCTATTAATGTTTATAAAAGAAAATATCAACAATTAGATGTTATTTATTTAGATCCTATGTACCCAATTTCAAAAAAAAATATCAAGAAATCAGGAAATATAAATGCAATAACAAAAATTTTGAAACTTGAAAATTTAGAAAACAATGAAGATGAATTTATTAGTAGCTTTATGGAAAGTAATTATAAAAAAATAATTTTAAAAAGGCCTTTAAAGTCTAAAAAAAATTATAGTAATATTAATTATCAAGTAATAGGTAAAACAACAAGATTTGATATTTATTTATGATAGAAATTAAAGACGATTCAATTCTTTTATCAGATGGGTCAAATCAATACGATCTTCCTTTTTTATGGCTCAGAGATAATTGTCAGTGCGATGAATGTAGAATTACTGAGACCCAGGAAAAACAATTTTTATTACATTCAGTTCCAGTTGATATAGCTCCAAAGCATGTAGAAGAAATCGGAAATAACATTAATATTATTTGGCCTGATGATCATAAAACCTTTATTCCAATTGACCTTATTAAAAAATTGCATTTACCTCGCTATCCTAAACATAGTTCATGGCCAAATGAATTTGAACCAGAAAAATATAATTGGTCAGAATTTTTAGATAGTAAAAAAATAGCACTTGAAGCTCTTAAAACTTTTGTGACTTTCGGCGTCATTATTCTTAAAAATGCACCACAAGAATCAAACTCATTAGAATTGCTTGCTAAAAGACTTGGACCAATAAATGAAGTTCTTTTTGAAAGAATTCACAATGTTTCTGTTACAGGCCATATATATAATGTTGCGCACACTCCAAAAGGTCTCCCCCCTCATAATGACTTTGCCAGTTATAACTCACAACCAAGCGTTCAGGTTTTGCATATGTTAGAAAATGAATGTGAGGGTGGAGAATCTATAATTGTCGACGGGTGGCAAGTTGTAAAAGATTTAAAAGCCGATATACCAGAATATTTCTCTATTCTTCAGAATTTTAATGTCCCATTTAGAGAATTTGATGAAGACAATGAAACGTATGCTGAGGCCCCTTTAATCAAGTGTGCAAGTGATGGAACAATCGAAAGTTTTAGATTTTCAAATCAATTAATGCAAATGATAGATCCAAGAAAAGATGGCGTGGGCGAATTTTATAAGGCATATCATGAAATTTCATCAAGAGTACATGACAAAAAATATCGTTCAACTTTTAGACTTAATGGGGGAGAGGCTTTAGTAGTTGCAAGTTTAAGAGTCTTGCATGCTCGTGAACCTTTCGAACCTAATGGCAAAAGACATCTCCAAGACGCTTACTTTACCTATGATAATGCAGCAAATAACATAGTTTTATTATCAAATTAAATGAATTTATCTGAAGCAGACATATCAAGGATTGTTGAAATGGCATGGGAGGACAGAACTCCGTTTGATGCAATTGAGGCACAATTTAATTTATCTCATGATGAAGTTGCAAAGATCATGAGAGACAATCTCAATAGAAATAGTTTTAATTTATGGCGTAAAAGAGTTAGAGGTAGAAAAACAAAGCATTCAGAATTAAGATCTTTTAAAGTTGGCAGGCATCATTCATATGACCAAAACAAACATAAGTGAAGATAAGATAAAATTTATTAACCTTCATAAATCTTTTTTTAATGATTTAAATAATACTTCATGTGAAGTATCTGATAACAAAGTAATTATTTTTGAGAATTCAAATGAAAACGCAGATCCGGCTTCGGTTGAACTGGAATTAAAAAAAGATGACATCTATACAATATATTATTGGGATGGATACTCTTTGGCTGATACTTACCAGACCAAAGATTACAGTTCCGCTATAAAGCATTATAAAAAGTATGCTAAGAAGTTAGCAAAAAACCTTCGAAGATATTAAAAAAATGCGGCCAAATTGGCCGCATTTTAAATATGCAGTTAGACGAAATTAATAATCATCACTAATACTGTCATCACCGGTAGTTGCATAGTGAGATTTTGCTTTAAATGGTGTGTCTGTACTTGATTTTTCAGATCCGTGATATCCCTGATCAGCAGGCATATAAAAAGTTAATCCTGGATACTCATAAAAAGTATGAGTATGTTCTGATCCACCCTGAGAATTTAAATATACTTTATAGGTATAACCTGATGCTCCCTTGAAAGGACCAGTTGCGACAGTTCCCTTAACTTGAAGGGCGGTTGTAACACTTGTTATATCAATATTTGCTTGATTATATGAAGATACTTTTACAATTTTACCTTGTGAATACATTCCAGAGTGAAAATCACAATAAGGATATATAGTATCAGGAGTTGACGAGC
The DNA here is from genome assembly GCA_902531245.1 of uncultured SAR86 cluster bacterium. GTDB lineage: Bacteria > Pseudomonadota > Gammaproteobacteria > Magnimaribacterales > D2472 > SAR86A. The sequence goes on from CACADH010000001.1 coordinate 14,457, forward strand.
TAACTGTTAGAGTCATCGTGTCTTGATTCCATCCTTCAGCAGTTCCAATTTGTCCTGAATCAGTGCTAGTAGCATTTTGAACAGTAGACATCTTAAATGGATGACCTGATGTAACCGCATTTGAAGCTTCAAATTTAATCACATCTCCTTCTTTCACATAAATAATAAGTTCTGTATCTGAAGGATTAATATTATCAACGATGTAATTAGAACTACCATTATTTGTAAGGGTGAAGTTCATTGCATTGAGGTTTGTTTCGTTATCGGTGATTGTTCCGCCACTCCACGAAGTATCATCATTAATCCAATCGATAGTATTAAAAACTAATTTATCTAATTCTGTAGATGAGGCAGTTCCATCCATAACAGCACTCATTAGAGTTTTAAGCTCAGACACACCAACTTGCAAGAAATGTGAATGTGAATTAGAGGAGTTAGCATTTATTTTTTGCATGTAAGCTGATATGCCTGAAGATAAATCGATTAATTGTTGACTTGATGGCGAAAAGTCAGTGTCATAATTTGTTAAAAGATCTTTTATAAAGGTAGTATCGCCAAGAGATGTCTCTGTTGTTGATCTCCCAATGATCGCATCAGCAACCCTATTACCGATACTTCCAGTACTAATAGTGTGGATATCTTCTAATACCTCACCTAAAACTATTAGCTGTGTATTAATGACAGCAGCTTTGTTATTTGCTGCATTATCGAGATTAGAAAATGGATTATCAAATCTAATCATAAAAGATGGATCAATACCTAATTTAGTTTTGAAAGAATCATAATTAGTGCTATTGTCTTCATTCATAAGTTGACTAATAGCAGAGATAACTACGCTTTGATCAGTAACAGGTTGACCCAGAGCAAGACTATCGCCCTCACCAAATTGAAGATTTGTAACAGGGTCAAATCCACCTTCACCTCGGAGGACTCCAGTAGTGCCTGAGTCAACTGTTAATGAAAAAGTACCATCTTGTGAAGTTGTAGTTGTAAATTGCGCTTCGGTGCAATTTCCTGCGTTAACTTGAATACAAATTGTTGCTCCCTGAACTGGACCGGCAGCTATTAATGTGCCATCAAAACCTTCTGTAGTAACATCATCAGATGTGTCATTTGTAACTGTTATCATAAAATTTGCTGAATCAGTAAGAGATCCGTCCGACACGTTAGCTGTTATTTCATATACATTGTCTGAGTTTGAGTCTGAAGGATTTTCATAGTCAGGCGCATTATTAAAAGTAACGACTCCTTCCATAGTAATGCCAAAAAGACTACTATCTGTTCCTGTTAAGCTGTAGGTAATAGTATTACCATCTGGATCAGAGGCTGTTACCGTGAAAGCAGAAGTTTGATTTTCAACAACACTAATATTGAATACGGTATTTGTAATTGTTGGTGCACTGTTAGTTTGAGCAGGAGGATTATAAGGATCCTCGGAGCCACCACCGCCACCACCACCGCCACATGAGGTAATGACAAAAAAACTAGATAACAGAACAACCCTATTTAAAGTGTTCATAATTTCTCCATTAATTTATTTGCCGGGCGTCCGTAAAATGTAAGAAGAGTTTGTGCCCAAACTAACCAAATTTACAGCAAAGCGACTTGATGTAGTATATTTAACAATAAATACTTATATTATGTCAAAATATTTATAAATCCCTTTAAACAAGCATTTAAACAATTAATTTTTTGTAGTTTTACTACCATATTCTTGTTTTATAGATAAAAAATAGATAAAAAATAATCATAATTTTTTAGTTGGTGCCCCATATCTGAATCGAACAGATACTCCCGAAGGAACGCGATTTTGAATCGCGCGCGTCTACCAATTCCGCCAATGGGGCTAGCTGAGCATTGTAGCCAAGTATTATCTATTTTAAAATCTGCAACTCATGAAAACTTCTGATTTTGACTATAACTTGCCAGAGGAGCTTATTGCTGAGTATCCACTTGAATCAAGAAGTGCAAGCAGACTCCTTATTTATAATAATCAAATCGAGCATAAATTTTTCAATGATATTCTAGATTATTTTGATGAGGGTGATTTATTAGTTTTAAACAATACCTCAGTTATTCCAGCAAGAATTTTTGGTAAAAAAGATTCAGGTGGTCAGGTAGAAGTGATGCTTGAGAGATTCATGGAAAATAACAAGGCTCTTGTTCAAATCAAATCAGCTAATAGCCCAAAGATTGGCACCAGAATCTTTATTGAAAATTATGAAACCATGTGCATTGATAGAAAAGATAATTTTTTTATTCTTAAATTTGAAGATGATCCATTAGAAGTTTTTAATAGCATTGGTCATATCCCGCTTCCTCCATACATAAAAAGAATAGACGAAGAATTAGATAAACTAAGATATGCAACAGTATATGAAAACAAAGATTTACAAAACTCTGTAGCTGCTCCAACTGCTGGACTTCATTTTGATGAGGAGCTATTAGATAAAATCAAAAAAAAGGGACTTGATATAGTAAACATCAATTTAAGTGTGGGAGCTGGAACCTTCCAACCAGTTAAGGTTGATGAAATAAAGGACCATGATATCCATGAAGAATTTGTAGAGGTAGAACCAGAGATCATAGACAAAGTTAAAAAAACTAAGGCAAAAGGAAAAAAAGTAATTGCTGTTGGGACTACAGCTACTAGGGCGCTTGAAACAGCTTTCTTAAATCATGATAAAGGTTTTAAGGGCTATACTAAACTGTTTATATATCCTGGATTTGAGTTTAAGGCTATTGATCTTTTGATAACAAACTTTCATTTACCTAAGTCTTCTTTATTAATGCTTGTCTCAGCCTTTATTGGTTTTAAAAATATGAAGAATATATATCAAATAGCAATTGACAAAAAATATAGGTTCCTTTCTTATGGGGATGCTATGCTTTTGAAAAAAAATGAAATTTAAAACTAATAATTTTGCAGAAATTGCAAGAGAATCTGAGATTAAAACTTCAAGAGGAATTATACATACTCCTGCTTTTATGCCAGTTGGTACAAATGGAACTGTTAAAGGACTAACAGTTGATGATCTAAACGAAACTAACTCAGAAATTATTTTAGGTAACACTTTTCATCTTATGTTAAGGCCTGGCGATGAATTAATAAGAGATCAAGGCGGACTTCATAAATTTATGAACTGGGAAAAACCTATATTAACTGATTCTGGGGGTTTTCAAGTTTGGAGTTTAGGAGATTTAGCTAAAATTTCTGAAGAAGGCGTTAAATTTAGCTCCCCATATGATGGAAAAAAAATATTTATGAAACCAGAGGACTCAATAATGATTCAAGAAAATCTTGGTTCAGATATCATAATGGCCTTTGATGAATGTACTAATTATCCGTCAAGTCATGAAGAGGCAAAAACATCAATGGAGCTTTCTATGAGATGGGCAAAAAGATGTAAGGCTGCTCATAAATCTCAATCTGCTTTATTTGGAATTGTTCAGGGAGGAATGTATAAAGATTTAAGAGAAGATTCACTAAATAGAATAATAGATATTGATTTTGATGGAATTGCCCTTGGTGGCTTGAGTGTTGGCGAGTCAAAACAAGAAAAAACTGAAATACTAGAATTCATGTCTGATAAATTACCAAAAGATAAACCAAGGTATCTTATGGGGGTTGGAACACCAGAGGATATAGTTGAGGCTGTTAGGTATGGAATTGATATGTTTGATTGTGTTTTGCCAACAAGAAACGCAAGGAATGGACAATTATTTACCTCTGAGGGGGTTATAAATATTAGAAATGCAGAATATAAAGATAGTGATGAACCTATAGATAAAAATTGTGACTCCAAAGTATCTCAGAAGTATAGTAGGGCATACCTTAATCATTTGCATCGAACCAATGAAATGCTCGGATCCATGCTCGCGACATATCATAATATCTTTTATTATCAGTCTTTAATGAGAGACATTAGAAATGCAATAAAAGATAATTTATTCGCGAAGTTCTTAAAAGACTTTTATAATAAACGAAATTTAGATATGCCCAATGGGCCAATATAGGATTTATTATGGAAGGAGCAGCACCCTCACTTTTCTCGCCACTACTTTTCTTAGGTTTTTTATTGCTATTTATGTATATAGTAATAATCAGACCGCAAAATAAAAGAAATAAAGAAATCAATGAAATGCTTTCAAATCTTGATATAGGAGCAGAAGTTATAGCTGCTAGTGGGATTATTGGAAAAGTTAAAGCTATTAAAGGAGAATATATCTCACTTGAAGTAAGTGATAATGTTGTTTTTAAACTTCAGAAGTCGGCTATTGCAAACATTCTTCCAAAAGGCACTATTGATTCAATTAAATAGATAAAGTGAATAAATTTTCAATATACCAATATTTATTAATACTAGTTATATTGATAGTGGGCTCAATTTATGCGCTTCCAAATTTATATCCAACTCAACCATCTATTCAAGTTGCATATACAGATTCAGGCAGGTCAGCAGACCAGTCGTTGTTGAATGATTTAGAAAATATTCTTGAAGATTCAAATACTGAATATGAAGATATCTTTTTACGTGAAAATAAAATAGTAATTAAATTCCAGGATGTTGATACTCAATTAAGTTCAAAAACTATTTTACAAAATGCTTTATTAGACAGAGTGATTATTGCTCTTTTTCTAGAACCAGCAACTCCACAATGGCTCAAAGACCTTGGAGCTAATCCTGTAAAGTTAGGACTTGATTTATCTGGTGGAGTCCATTTTCTTCTTGAGGTTGATATTGATACAGCTCAACAGGGAAGACTTGAATTATTACTAGACACATACAGAAAATCGTTTAAAGAGGAAAGAATAAAATTTGATAAATCATCAATAAAAGACTTAAAGCTTAATTTTGAATTCTCAGATAACCAAAGTTACAACAGAGGACTTAAAAGATTTAGAGATGACAGCCCAGTAATTAATGGAGTTCAATACATCATTACAGAAAAACCGAGTAGTAATGAACTTATGCTTGAATATTCTGACATTGCATTAAGAGAAATTAGAGATTACGCAGTTGGACAAAACTTAATTACATTAAGAAATAGGGTAAATGAGCTTGGTGTTTCAGAGCCTATAGTCCAACGACAGGGATCCAATAGAATTGTTGTACAACTTCCTGGCGTTCAAGATCCCACAGCTGCTAAAAAAATTATTGGTAAAACTGCTAATTTAGAATTTAGACTTGAAGCAAATACAAGAACCTCTCCATTAAGAAAAGAAGAATTTAGTTTTAAAGAAAATGAATTCCAAACCGCCTTTCTTGAAAAAGCGGTAGTTGTTTCTGGTGACAGGGTGACAAATGCTAGTACTGGGTTTGATGAAAGTGGTTTTTCTCAAGTTAATATCACTCTTGATATGGAAGGCGGAAGAGCCATTCAAAAAGCAACCTCTGGAAATATTGGAAGGCGACTAGGTGTTCTTTTCGTAGAGCAAAAAACTAAGTCTGAGCTTGTAACTAATCCAGAAGGCAGAAATGTTATTGAACAAACATCATACATAGAAAAAAAGATAATAAGCCTTGCTACTGTGCAAGCAGTTTTAGGAACAAGTTTTAGAATTACAGGAGTAGGGTCTCCTGCTGAGGCAAGTGAGCTTGCCTTGTTATTAAGAGCTGGTGCACTTGCAGCGCCAATGAAATTTGTTGAAGAAAGAACTGTTGGCCCTAGCTTGGGTAAAGAAAATATTGAGCTAGGTATGAAATCAATAATGATTGGTTTTTCTTTAGTAGTACTATTTATGATTTTTTATTACAGAATATTTGGGTTGGCAGCAAATATATCATTGATAATTAATTTGGTATTGATTACGGGAATTATGTCGTTACTTGGAGCATCCTTAACATTACCTGGTATGGCAGGCATCGTTTTAACAGTTGGCATGGCCGTTGATGCCAATGTTTTGATATTTTCAAGGATCAGGGAGGAACTTAAAGAAAAAGATCCTCAAACAGCAATAAGAGATGGCTTCTCAAGAGCATTTGTAACAATTTTTGATGCAAATGTAACAACGTTAATAACAGCTTTAATTTTATACATTATTGGAACCGGCCCTGTAAAAGGATTTGCCATAACGTTATCCATTGGAATTATAACTTCAATGTTTACGGCGATTATGTGTACAAGAGCAATGGTTAATTTGGTATATGGCAATAAAAATATTCAGGTGTTAAAAATATAATGAATATTAGATTTAAATTCATGAAATACAGGAAAATAGCTAGCCTAATTTCTATATCTTTATTTATTATTTCTGTTTTATCTTTAGGCTTAAGAGGTCTAAGTTTGGGTTTAGATTTTAGTGGAGGTACTTTAATAGAAGTTTCATACGAATCTCCTGTTTCTCTAGAATCAATTAGAAATAGTTTAGAAGAAAATGGATATCCTGATTCACAAGTTGTAAATTTTGGCACTAACTTAGATGTGCTTATTAAAGTTGCTGATCAAAGTGGTAATAGTTCGGTTGGAGAACAAATATTTAATATTCTTAACAATCAAAAAACCACAATTGAATTAAAGAGAGTTGAATTTGTTGGCCCTCAAGTAGGAGATGAACTAAGAGATCAAGGTGGACTGGGTATGGTTGTAGCTTTATTTATGATACTTATGTATGTTGCTTTTAGGTTTCAATATAAGTTTGCTCTCGGAGCTGTAACTGCTCTAGCTCATGATGTTGTGATAATACTTGGGTTGTTTTCTATTTTTGGTTGGGATTTTGATTTAACAGTTTTAGCAGCACTTCTGGCAGTTATAGGTTATTCCTTAAATGACACGATAGTTGTATCCGACAGAATAAGAGAAAATTTTAGAACTGAGAGAGTTCTTGAACCAATAGATTTGATTGATTTATCTTTAAATCAAACTCTAGGCAGAACTTTGGTTACATCATTTACAACGTTACTAGTTCTATTCGCATTATTTATTTTTGGTGGAGAGCTAATCAAAGGGTTTAGTTTAGCCTTGATAATTGGGGTTTTAATAGGAACCTATTCTTCAATATACGTAGTTGCAAATATGTTGATGTCTTTAACATTAACTCAAGACGATCTTGCCTTACCAGAACCAGAAGGGGCGGATTTTGATGGAATGCCTTAAGCTTTAAAATAAGGTTTTACAGATTTTAAAATCGATTTATATATCTTTGATGCCGATGCAATTATATTATTTCCTTCTAGGAATTTTGGATCACCATTGAAATTACTTACCAATGCTCCTCCTTCTTGAGCAATTAAAGCTCCAGCAGCAATATCCATTAAGTTTTTATCGTAAGCCCAAGTGCCATCTAATCTTCCAGCTCCAACATATGAAAGATCTAGAGATAAACATCCACTTTCTCGCATATTAAGCTTTTGATTGGACAACTCTTTATATGATTTTTCAAAATCATATTCTTCAACTTTATTTGATTTTGAAAAAGACAGAATTGATTCTTCTAAATTATTTTGTTTACTAGATCTAATCTTATTATTATTTAGATTTGCACCACCACCAGAGTATGCTGAAAACTCTTCTCTTCTAATTGGATCAATTATCACTGCTGATGTAACAACATTATCGATCACCGAACACAAAGAGATTGAAAAGTGAGGATAACCATTTAGAAAGTTTTCCTTGCCATCAATAGGCTTTAATACCCATGTTAAGTTTGAATTATTAATAACATGACCTTGCTGACTACTTAAGAAATTATCTTCTTGATGAAATTTTTGGATTTCTTCAAATACTAGATCTTCAACCCTTCTTTCGATTGCTTTAAGATAGCCTTCAGGACCACCTTTAGAAGCCTCAAGGCTATGAACTTTTTTTACAGCAAATTCTAGCTCAGCCGCACCTTTACGAGCAGCTAACTGGTTTACATTTAACAAAGCTTGTTTTGACATGTCGCTATTGTAATAGAAATGAGGATAATAGTTATATGAGTTTGCAAACTAATTTAATAAATATAGTTTTAGTAGATACCATTCATCCTGGAAATATAGGATCTGTTGCAAGAGCTATGAAAACAATGGGTTTAAAAAGATTATCTTTAGTTAACCCTAGAGTTTTTCCTTCTGGAGAATCCAATGCGTTAGCTGGAAATGCCACAGATGTTCTTGAAAACGCAAAGATTTTTACTTCAATAAAAGATGCAATAATGGATAGCACCTTTGTTTATGCAACATCTTCAAGGGATAGGTCTATTCAATGGCCATTGATGGATGCAGAAGCTGCAGCAAAAGATATTTGCGAAGAAGTAGGCTCAAAGAAAGAAGTTTCAATTATTTTTGGAAAAGAGGATAGGGGGCTTACGAATGATGAGCTTGAGTTAGCAAATAAATTAATAGAAATACCTGCAAATCCCGAATACCCAGTTCTCAATTTAGCTATGTCTGCTCAGATTATTTCTTATGAGATTCTTAAGGCTTCATCAATAAATCAAAGTAAAGAATGGAGAGACTATCCTGAGGTTAATTCAAAGCAACTACAGATGTTAATAGATCATTTTATAGAGACTGCAATTGATATTGATGTAATAGATCCCGACAACCCAAAGAAGATTATTTCTAGGATCAAAAGAATGTTTACAAGACTCCAACCTGATGAAATGGAGGCAAGTTTTATGAGAGGTTTTTTATCGGGAATTAAGAAAAAATTAAAATAAATATGCTTTGATAATCTTTTATGATTCCATATAATACAACCCATCCTGTCCCGTTCGTCTAGAGGCCTAGGACACCGGGTTTTCATCCCGGCAACAGGGGTTCGACTCCCCTACGGGATGCCAATTTACTATAAAGCTCACACTAGTGGGCTTTTTTTATTATTTATTGAGACTATAACTCATACGTGGCATTATAATTTTTTTAATTTTCATAAAATAATAGGAGAATTTATGAGTGGTTTTTCAAATGTTGTTAGATTTGTTGTTAAAGAAGGATGCGAGACTGATTTCATAGAAGTCTTTAAGACTTTTTCAAATGAGGAAGGCGAAATATACTCTTTTCTTGTTCATACTGGGGATAGAGAATATGTTGCTGTAGGAACGTGGGAGTCTGAAGATGCTTTAGTAAATGCAAGACCCGCTATGATTGGTAATCTTGATAAGATGAGAAATTTTCTTGAAGAAATATCTCCTGAGTTAGGAGTTACTGATCCGAGATCTGGAAAAATTGTTATGGAATGGAAGTAGTATTTGTATAATTTTAATGCCCGCTTTTTGCGGGCTTTTTTATGCTCATTAAGAAAAAGATATAATAGATGTATGAAGCTTAAAATATTTATTTTTGTTCTATCTATATTTACTTCAAACCTAACTTATTCAAAAGAATATTTAATTGGATTTGGTTCATGTATTGATCAAGAATTTCCTCAACCTATTTGGAATTCTATTGAAAGCAAAGATGTCGATGCATTTATGTTTCTTGGAGATAACGTATACGGAGATGATCCAAGTGGAGATCTAAAAAAGCTAAAACAAAGTTACTTAGTCCAAGCATCTAAATTTCCAAAATGGTTGAAAGAAAAAAAAGTTATCAGCATTTGGGATGATCATGACTATGGGATAAATGACGGTGGCGCAGATTTCAAAAATAAAAGAGAAGCACAAAAGTTATTTTTAGATTTTTGGGACATTCCAAAAGATGATATTAGACGTTCAAGAGATGGCCTTTATTTTAATGAAATATTAGATATTGAGGGCTTTAAGATAAATCTTATAGTTCTTGATACAAGATTTTTTAGATCTAAATTAACTTCTGATAAATTTCCATATACCTCAACAGATAATCCAGATACAACTATCCTAGGAAATGCGCAATGGAAATGGTTTGAAGAAGTTATAGAAGAAGAATCAGATCTGATATTGGTATTGTCTTCAATTCAAGTCCTAGCAACTGAACATGTTTTTGAAAGATGGAATCTTTTTCCTCACGAAAGATCAAAGATTATTAAAACTTTAAATTCTGTTGAAACCAAGAGTTTAATAATCTCTGGGGATAGGCATAAAGGAGGCTTATATAAAAAAGATTCATTAGTTGAATTGACATCCTCTTCACTTAACAAACCAGTAAAAGCTGCAAGAATTAGCAATTTCCTTAAATATATTCCAGAATTCATTATTAACTTTATCCCAAAGACAACAAGAGAGTTACTTGTAGAAAAGGACAAGCTTTTAACAACAAAAATATATAATTTTGAGAATTTTGGTTTGATTAAAATAAATACTGAATCAGGAAAGGTTGAGATATCACTAAATGATATTAATGGTAATAATATATTTTCCGATGAGATTTAATGTTCATGTAATCAACTTGGGAATTATTTCTAGCTGAGCAAGAATTCCAAAAAGAATCACAAATAAGAAAGCAAATAAAATTTTTAGATTCTTCCTTTGAATCCATTCAAATAAGTTATCTGTGAATTTTCTTATCCAATCATCAGCTTTACCCATAAATTTAACAGCTTTTCTTGTCCATTGATCTGTCACGTCAATCAACGGAAGTAAAAATGCTGCAATGATAAGCCAAATAATACCATTTAAGATCATATCAATAATCCATCCAATCACTATCCAATTAACTTGCATGCATTTATCCAGTTAATGTTTAATTGATTTAAGATTAAGTTTTTCCGCATTTTCCCAATCTTTAGGTAACACCTTAGACACTAAAAAAAAGCTAACTAATGATGGTATATAAATACAAAAGGTTACAGTCATTGCATATCTCATAGCATCTAATTCATTAAAATTTTCTTTAAAAACATCCATAAGCCATCCTGCAAATGTTGGTCCACCTCCAAGACCAATCATATTCAAAATAAAAAAGAATAAAGCAGTCGACATTGCGCGCATTTTTATTGGTGCTAATGTTTGAGCAATAGCAAAGCTAGGACCTAAAATAACTCCAGCAAAAACTAAAAATAAAGCACTCCAAATAAGATTCATTTCTACCGAAGATACCCAGTAACTCCCGATACTAATGGGCAAACATAATAAAATTGCTATTGCTGGCAACCATCCATATGCTCTTATGTCTTTTTGAGCCCATTTATCTGTAAGTTTTGCTCCAAAGTAAGTACCTCCAACGTATGCGACACCATTAATGATTCCTAAAATAATTACTAATTTTTGAAAATTGAAAGTTGGATCTAGAGCAATTAAGAATTTTGTATGGAAAGCTGCAGAAGCATAAGAGGCAAAAGAGCCAAAGGCTATTCCAAAACACATAGCCCACCAAGCAGGTATTTTTAAAAGAACTCTTAGTGAATCTAAAAATGGCGGTTGTTCAATTTCGACTATTTCATCAAACTCCATAGCGCCTCTTTTAGGCTCTCTAATTAACAGCCTTACTAAAACCGCAAGAGCTATACCTGTAAGACCTAGAAAAATAAAAATTTTTCTCCAGTTTACATCATCAGTTGAGCTTCCCAATAATGCTGCTGTAGCAAAGTAAGCCACCATAATACCTATAGGAATTCCCATAGAATAAAATCCTAGGGCTCCTGCTCTTTCTTCTTTTGAATACATATCAGAAATAATTGAATGAGATGGCGGGCTGCCTCCAGCCTCTCCAATACCAACTCCCATTCTTGCAATAACTATCTGAAAGAAATTATTAGCTAGTCCTGTAAGTGCGGTAAATCCACTCCATGTTGCCAGCGCAATAGATAAAATATTTACTCTATTGTATCTGTCTGCTAGCCATGCCAAAGGGATAGCAAAAGTTGTATAAAAAACAGCAAAAGCAAATCCTATCAACAATCCTAATTCTGTATTTGTTAAATCTAGATCTTTTTGAATAAAAGGAGCAAGTATTCCAACAATCTGACGATCTATAAAATTAAATCCATATACTATGGTAAGAAGGATTAATGTAAAAAATCTATAGTTTTTATTTTTGTTTGCCATTTATTATCAAGAAAAAGTTTTATCTAAGAGAATTTTTATATCTTCTGGAATTTTCATTTTAAATATCTTTGCTCTTTTATCTAAAGGGTTCCTTTCTTCAATAATCCATTTAATTTTTTGTAAATGTTTTATATATCTTTTAACACTTCTTTCACTCAGGGAAGTCTCATTTAAAACATCTTCATAGACAAAATGTTTTTTTTTCGCACATTCCAATACTGCTTTTATGTACACAACTTGATATCTTGAATCAAAAACATGTTCGGCAAGCGTTTCATAACTATTACTAGTTCCTTTGATATATATATCTTCATATGCTTTAAGATGAATATATCTATTTTTTAGTGCTTTTAAATACTTTGCTTTATTTTTCACAATTATCAAAATAATAGAGGACTTCATGTCCTTCAAATATTGTGTTTATTCAATTATTGTATATTAATTAAACGTATTTATGGGAGAGATAAAATATGCGTAATTTATGTCGTTTACTTTTTTTATTGTTAATGTTCAATACTTCTTCACTTTTTTCTGATGATGTAGAAGAGATTGTTGTTACAGGGCTGAAGAGAACTTCATCTGTTGAGGATGCATCCGCATCAATCACTGTACTAAGTGGTTCAGAAATAGACGATAGGGGTATAATTGATTTAAAAGATATTAAGTTTGCTGCTCCAAGTCTTAACTATACTGAAGTTTTTTATAGTTCAAATATATCAATAAGAGGAGTTGGTGCTTTAGTGGGAGGCTCTGGCCAACCAGGTGTATCTGTTGTTACTGATGGGGTATACCAGCTAGTTGATACAACTTCGCAATTAGCTTCACTTGATCTATCTAGAATAGAGGTCTTAAGAGGGCCTCAGGGAACATTACATGGAAGAAATTCTGTTGGTGGAACGGTCAATTATTACACAACTGAACCATCACAAGAATCAGATGGATATCTTAAAATTGGATTTGCTGAATATAGCCAACAAAAATTAGAAGGAGCTTATGGGCAAGGCATTAGTGATAACACTTCTTTCCGCTTTTCATTTAATACAACCAAAAAAGATGAAGGCTTTACAAAGAATTTATCTGAAGGAGCCTATGAAATAGGTACTCAGGATACAGAAACTTTTAGGTTAAAAATTAAATCAGATTTGAGCGACAACATTGCGGCTAGAATGACTTTTGCTAGTACCAGTGTTGAAGGTACGCCTGCGCCATATGTTTGGCTTCAAGATCTTCGTTATAAAGTTGGGGTAATACAAAATAAAAATGACCAACTTACACTTAATCCACATGAGGTATATGTAACGCCAGAAGGACCTTTAGGTAAAGATTTTTTAGAGCAAGAATATGATTTTGCTTCATTAGTCTTAGATATAAATACTGAATTTGGTACCATTAAGTCTATTACATCAAAGCAAGATTATTCTTTTTTAGGAGCTCAAGATCGAGACGCTTTAGAATTTCCATATACTAGCAACAGAGGTCTTCATGAGTCAGAAGCTCTCACGCAAGAGATAAATTGGAATATTGTAAATGATAATATAGACCTAATCGTAGGTGTTTATTATCTTAAAGATGATTCTTTAAGAGATGAAATTTTCCAGTTTGCACCAAGCGTATTTAATGGTCTTAAATTTGTATTTGATCAACCCGAATATAACACAACTTCTAAATCTATATTTTTAGATGCTACCTTTGATATCACTGACAAAACAAATGCTAGCGTTGGTATAAGAAAAACTGAGGATGAAATAATTAACACTCAAAATAACAGTAATGTTATTGCAGCATTTGGCCTAACGATACCAACTTGCGATCGTACCATTAAAATTGAAGACTCAAATACAATGTCAAGATTGTCTTTAAACCATGAGTTAGATAATGGGAATAATATTTATGCTTCGCTATCAGAAGGTTACAAAGTAGGTGGAGTGAATTATCTAGTATGTGATGATCCATATGCATCTGAAGAACTGGAATCATTTGAAATAGGCTATAAAGGTGATTTAAACGATAAAACAACTATTCAGATTGCTGTTTTTGATTATGACTACTCTAATTTTCAAACTTTTCAAGTTGTTGAAACCACAGCTTTTATAAAAAATGCCGGAGATGCTTCATTAACAGGACTTGAAATAGAAACATTTACTGATATTAATGGCCAACTTTCTATGACAACTGGCATTACTTATTTAAATTCAGAGTACGGAGACTTTATTAACAGTTCTTCAGTAGCTCCTGAATTAGGCTTTCAGAATGTCAAAGGTAATAGCCTAAATTATATTCCTGACCTAAGCGTAAACTGGGGTTTTATTAGCTCAAAATTTGATTCCAAAGGAAATTCTTGGACTAATAGATTAGATATTGCTTATAGAGGTAATACTAGTTTTAGTGAATTCTCACCAGATAAAGGTGGTTTTGAACAATCTGCATATACCGTAGTTAATTTAAATATGATTTGGGAAAGTGCTGATGAAGAGTTATCTGTAAGAGCATATGCTAAAAATGCATCCAACTCTGAATATGTTGCTGGATTTAATTCAGGTGGATTTAATGGAGGAACATTTGGAACCTGGGGAGCACCTAGAGTTTTAGGTATAGAAGTTAAAAGAAATTTTTAAATTGGTGTAAATAATAGGCCTTCCTTTGATCCCCTGGTTGGCCTGTTATAATTAAATGATTAGACCAATAATAATAAATTTATTTTTAATAATTCCTAACTTTTTAGTAAAGCTATTCTTTTGGAAAAAACCTCCTAAGATTAGAAATCAATATTTTGATATCCAATCCTATTTATATATTAACTTAATACCAAAATTAAATTTATATAAAATTTCAGATACTCAAATACCTTATATAAGAAATTTAATTGAAAAAGGAAGAAGTAAATATCGCTTGTCAGCAAAACCAAAAAGTAAAGTACAAATTAATGATTTTTTTATTAGCGTTGATGAAAATAAAAAAATTTTGTTAAGAGAATATGTTCCTAAAAACTTAAGTACGAGTAAGGTCATCCTTTATTTTCACGGAGGCGGTTATGTTCTTAACTCTGTAGATATTTATGATGATGCAGTTTCATTTTTTTCTGATTGCTTAAAAGCAAGAATATTCTCATTGGATTATAGTTTGTCTCCAGAAAGTAAATTCCCTGAAGCATTAAATGAATCAATAAAGGCACTTGATTGGCTCAATAACAAAGGATATAAATCTAATGAAATAAGTTTTTGTGGTGACAGTGCTGGAGCACATTTAGCAGCTTCATTAAATTATAGTTTGATAGAAGAAAACAAAGAATCCTCTTATAGTCAGTTATTAATGTATCCGATGTGTGATCCGAGTTGCAGTTCAGAATCGCATTCGTTATATAAAGATGGCTTTCTTTTAAGCCACAAAGACATGAAATGGTTTTGGAATAAATTAATGTTTCATCAAAAAGATTGTGAAAACGCTAAATTCAATCTTTTAAAAACATCAAAGATTAAAAACTATCCTAAAACACTTATTGTAACCGCTGGATTTGATCCTTTATGTGACGAGGCTGCAGAATTTGAAAATATAATCAAAAACCAAGGAGCAATTGTCAAAAGATTGCATTATCCATCTTTGTTTCATGGCTTTGCATCACTAACTAGACTTAGAGAGCCATATGTTTCTGTAATGGATTTTCTATTAGAATATAAAAAATTACTATGATTTCAAAATTTTATTTAATTTTTACAATTTTATTTTTCTTTACTGGATTTACATTCTCTAATTCTGAGATATTTTTGCCAGCTCCTGATCATGATTTTGAGTCTTCAAGAAATATACCACAACCAGATTATTCTCAATCAGTTAATTGGGCTGCTATACCTGAAACTAAAAATTTATCAGATACAGTTCCTTTGGGTGTCGAACTTCCAAAAGATGCTCCAAAAGCTCAAGTATTTTTTATTCATCCTACAGGATACCTTAATGTCAATGAGTGGAATGCACCTATGGAATTAGACAGCATAACTGAAGAGAACACCAAGTGGATGATGGCCAACCAAGCATCAGTATTTAATTCTTGTTGCGACATTTGGGCGCCTAGATACAGACAAGCCAATGCAGCAGTATTCGTCATAGACAATGAAGAAATTATTAAAAAAGCTTTAAATTTTGCCTATCAAGATGTTGAAAGAGCTTTTGACGAGTTCTTAATGCGTCGCGACCCGTCTTTACCTTTTATCATCGCTAGCCATTCTCAAGGCACCAACCATGCGACTTCTCTACTTAAAAATCGTATAGCAGGAACAGCACTAAAGAATCAAATGGTTGCTGCTTATATCATAGGAGGAAGGACACGACTTAGTGATATCTATGATATGGATGATATCGATGTTTGCGAAACAGCTCATGATCTTCATTGTGTTATACATTGGAGAACTTATGGCGATGGAGCCAAACTCGAGGATTGGGTGGATGATGATTCACCACTTATCTGTGTCAACCCACTTTCTTGGAGTAACGATACCAAATTCGTTGATAGTAAAAAACACCTAGGATCTGTTCTTTTATCAGGATTTTTTCAGATTAGTTATTATGATGAGAATCCAACAGGGTTAACTTTTAGTCAGCAACCTGCTCCAATTCCAAACCTAACTTGGGCTGAGTGCAGAGACGGTGTGCTTATTGTAAAAGATCTTTTAGAAAGTCAGATGGAATCAGCATTAGGACCTTTGCAGAAAGCATTAGGACCAGAGGCTAGCAAAAATTATCATCTTCTTGACTACCCACTTTTTCATATGAACATTAGAAAGAACTCAGTTACCAGGGTAGCTTCTTGGCATTCCTCTAATAAAGTTTTAAAAAATATTGAAAAGGATTTAATTAAATGGGATTCAATTAAGCTTCATAGAACTGGAACTGATGGTGACAATGAAACAACTCTTTGGTTGGCTGAAGAGATAAAAAAATCTAACTTAGTTGCCCAAGTAGATTTATTTAATTTTATCAAAAGAACTCCTGGCAAATCATATGTCACAAATGGTGTAAATACTGCTTATGGGCTCCCCTTATTTGATGGAGGTAGTACAACCGAATATGGTGTTGAAGGACTTAATGGAAGTCTGAGCGATACAAATAGAATTGCCATCACAAAATTTGGATCAACTAAATCGAATGAACATACAATTAAATTAAATAAAGCTAGACAAAAAAATGAACATTTAGCAATTGTGGCTATTACAGATGTTGATCAAAACAAACCAGGTTTAGCAGTTTTAAATGCAGAGTCTTATAGAAATCCTTTTGGCCCCCCTGTATTACAAGTTGCCAGCAATGAAGCTGATTGGTTATTAAATTTAAATAAAGATGAGAAATTAACATTTTTCGCTGAATTTAATAATCAAAAATCTTCAGCTTCAAATATTCAAACAAAAGTTATAGGGCAAGATCCAACACTAGAACCTATAGTAATAATGACACCAAAAAGTGGGTGGTGGACTTGTACTTCAGAGAGAGGTGGAGGAATAACGATTTGGCTAAATGCCATTAGATATTTCTCAGAAAACCCCCCATTAAGGACAATTATATTCACAGCTAATACAGGACATGAATTAAGTCATTTAGGCTTAGATCATTTTTTAGAAAATAATCCTTCATTAGTTCAGGATGCCTATCTTTGGTTTCATCTTGGCGCAAATTTTGCGGCTAAAGATGGCTCTGTTCTGTTGCAAGCATCAACCCAAGATTATATGAATTTAACCATGAAACAATTTAAAAAAGAGAATATTAAAGGAACACAATCTTGGCCAATCTCTGAAAGGCCTTTAGGTGAAGCAAGGAATATTTTCGATGGTGGGGGAGAATATATTTCTTTACTTGGAACCAATCCTCTATTTCATAACCCAGATGATTTATGGCCTCACTCAATAGATATAGAAAAATTAGAAAAATTAAACAATGCAATGTTAAAAATAATTAACGATATTGCAAATTCATAATATTGCCTTACATAATTTTTTTCATTACATTAAGGAGTCTTCGTCTCAATTGGGCATAAGCTAACAAAAAATATAAATAAATTAAATTTAAAGTTTTTAACTATTAAGTACATATTTATTGTAAGATGCATTTTTTAATAAGGATATTTAATGAATATATACGTAGGTAACATATCTTGGGGATTAACAGACCAAGATTTAGAAAATGTTTTTGCTGAACACGGTACTGTCACTTCTGCAAAAATTATCACAGACCGAGCAACTGGACGTTCTAGAGGTTTTGGTTTTGTTGAAATGAGTGATGGTGGCGAAGCTGCTATTGAAGCATTAAACGAAACTGAGGTTGATGGAAGAAGTTTGGTTGTAAACGAATCAAGACCTAGGGATAAGAGCTAACCCAAACTTTCTAACGCTTCTACCATTTTTTGTTGTACTTTTTGTACTGCTTTAAACGGTCTGATCATAACTTTAAAGTTTACAATCTTTCCTTCTTCATTCCACTCGATAATATCAACTCCGTTGACTGATATGTCGTCGATATAAGTTTCAAATTCAAGAACAGAATTCATGCCATCATGAATTTCTTTCGTATATTTAAACTTCTCCATATTGAATGATTGACCAGCAGCGGATAAATACATCATGGTTATCTCTTTACCCTCCATAGGTGTAAAAACTACCGGTGATGAAAATACAGCATCATCTGCAATGAGATTTTCCAATAAAACCTGATCGTCATTTTTTAACACTTCATGCCATTTTTGGATAAGATCTTTAGCTGTATTCATTTTTAAAGTTGTATAAAAATATTGATATATTTTAAACATAAATATATCGATATATGTTCAATATAGTAGTATCTTATACAAACTGAAGAGATTTATGAATATAAGGAGATATAAATGGAATACTTAGTTATAGCAGACTTCAAAGCGAATGAAGGCATGGCTGAAGACATGGCAAATGTTTTCAAAGAAGCTTTGGTAGATACAAGAGCTTTTGAAGGATGTAATGGAATTGATGTTTATTTTGAGGAGAAGACAAATACCTTCACTCTTATTGAGGATTGGACAACATTAGAAAATTATGAAACCTATCTTCAATGGAGAATAGATACTGGTATTGCAGATGTTGTAGACCCATTACTTGTTGGGGGATGGGACGGAGTTGTTCAAAGTGTAAAGAGGCTTGGAGTACCTAAAGATATTTAATGACAAATCAAGAGCAAATAAAAAAATGTATAGATCTTTATTATGAAGGATGTTGTGAGTCAAACTCTGAAAAAATTAAAAAAGCTTTTGATGAAAACGCAATGATCTCAGGTTACTTGCCTGACGGGCTGCATGAGATGAATCTTGATGATTTTGCTGGCTTTGTTGCTGCTCAACAACCTTCCCCAAAAGAGAAAGGAGATGAGGAATTTCTAGAAATAATTTCATGTGAAATAGTTGGAGATACCGCAATTGTTCAAATAAGAGAGGCATACTTGGGAATGACTTTTATAGATTCATTCTCTTTTTTAAAAAAAGAAGATACCTGGAGAATATATACAAAATTATTCCATGTTGAATCATAAATAAAACACATATATTTAGAGGAGAAAAATATGTTTAAAAATAAATTACTAATAACTAGTGTAATGGGTGCTTTTTTCATTGCGAGTTGTTCAAATGAGATGGCTGTGGAACCTTCAGCAGAAGATAATAGCTATTCAGAATTTGTAGATGCACTTGAAAGCACAGGCGGTAAAGCTTTCGCAGAATTTATGGCTTGTGAAGCTGGAGCAGATTTTAATGCTGAAAATGTAACTAAGATGATATCAGATTGGCAAAAATTAATTACCGCAGAGTCATTATTTGGTGTTTGGGGATACGTTCCTGCAGCTGATACAAATGCATTTGGAGACACATTATGGTGGGAATTAAATTGGAACTCAAAAGAAGAAGCAGATGCTGAGTGGAATGCCTGGGTTCAAAATGAAGATGCGCAAGCATGGGCTGAACAATATTCTAATGTAATGGTTTGTGATGGAGAAGGAAGAAATTCTTTTGACGGTGTATATCCAATTTTGCCAAATACGTATGGTGATGTTAATGAAAGTGGATATTTTTATGCTGAATTCTATCAGTGTAATTATATTGATGAGTCTGATAGAACTGATGCTGAAGCATTTTTACCTGGTTTTACTAATGCAGTAAGTAATTCTGACTACAATGGGACTGGCTATTCATTTGCTAATTATTTTGCATATAAAAATGAAGATGGCTCTCATGTAGATGCTAATGTTGACTTTCTTTGGGGTAATTTTACAAAGGGTAAAGATGAAATGGATAAAGCAACTGAATCATTTGAAAATGATGTCAGAGACGAAATGTTTCCTTTATTTAGTGAATTTGCAACTTGCGCAGAAGTGCCAGATGTTTATCATGCATGGACATTTTATATAGGTGATAACAAAGAGTTTATGCCAGATTTTACAGTTGGAGATTAACTTTAAGGTAAAAAAACGGAGCTGCTTTATGCAGCTTCTTTTTTTTATGGTACATTTTACTTATTATGATTATAGGAGTTCCTTCTGAGGTTAAAAATAACGAGAATCGAGTAGGTCTTACACCTAATTCTGTTCAATCACTTGTTAGCTTAGGCCATGATGTTTTAATTCAAAACAATGCTGGAGCAAATATTGGATTCTTGAATGATCAATATATAGCTGCTGGAGCAAAATTAATAGATTCCGCAGAAGACGTTTATAAATCATCTGAAATGATTGTTAAAGTTAAAGAACCGATACCAGATGAGTATAAATTTTTAAGAGATGATTTAACTCTTTTTACTTATCTTCATTTGGCAGGAGATCCTGAAAATGCAAAAAAATTAATTGATACTGGAGTTACAGGTATTGCATACGAAACAGTAACATCATCAGATGGTTCAATGCCTTTACTTGCTCCAATGAGCACTATTGCAGGCCAACTTGCTTTTATTGTTGGTTCATACCATTTACTTAAACACAATAAAGGAAAGGGTGTAATGATAGGAAAAATGGACGATATAGATCCAAGAGTTGTTACAGTCATTGGTGCTGGTGTTTCTGGCACTCAATCTATTCTTAAAGCGATAGATAACAATGCAATAGTAAAGGTTGTGGATTCGTCTCAATCAAAACTCGATGAACTTCAATCAAAATATGGCTCTAATAATATTGAGTATGTACTCTCTACTCAAGAATCAATTCAGTCATCAATCAATGATTCTGATTTAGTAATTGGCAGTGTTTATGTTGTAGGAAAAGAAGCTCCTAAAGTTGTTAAACGAGAAATGTTGTCTTCCATGAATCCAGGTACTGTAATGGTTGATGTATCTATAGATCAAGGTGGATGCTTTGAAACAAGTAAGCCAACTACGCATGATAATCCAACATTCTTAGAAAATGATATTGTTCATTACTGTGTTACAAACATGCCTGGTGCTGTTCCATTAACAGCAACTGAAGCTCTGAATAAAGTCACGCTTTCATACGTTGAAAATCTTGCAAATAATGGTATTCAAAATGCTCTTGATTCTGATGAACATTTGAGAAATGGTCTAAACATTCTTGATGGAAGAATTGTTCATCCTGGAGTAAAAGAAGCTCTAGAATAATTTTTACATAAGAGATGTTTAAAAAGTTAAATTCATATATATTTTTATTATTTTTTTCAATATTGGTTTATACATCTAATGATGAAAAGAATTCTCTTATAGAGATTTACGACAATCCAAATGACACCAATTTAATTAATATTGTTGTTAAAGATAATATCGATATTGGCGGCAAAGTTACATCTGCTGGATCTTTGGCACTTAAAGATAACATTGCAGCAAACGATGCTTTCATAATAGATAAATTAAAAAGAGCAAATTATTATATTCTTGGGAAAGCAAACCTATCTGAATGGGCAAACTTTAGATCTGATGATTCAGTTAGCGGCTGGTCAAGTCTAGGCGGTCAAACGAAACATTTTATAGATGATGCTTATAATCCTTGTGGCTCAAGTTCCGGATCTGCTGTTGCTGTTTCAATGGGGATTGTAGATATTGCAATTGGTACTGAAACAAACGGATCAATTTCATGCCCATCATCTGTAAATGGAATTGTTGGTATGAAACCAACCACAGGTTTGGTTAGTAGGTCTGGTATTGTTCCAATATCATCTTCTCAGGATACAGCTGGGCCAATGGGAACAACTGTTGATATTGTTGCAAAAACATTAGAAGTTATTTCAGGATATGATGAAAATGATCCAGCTACTTCTTTGATACCAACTAATTTTGATTTTAGTTTTTCAAATGCAACAAAGAATATTTCTCTTAAAGGCGTTCGATTAGGTTTGTTGGATTCAAAAAACTTAAATCCACAAGTTATTGAATTACATAAAAAATTAAAAGATATTGTTAACTCTTTGGGTGGTGAAGTAATTTTGATAAACGATAATAGGGATTATCCTGGAGATGCTGAATCTTATGTTCTTCTCTACGAGTTCAGAGTAGGATTGGAAGAATATCTAAAAAATGCTAATTCATCTATGAAAAAACTTACGGACATAATTGATTTCAACAATGCTAATAAAGACATTGTTATGCCATATTTTGGACAAGATATTTTTTATAACTCCATCGAAAGCACTAGTTATTTAAAATATATTTGGTCTAAATACAAAATATATAACTCTTATAAGTCTACAAGAGATCTTATAGATAAATATGATTTAGATGCTTTTATTGGTCTGACCAGAGGTCCTGCTTGGAAAATAAATTATGATGGAGGGGATTATATTGCTATGTATAACTCACTTGAATTTAGTAGTGGAGGGTATGCTGCGCATAATGGAATGCCTCATATAACAATCCCTTATTTTGAAATTAATAAGTTTCCTGTAGGAATTTCAATTATTGGAGATCGCTGGACTGACAAGACAATAATTGGATATGCATCAGCAATTGAAAAATCAAGATATAATTTAGATACTCAATAATATAAGGATTTAATATGGAAAAAGTCTTAGTAACAGGAGCAACAGGATATATCGGCTTACATTGTATTCAGCAACTTCTTGATAAAGGTTATGCTGTTAATGGTTCAGTAAGATCTCCTGAAAGAAAAGATGAGATATACGACGCTCTTAAAAAACATAATACTCCTACAGAAAATCTTAAAATTTTTACTTTTAACCTTACTGAAGATGACGGATGGGATAAAGGTATGGAAGGTTGCGATTACTTAATGCATGTTGCATCCCCTTTGGCATTAGCAAACCATGGTGAGGAATTTTTTGTTGGGCCGGCAGTTTCTGGCGCAAAAAGAGCTTTAAAGTTTGCAAAAAAACATAATGTAAAGAAGGTGGTTCTTACATCTTCAGTGGCTGCAATTTATGAAACTACTGTTCTTAAAGAATACTATGACGAAAGTGACTGGTCAGATCCAAACAAAGACACTATTAATCATTATGCAAAAAGTAAAACACTTGCAGAAATGGCAGCCTGGGATTTTGTAAATGAAGAAAATAATCCCTTTGAACTAGCTGTAATAAATCCTGCCTTGGTAATTGGTCCATCATTGTCAGGGGATATTGGAGAATCAAATAAAGCTATTGAATTGGTTGCAACTGGAAAAATGCCAGTTGGAGTTCCAATTCAATTTGGATATGTAGATGTAAGAGATGTTGCCGCTGCACATATACTTGCAATGCAAAATCCAAATAGCAATGGGAAAAGATTTGCTTTAAGTGAAAAAGATCTTTGGTATAAGGATGTTGCAAAAATCCTAAGAGCTAACGGTTTTGATAAAGCCCCAAAATACAGTGTTCCAGCATGGATTACTCCTCTTCTAGCAGTTTTTAGTAAAGAATTAAGATTTTCTCTTCCATATGTTGGACGAGTAAGAAGTGTTAGAGATGCGACAAATGCTAAGGATATTCTTGGCTGGAAACCAAGACCTGCAGAAGAATCTATTATAGAAATTGCCGAGCAAATTAGAGAATTAGGATTAATTAAATAATTCCTGGAATAATAGCTTTCCTATTTTTTGGATAATCACTGAATTTTTTCTTATACCATTTATGATGAGCTAAAGCTCTTGGGAATAGATTTGCTATAACCCATATCAAAAATACTATTCCTGAAATACTCCAAGTTAAGATAGCCCATCCTAACCATTCAATAATCTCACCAAAATAATTTGGCGCAGATAAATATTTATATAAAAAAGCATTTGGAACATGGTAACCAGGCCCATTTCTTTTTTTCATAGCTACAATAATGTAATCAGATCTTATATTTATATACATGCCAATTAAGAAAACTGATAAACCTAGAATAAATATTGGGGATGATGCCCAATTATCTGAATATTGAGTAAAGTAAAAAATACCAAATGCTTGAATACTTACATTAATAATATTAAAGAAGATGGCAGAAAATGCTATTGAAATTGGCATTTTTGGGTTGGTTAATTCAATTAAAAATGGATATATAAATGTCCTATGAACATAGTGAGTCATCCAAATTAGAAGAAATATATAGTGAATTATTTCTAATTGATCTTTCACAATAAGAGCATAGATTGCCATTAAAATAACACATGGTGATTCCATCACAACCCAGCCAAGTCGGGCAGGAATTTTTATACCCCAACCATCTTTAATATGCCTTCCATATGGAGCATTTTCAAAAAATAAATAAGTAAATGTTGCTAATGCAATTGCAACCCAAATTAATAAAAAGATATAAAATGTGCTCATATAAATATTTTAAACAAAGTTTACAGTTATGATTCTAAAACATAAACTTATTAAATAGTTTTTTGGAGAGATTGTTAAAATGGAAAAATATGATTTTATAATTTTAGGTGCAGGCTCAGCTGGTTGTGTTCTTGCAAATAGGTTAAGTTCAAATCCTGATTATAAAGTTTGCTTAATTGAAGCTGGCTCAAAGGATAGTGATCCAAGAATACATATTCCTATTGGATTTGCATTTTTTGGAGAGAATAATCCAGTAAGTTGGAATTATGAGACTGTGCCTCAAAAAGAATTTGAAAAAGTTATTGTTACAGAGCCAGAGGCAGCTGTTGTTGATTCTACCGGTGGAATTCATAAAGTTGAATCAGAGTCTCTTGAGCATAGAAAAGGATTTCAACCTCGAGGCAAAACGTTAGGGGGATCCAGTTCAATCAATGCAATGTTATATGTTAGAGGACATAGATGGGATTATGATCACTGGTCTGAATTAGGAAATGAGGGATGGTCATATAATGAAATTCTGCCTTATTTTAAAAAGGCTGAACATAATGAAATGTTTGATAATGATTTTCATGGTCAAGACGGACCCTTAAATGTATCAAAAATAAGGCATGAAAATAATCCTGTAAAAGATTTTGTTAAATCTGGCTCGGAAGTATTTGGATATAACGAAGATTTTAATGGAGTAAATCAAGAGGGAATAGGATTTTATCAATGCACACAGAAAAATGGTAAAAGGTGTAGTACTGCTAAGGCATATTTAGTTCCAATTTTAGATAGAGACAATTTAACGGTTATGACAGACACAAATATCAATAAAATCATTATTGAGAATAAAAAAGCTGTTGGGGTAGAGTGTATTAATAAGGATGGCGAACACTTTATAGTCAATGCTAAAAAAGAAGTTCTTTTATCATCAGGAGCTTTCGGTTCGCCACAAATAATGCTTAGGTCTGGAATCGGTCCAGCTGAAGAGATCCTTAAACATGATATTGAACATCAGCATGACTTACCTGGTGTAGGTAAAAATTTACAAGACCACATAGATTACCTAACAGTTCATAGATATAACTCAATGGAACTAATTGGGATGTCTTTGAAATCAATTTTTTTTAAATTTCCATTTGAGATATTAAAGTATATTTTTGCTAAAACTGGGTTGTTCACTTCTACCATTGCAGAAGCCGGAGGTTTCATTAAATCAAATGAAGAAAAAGACATTCCAGATATTCAATTACATTTTATTCCAACTATGGTTGTTGATCATGGAAGAACTCAACTCTGGGGTCATGGCCTAGGATGTCATATGTGCCTTTTAAGACCAAGATCAAGAGGTGAAGTCACTCTTAATTCTTCAGATCCATTTGAAGACCCAAATATTGATCCAAAATTTTTATCTCATCCTGATGACATGCAAGATATGATTGCTGGTTATAAGCAAATGATGGCAATTCTCAATAAAGAATCTTTTTCCAAGTATACGTCTGCGCATACAATGAGACCAATTGATATAACCAATGATGATGATATTGAATTAGCTATTAGAGAAGAAGCTGACACTGTCTATCATCCAGTTGGAACATGTAAAATGGGTAATGATGATATGGCTGTTGTTGATAACAGTTTAAAAGTTCATGGTATTGAAGGTCTAAGAGTTGTTGATGCATCAATAATGCCTACCTTGATTGGAGGCAATACTAATGCTCCAACAATTATGATTGGTGAAAAGGCTGCTGACATGATTTTAAATGACTGGGCTTAAAAGAAATTGAAAAAATCATTAGTTCTTCTTTTATTAAATTTTCAATTATTTGCAAGTACTCCAATCATTATTGATGTTAGGACTCCAGAAGAATTCGAGTCAGGCCATGTCGAAAGTGCGATGAACATAGAATGGCAAGACATCGCATCAGTTGAAATTAGAATTAATAAAGATAATCGTATATTTTTATATTGCAGAAGTGGAAATAGGTCTCAAAAAGCTACAGATATTCTTATTGATATTGGATATAAGAATGTTATTAATCTTGGAAGCATTAAAGATGCTTCAGAGTTTTTAAATAAAAAAATAACTCGATGAAAAATTTTTTTAGTTTCCTTTCAAAGTTTAATCATAAAAAGATTATATGTTTTGACGGTGGTGGTGTTAGGACAATAGCATCAATTGTTTTTTTAAAAAAATTGGAAGCTGAGAGCGGTAAGAAAGTTTCAGATATATTTGATATGTTTATTGGTACAAGTGCTGGAGCATTTAATGCTGCTTGTTTTGCATTTGGAGGATTTTCGGCAGATAAAGTTAAGAGCTATTGGACTAAAAGTTATTTAGATAAAATAATGAAAAGTTCTTTTTTCTGGGATAAAGCATCTTTATTTCAAGCTAGACCAAGATATGAAAGCGAGGGTAGATTAGAAATGTTAGATGGAATCTTCAAAGAAAATACATTAAAAGAATCTAACAAACCTTTTTTATGTTACGCCTATGATATTGAAAAAAGAAGCCACGTCGTTTTTGATTCATCAAATACACCAGAAGTAACTTTTAAAGACGCAATTGCGGCCTCAAGTGCAGCCCCAATGTATTTTCCTACATATCAAATGCAAGATACATCGTGGATGATAGATGGAAGTATAATTACAAATAATCCAACTTTAATCGGTTTTTCTTATTCAAAAAAAATTTTAGAGACAAACAATATCAAAATCTTAAGCCTAGGATCTGGACAAAATAAAAATAAAATAAATGGAGACACATCTACAAAATGGGGAGGCGTTGGTTGGCTAAGAAATGATATTATGGGAATGCTATTAGACTCGGAAATTCATAATGAAATTTCAAATGAATTCTTCACTGATAATTATCTTAGAATAAATTCTCCTCTTGGAAAAATTAATAGATTCTTAGACGATGACTCTGAAGAAAACCTTGAAAAAATCCACTTAATGGGCATGGATTGGTGGTCTGAATTTGGAGAAGAAACTCTTAAATTTATTGATTCATAATTTCTTCAAATCTTATCTTTAAAGTATGTTTATATAATATATATTTTACCTTGACATGATTTAATCAAAAAAGTTTAATAAGCATATTCAATGTACATTTACCTAGGGGGTTTTTGTGAATAAGTATTTATTATCATTATTATTGGTATTACCAATGTCGTTTATTGTTATCGCTCAAGATAATGAATCGGACGACGATGTTGAAGAGGTTGTAGTAACTGGAATCAAAAAAAGTCTTATAAGCGCAATTGATATTAAAAGAAATAACGTCGGTGTTGTTGATGCTATTACTGCTGAAGATTTTGGTAAATTTCCAGATAACAATTTAGCAGAATCTTTAGCCAGAGTCGTTGGTATTGGTATTGATAGAAGTAACGTTGAGGGTGAAAGAGTTGCTGTTAGAGGATTTGGCCCTGAGTTAAATTTAGTTACACTTAACGGTCGTCAAATGCCTACTGTTCCTGGACAATGGGGCGGCGGAAGATCTTTCAATTTTGGAGACATATCTTCCCATGGTATTGCAGCTGTTGAAGTTTATAAATCAACTAATAGCTCATTACCCTCAGGCGGTATAGGATCAACTATAAATATGGTTACAACAAAACCATTATCGATTGATGGAAGCCTCAGTTCTTTTTCTGTTGATGTTCTTAATGACTCAACAAGCAATGAAGACCTAAAACCTGAAGTAAATTTTGTTCATAGTTCTAATTTTGGTAACTTTGGCTTTGCAATATCAGGATCCTTTCAAGATAGGAATAATATAGAAGAAGGAACAAGAGAATCAAACTGGTTATCTGTAGAAGATATGGCAGCAATTGAAGGATATTCAAGAGTTGATAAAACTGCTGCTGGTATTACAGATAACAATCAAAGAGCAGATGGTAAAACTTTTTACCAAGAACCATCCGCATATCAAATAAAAGAAAATGACAGAGAAAGAACTAATGCACAATTAACAATGCAGTATGCATTTTCAGATGATTTAATTGCAACTGTTGATTACACATATTCTAAAGTTGAGTTTAGCTCAGTAGGTCAAATGTTCGGATCTTGGCTAGGTGGTTGGACAACAACACTTGGAACAATTAATGAAAACGGTGTTTATACTGATGTTACTGTTGGTGATAGAGGATATGATCACCAATTAATATGGGGTGATACAGAAAACCTCAACCAATCTGTTGGTTTAAATTTAGAATGGAATTACTCAGATGCTCTAACTTTCGTTCTTGATTATCATGATTCTTCTGCAGAAAAAGAAGGAACTGAACTGCCAAATGAGATGGGGTTAGTTGCTCCTGCAACTGCAACCATTACTCATTTTAATGGAGGAACATCTGGAATAAATTCTTTCATATACGATAGAACTTTTGATACAGATGATTATACATATGGCTCTCTCTATTATAGAGACGCATTTAAAGAGAACCAAATGGAACAATTTCAATTTAAAGGTTTATGGGAAAATTTAGATGGCAAAATTAGTGAATCAATAAAATCGGTAGAATTTGGAATTTCAAGAGCTGATTCAGTTTTTCATGATATTAGAATGGAGGAGATTAATAACGCTACGCCTGGAACTGCAGCAAGTAGCGCAATGTTAACAAGAACTTCTCTAGATGGTTTTATGAGTGCTTTTAGAGATAATCCTAGTTTACCTGCATATTATTTTGCTATTAATAAAGATCTTGCTCTGGCAGATTGGATAGAAAATTTCGGAGATATTAGCGCTGGACCAATTGATGTGAATGATATGGTTGAAGAAACCCTTGATGCAGCATTTATTCAGGTAAATATGGAGTTTATGATTAACAATAAACCCCTTAATGTTGTTGCAGGAGTTCGATATGAAGAGTCTGATACTACTTCAACGGCTCTTGAAGCAACTCCGTCTGTAATTAGATGGGACATGATTAATGGACTCATTTATCCTAATGGTGGCGAGGTCGCTGCTGCAAGATCTGGAAGTAACGATATTGTCTTACCTCAGCTAGCAATGGCATACGAATTAACTGATGATCAGGTGCTAAGACTTAGTTATGGTAAATCAATGGGAAGACCATCCCTACAAGATCTAAGAAGTTCGTTTCAATTTGGTAATAGAGATTATCTAATTCCGACTGCATCAGGTGGTAACCCTGGTTTAGAACCATTAGAGTCTGAAAATTTAGATATA
The DNA here is from genome assembly GCA_902531245.1 of uncultured SAR86 cluster bacterium. Lineage (GTDB taxonomy): Bacteria > Pseudomonadota > Gammaproteobacteria > Magnimaribacterales > D2472 > SAR86A. The sequence goes on from CACADH010000001.1 coordinate 44,262, forward strand.
GCATATGAATATTATTATGATGAAGGGAGTTATTTTTCATTAAATTACTTTAGAAAAGATATAGATAATTTCATTAGTTCTGATGTTTCAACTGGAAGCATTGATGCATTAACCAACCCAGCTAATGGGGAAATTGGTGCCTTTGCTCAGGCATGTGTTCAGGCATGGGATCAAGCTGGTAGACCTGATCCAGGATTCCCAGGTGAATGGGGATCAGGTGATTGTGTTTCTCAGCAAGCTTTATGGTCTCAATCATGGATGAATATATATCAACATATGGGTTGGGTTGCCGTAGCAATGTCTAGAGGAATTGATGTTACAAATGGTTTCCCATACGGCGCATGTGATTATGATGGTTGGTGGAGATGTGAGCCTGGTTATTTAGATGGCACAAGCTCTGATCCATTAGCTATTTTTGAAATTACAAGACCCTTAAACCTAGAATCTGGTTCAGTTGATGGCTTTGAGGTTGTGTTACAGCATCTCTTTGGAGATTCTGGTTTTGGTACTCAGATTAATGCAACATTTGTATCTGGTGGTGACGTTGAGATTGATAGATATGATACCAGCCGTCAATTCATATTACCTGGTTTAGGTGATTCAAGTAACTTTTCTCTTTTCTACGAAGATACAAAAATTACAGCAAGAATTGCTTTAAATACTAGAGGTGAGACTATTGCAGGCTTTGGTAACTATGATCAGCCTTTATATGTTGAAGAAAGAAACCAATGGGATCTATCAATGGCGTATAACATAAATGAAGACGCTGTAGTTTTCTTTGAAGTTCAGAATTTAAATGATGAACCAACAAGATTATATGCAAGATATGAAGAGATGTTATTCTTATCTCAAGATCATGGCCCAATTCACAGACTAGGCTTTAGGTACAAGTTTTAAGATAAAATAATGAAACTAAAAAAGAGGGCTTAGGCCCTCTTTTTTTATATATAATTAAGTTATGCATTTAAAACAATTATTATTAATTGCGATCGTTATTTCTTCATGTGGTGGTGGAGGTGGAGGAGGCGGCGCAAAAGTACCCTTTGCTTTAACACTTGCTCAAAATACATTTTCAACTAATGAAGATACTTCTTATAATGGATCGATGGCAGCAAGTGCCAATGAAGTCGTTACACTTGAATATTCTTTGACAAGCTCAACTTCAAATGGAACTCTTACTTTTTCAACTATAAATGCTGCAATTTCATACACTCCTAATACTAATTTCTTTGGACAAGATGAATTCACATATTCAGTTACTGCTTCTGAAAAAAATATAACTAGAAGTAGTACAGTTTCAATTACAGTTAATTCCGTAAATGACAGCCCTCAAATTTTAATGACATCAAAGACAAATTTAGATAAAAATAACTTAATTTTTGAATCTAACCCGAAATATTCAATAACATTCTCAGATGTTGATAATGATGATATTGATTTAGTTTTTTCTGCAAGTGTAAATCAAGAAGATATTCCAACTTCATTTGTTTCTAATGGTGAAGGAACTGGAGAACTAACTCTTGATTTATCAGGCTTAATAAATGCTGGATTATTAAGCGCAGAACTTAAAGTATCAGATGGAGATCTTGTAAGCTCAGATACATTCAACTCATGGTTCATTGCTGATAAAAAAATTGTAACAGTTGCAATGGATGATGATAAAAGTGATGGCTTTGACTCGGGAACAACTACTGATAAAGATTACTATATTTATTACCTTGTTGGAGGTGATGCATCTTTTGGAAGAACTGATTATTTATTTGTAGCTGATTCATTAGAAGAAAGCCCGACAAATGGAACAAATTCTGATTTAGAAGATTTTAGAGATGCCTTACTAAGGTCAATTAATGGCCTTAATGACTCTGATGTATCAGAATTCTTTGCAGGATATTTTGATATTATTGTGGCAGAACCTGTAAACCCTGATGGCACATCATTGGCTTCAATCGAAACAGGATGTTATGACTGGGATGAAGATGTTTATTGTATTGGTTCTAGCGATATCAACACATCAGTATTTGATGAGCTATTTTCAGAAAATGATCTTGTTTCTGTATTAACAATGATTGATGGCAGAGGTGTGAATTTAGGTAATACCAATATTCAGCCAATTGGTACAAGAACTGAATATGTCCTTATGCATGAGCTGGGACATGCTCATGGCGAAATGGGTGATGAATATATCTCAGATGATGACAGAGATGTCAGTTACTGGGCCGATAGAAATGTCAATACAACAACCCAATCAGACCCATCCCAAGTAAAATGGAAACATCATATTAACGATTTAACAAATGTTGCTGGAAGTACTTTTAATGTTTGCTATAACTGGTCAGATGGAACGGTTGGACTTTATAGCGATGATGATGATGATCCAGCTGCATGTGATTGTCTATATAACGTTTATGATGCAAACGGAAATAGAACCGGAAGAAACCCAATGTGCAATCAAGTTGGTTTATTTGAAGGCAACTATTATGGAGAATTTGATAATTACAGACCCAAATTTTTAACAATTATGGAAGTTAATACTGACCAATATGGTGAAGTTAATGTAGAGGGGTTTGCAATTGGCTCAATTCATAATCAAGGTTTTGTCTATGGCGACGATGTTGGTTTTATTTCCGATGATGCTGGATCAAGAACTGGTTTCGATATTGATATAGATGTTGCATATGATTCATCAAAATTAAGATTAAAATGGTATGTTGACGGAGTGGAGGATCCCACGTTAGAAAATCAAACCCAAATAACTTTTAATAGACCATCTGATAACTCTGTTAAGGTTTACACTTGGCGAGTTGATGACTTAACAGGAACAGTTACAGCGCCAGACGATGTAACAGATACCGACGATTTTTATGAAGGTTTATTTAATTCAGAATTCTATTGGTATGATTATAATTCTGAGCAGTGGGGTACTAATCCAACTGACAGAACTCAATATGATTATGGGTATATCAATGGTCCAATGGGCGGAACCTGGGGGATAAATTGGGAAAGATGGTAATCAAAAAAAATATAGTATTTTTTACATTAATATTTATCTTATCTTGGTCAGTCCAATCAAATGAAATCATTAGTAAGCAAAAACTTAATAAAATTCATGCAAATCCATTTAATGATGCTTATATTATTTCTTTTGATGGTTCTCCAAGTAATTTCTCTATAAAAAAAATTACGGTTGATAAACCTAATGAAAGATTATTAAAAAAAATTAAATTTTTAAGTGATGATGATACTTATGCTATTAAAGTTTTTGGCAAGGATAACAAATACCTTTATACAATTGGGATAGGAAATCCTTTTTATGCAACTTATCAACATATTGGTTATGAAGATAGAAAACATATGGGAGGTCCCGTTAGTTCAGCTATTATTGAAATAGCAATCCCACTTCATTTAGAACCTTCGTCTTTTATAGTTTCAAAAAGAGATATCACTGGTAAATTTAAAGATATACAGGAAATATCATTCGAATAAAATTCAATATTTACACTGTTGAAAGCAGATGTTTAAAGGAGTATATTAACCCACCAATGCGGTACTAGCTCAGTTGGTAGAGCGTCTGCTTGCCAAGCAGAAGGCCGCCGGTTCGAGACCGGCGTACCGCACCAATATATAAAGATGAAATTTACAACAAAGTTTTTATTGTTATTTCTTATTTCTTCATGCGGTGGAGGCGGATCCTCGAATTCTGATAATGAATCTGTAAGCCCACCAGATACAAATACTAATACTGAAAGTTGTGAAAATACTTCAATTGATAATCTTCAAAAGTGTGATTTAAAACATGATAACCTTGATAGATACTACTATATTTATATACCTGAAAATTTAGATAATAATTCTAGTATTCCAGTATTATTTGCTCTTCATGGTTATGGTTCTTCTGCATATAGGCACTTTAGTTATACAAACTACATACCAATTGCTGATTCTAATAATTTAGTAATTATTTATCCTCAAGGAGCTACAACAGACACATTATCTTCACATTGGAATGTTGGGGGTTGGACATCAAAAAGTACAGTCAAAGATATTGAATTTATTGACACATTAATAAATTTTACTAAAAACAAAATTATGATTGATGAAACCAGAATATATTCATCTGGAATGTCTAATGGTGGATATATGAGTTATCACTTAGCTTGTAATCTTGGGGATAAATTTGCTGCAATTGCATCTGTAACAGGCTCTATGACCTTTGGAACTTATGATGATTGCTCTCCTTCTCATCCTACACCGGTATTGCAGATTCATGGTCTGCTTGATTATGTTGTTCCATATGATGGTAATGCAGGTTCTAAAAGTATTCCTGATGTTATAGATTATTGGGTAAATTATAATTCTTGCAGCTCAGATCCAGACAGGCTAATTAAATACTCAAATGATTTTGATTTAATTCTTTACGATACTTATATAAATTGTTTAAACGATGTAAATGTAAAACTAATTCTTCATCCAACGATGGGACATACTTGGCCCTTCACTGAAGAATATAACGTAAGTGCTTCTAATGAAATATGGAATTTTGTTTCACAATACGATCTTTATGGCTTAATAAATTAACTATAAAAAATATACATAAATGTAAATTATTTATACGTTTATAATGTTATATTAATTAATCAAAAATTAAGGGAGATAAATATGAAATACTTTTTAAGCATGGCTTTGATGTTTAGTTTTATAGCTATAGCAGATGACCATGAAACACCAGAATATAAATATGAACCAGATTGGAACAAGGCCGAATACTATATAGGTAATTTTAATGATAATAAAGATATTGACGATTTAGCCGCCTGGTATGGAAAATTTGCAAAATGGGCAGAAGGTCAAGGTGAAACTTATGACTCGATGACAGTTGCATTACTTCAACCATATTTTCATTCTGATATGAGTAGTGTTGATGTTATGTGGGTAAACACATGGCCAACCCCAGTAGCCCAATTTCAAGGTATGGAAACTTGGATTACAGGCGGAGGTCCAAAACTTCTTGAATCATTACCTGTCACAAATAGTAGACAGGTAGATACATGGCAATGGGCTATATCATTACCTGCATCTATGGACGCTGGAAATATGATGTATGCTACTTATGCTGATTGTTCTTTAGAAGATGGATATGATATGCGACAGGTATATGATCTATACAAAGATTTTGCAATTTTTGCTAAAACACAAGGCGATACTGTTGGTAGAAAAATGATCGTGCCAGCTGCTGGATACGTATTACCAGATGGAGTTGATTTCATAAGATTGATGTATATGTCATCAATCTCAGAGAGAGGAACGAGCCAAAAATTATATCAAGATAAACTTGCTGACTCTGAAGCTTCAGCAAATTTAAAAGGTTTTTCATGTACTAATGCAAGATCATACTTTGGAATGTCGATGAGATCACCAAGTTAAATATCAATCTCATAATAAATTTAAAGGAGGCTTTATGCCTCCTTTTTTTTATATAAGGCATAATAATTATATGAAAGATTATTCAAATTATATAAGTATTATTGGAGCAGGAATTGGCGGTCTTGCATTGGGGAATATTTTAAAAAAAAATGACATTCCTTGTGTAATTTTTGAAAAATCTGAAAAAATTAGTGAGTATGGAGCAGGAATTTCAATATCTCCCAATGGACTTAAAGTTTTAGAAAAATTGGATTTAGACAAAAGATTTAAAGAATTTTCAGCTCAACCAGAATATACAGTTTTCCATTCAAATGACGAGATAATTACTGAGATTTCAACCAATGTAGTTACAAGTTTAAGAAAAAATCTTCATAATATTTTACTAGAAAATTATTTAGCATTAGACGGAGAAATTCTTTTTAATCATGAATTAGTTGATCTTGATCTAAAAGATAAAACTATTTATTTTTCTAACAATATAAAGAGCAATGTAAATCATATTGCTGCATGTGATGGCATAAGGTCTATATGTCAAAAAAAATTATCTAGATCAAATAGCAAACCTGAATATAGCGGATATTCTGTATGGAGAACATTAATGTCATCCGATCAGAAGAAAATAAATTTTCATTTAGGATCTAATTTCCATGTAGTGAGTTATCCAGTAGATAAAAATAAAATAAGTTTAATAGCTGCTATCAAAGATAAAAATAAGTTTAATGAATCATGGAAAGAGAAAGGTAGTCTTGAAGATTTATTTTCTACAATACCATCCTCAATAATTGATATGTATCCAACTATAAAAGATTCAAATGAAATATATAAATGGGGTGTTTATATAAGACCTAAAATAGAAAGTTTATATAATAATAATATTACCTTCATTGGGGACTCAGCTCATCCAATTGTGCCATTTTTAGGACAGGGAGGTTGTTTAGCGTTAGAGGACGCATACATTTTTGGCAATTTATTAAATAAATACAAAAATAATTTTAATAAAGCTCAAAACAAATACCAGCAAGTTAGGATAAAGAGAATTAAATCAATAAATAATCAGTCATTAAATCAAGCAAAACTTAATCATTTAAGTAATCCTTTACTAATATTTGTTAGGAATATGCTTATGAAATATACAAATGTTATTTTTAATCGTACTAAAAATATTTGGTCATATGACATATCAAAAATTATAGACTTATGAAATATTCAATAATTGTTATAATTTAGCGATGAAATTTCTTTCAAAATTATTTAATTCCAGCAAACATTCGTCAAAAGATATTAGTTTAAAAATTTCTTCAAGTTTACAAGACTTTGTTAGAAACGAAATTTTACCAGGCTTGGATATATCTCCTGATTATTTTTGGAGCTCATTTGAAAATTTACTAAATAAATTTTCAGATAGAAATAAAGATTTACTTAATAAAAGACAGGAGCTACAAGATCAGATAAGTGAATGGCATATTAAAAACAGGAATTCAGAATTTAATTTAGAGGAGTATAAGAAGTTTTTAAATGACATTGGATATCTTCATCAAAGAAGCGGTGATTTTACTATTAAAACATTTAATGTAGATCCAGAAATTAGAAAAATTGCAGGTCCTCAGTTAGTTGTACCTGTAATGAATGCAAGATTTGCATTAAATGCTGCAAATGCACGATGGGGCAGTTTATATGATGCATTGTATGGTACAAATATTATTGATGAGGAAGATGGAGCAAAAAGGGAGGGGGGTTATAACCCAGTAAGAGGTGAAAAGGTTATTGCTTTCGCTAAAAAATTTCTAGATGAAACAATTCCGATGGAAGAAGGCAGATATAACGATGCTATTAAATTTGAATTCATAGACAGTGAATTACTCATAACTTTAAAAGATGGTTCATGTGTGAGTTTAAAAGATAAAGATCAGTATGTAGGCTATAAGGACAAGGGAGAAGGGGCATATGGCCTATTATTTAAAAATAATAATCTCCATTTTGAAATACAAATTGATAGATCAAGTCCAATTGGTCAAGAGGATTTAGCAGGCATAAAAGATATTTTAATGGAGTCTGCAATAACAACAATACAAGATTGTGAAGATTCAGTAGCAGCAGTAGATGCAGAAGATAAGATTATCGTTTATAGAAATTGGTTGGGTCTGATGAAAAGCAATTTAAAGAGATCATTTGATAAGGGCGGCAAATTTATCACTAGAGAATTAAATCCTGATAGAAAATATTTACTAAAGAATGGAAAGATGATACTTCTTCCTGGAAGAAGTCTAATGTTAGTTAGGAATGTTGGCCACTTAATGACTAATCCAGCTATTAAAGATAACAAAGGAAATGAAGTTCCAGAAGGAATAATGGATGCATTTTTTACAATATGTATATCAATACATGACATTATTGGCAATGGCATATACAAAAATTCTAAGACAAAGAGCATATATATTGTAAAACCAAAAATGCATGGTCCAGATGAAGTTCAATTTACTTGTGATCTTTTTTCTGAAATAGAAAAGATATTCAATCTACCTGAAAATACTGTCAAATTGGGTATTATGGATGAAGAGAGAAGAACAACTGTAAATCTCAAAGAATGTATAAAGGTTGCTAAACATAGAGTAATTTTCATTAATACTGGTTTTCTTGATAGAACAGGAGACGAAATTCACACCAGTATGGAAGCAGGACCAATGGTTACAAAGGCGGATATGAAAAATGAAAAATGGATAAATGCATATGAGAATTGGAATGTTGACATAGGCCTAGAAACTGGATTTAAAGGAAATGCTCAAATAGGCAAAGGAATGTGGCCAATGCCAGATGAAATGTTAGAGATGTATAAAACTAAAACAATGCACCCTGAAGCAGGAGCTAATTGTGCATGGGTACCTTCACCAACAGCAGCAACAATTCATGCAATGCATTACCATCAGATATCTGTTCAAGATCAACAAGATAAAATCATCAATAGAGATAAAGCTAAATTGGATGATCTTCTTAATATACCTTTTTTGAAAAAAGATAAGTTGCCATCAAAAGAGGAAATAACTGCTGAATTAGAAAACAATGCTCAAGGTATATTGGGATACGTTGTTAGATGGGTAGATCAAGGAATAGGCTGTTCAAAGGTTCCTGACATTAATGATATTGGCCTAATGGAGGATAGAGCTACATGTAGAATATCTAGCCAACATATTTCAAATTGGCTTCATCATGGATTATGTTCAGAAGTTGAAGTTGTTGAGACTATGAAGAAAATGGCAAAAAAAGTTGATCAACAAAATAAAAATGATGTGAATTATAAAAAAATGGCTCCCTCATATGATGGAATAGCTTTTAAAGCTGCATGTGAACTTGCCATTAAAGGAAAATATCAACCAAGCGGATACACTGAACCAATTCTTCATGAGATGAGACTAAGAAGAAAATAATATGCCAAAAGGTTACTGGGTTGTAAGAGCAAATATTCATAATCAGGATGAATATTCTAAATATGTTTTAAAAGCTTCAGAAATAGTTAAAAAGAATTCTGGAACTTTCCTTGTAAGAGGCGGAAAGCAAACAGAATATGAGACAAAGGGATATAAAAGAACAGTTATTGTTGAATTCGATTCATATCAACATGCAATAGATTGTTATAACTCAGAAGAATATCAATCAGCTCTCAAACATGTTGAGGATTCATCTAATAGAATTTTTACTGTAGTAGAAGGAGTTTAAACTTTTTGTTTTTGAGTTTCGTCTCTATGTTTCTTTAAATATTTCATAAATGGAGTTCCGCCAGTCCCTCTTATAGTAGAACCGCCTGTACCAAAAGTATTTTTTATTTGTGCTTGTTTATGAATATAAGATGCTGCATATTCAAGATGTTGAGCTCTAAACTTTCTTATCTCTTCCAAACAAAGATTATACTCATTCATTAATTTTTTAGATTTACTAATAAATTCTTTTGCATTTGACCTTTTTTCAACATCTTCAATCATCTTTCGATGTTTGGGAGGCATATAATCCCTCATCTCATTTAAATAATGTCTCAAATTATCATTAGTATGATAAATACCAAGAGCTCCATCGAGTAATGGTATTATGCTGCTCTGTGCTCCAGTTTCTCCTCTAAAAAACTGTGGTTTATTATTAAACTGACCCTCATAAATTAAACCCTTTTTTAAGTCTGGATTATCTTTTGTGCCAAATATATAAGGTCTTACCCTATGATAGTAAATATATGGATCACATTTTTCAGGCATTCTCGAAAAAATATTATTAACTTTTTTTAATGATTTAGATATTTTTTTAAGATAAATTGAAAAATCTTTTATTTTATGTTGCCTACTTAATTTTGATAACTTGATTGCTGCATCAATCGCTTCACTAGCAGCGTCTTCTATGCAAACATGGATTGTTACAAACCAGTCTTCATCAACACCTCCAAGAAAGTTATTGATTAGTGCCACATTATCTAAAGATATAGGTTCTTTGTTATCAATCTTATACCAGTTATCAAGACAATAACTTGCATAACTGAGAATAGGAGGTCTTCCAAGATATTTAGATAAAGTTACCCAGGGTTTAGCAATAACTTCAGGAAGTAATTTTTCAGGTTTATTACCACCCCAAATATATGCATGGGCAATAAAGCTTAAATGCGACATAGCAAGTTTAATTTCTTTTTCTTTTTTATTTTTTACAAGATAGTCAACAGATAAACTATTTTTATTTAATTTTTTGATGGTAGTTTGAACCTTATTTGTTAAGAGCAACTTTGGAAGACGAGACGCAATTAAACCTATTTTTAATAACGAATCTCTCTTAGTTCTGTATTTTTTAACAGGAGGATTTCTCGGTAAAAAAGTGTACATATTTATATATATTTTATACATATAAATAGAAATAAATACCAATTTTTTATTTCATAAAAAAACTATAACTTTTTTTCAAAAAAGTGTTGACAAGATTTCTAGTAGGAGTAATATTACTAATACGGATGGCAACCGACTAGTGACCAACTGCAGACGGGAGACCTAGAGAGAAGCCAGAAGAAGAGACCGAAGGGTGAAAGCATTTACAAGAGTCGATGAGAAAAAATAGCTTGTAGATCCACCAAGGATTCAAGAGAAAGGATCCAAGGCGCTAAAGAAAATCTCACTTTAGACCCCTGAGGAATCGAACTAAGAAAACAGAGCAAGCCTCTGTTTTTTTTTGCCTAAAATTTCTTTAAAACCATAAAACTTTATTACAAAGAAGCATTTATAAATTGGTACAATATGCCTTAAATTCAAATACATAGGGAAATATGTTTAATACTTTAGATTGGATAATCGTTGGATTATATTGTGTTGGGATAATTTCATTAGCAACATATGTATCAAGAAATAAATCAGGTTCAGAAAGAAGTGCAGAGGATTATTTTTTAGCAGGAAGATCTCTCCCATGGTGGGCAATTGGCGCATCATTAATTGCTGCTAATATTTCTGCAGAACAAATTATTGGGATGTCAGGTCAAGGATTTGTTGTTGGTATGGCAATAGCAGTTTGGGAGTTAACTGCTGCGATAGCTTTAATTGTTATGGCTAAATATTTTTTACCTTTATTTTTAGAAAAAAAGATTTATACAATGCCACAATTTCTAGAGCAAAGATTTGATAAAAGAGTAAGCTTAGTCTTATCTTTCTTTTGGCTGACTGTTTATATATTTGTTAATTTAACAGCAGTGCTTTGGTTGGGATCAATAGCAATTAATACACTTACAGGATTATCCCTAGTAAACGGAATGATTTTGCTTGCAGCTTTATCATTAGCATACTCTTTATCAGGCGGTCTTAAAGCTGTCGCAATGACAGATATTGTTCAAGTAGTTCTTCTTATTTTTGGCGGCTTAGCAGTTTCATACATCGCTTTAACAAAAATTGGTAATGGATATATTGGAGATGGAATGCTTGAAGTTTATCAACAGATGCCTGAAAAGTTTGACATGATTTTATCACCAGATAATCCCTCCTATAACAATCTTCCTGGAATATGGATTTTAATTGGAGCTGGAGTTTGGATAGGTCATTTTGCATATTGGGGATTTAATCAATACATTACACAAAGAGCTCTTGGGGCAAAATCTATTAAAGAGGCTCAAAAAGGCGTTATGTTTGCAGCTTATTTAAAACTGCTAATGCCATTGGTGATTGTTCTTCCAGGTATTTGTGCAGCTGTTCTTTTCCCAGTCCTTGAGAAAACAGATCAAGCATACCCAACTATGATGATTGAATTATTGCCAAGTGGTTTATTAGGTTTAACTTTTGCTGCTTTAATTGCAGCAGTTGTTTCTTCATTAGCATCGATGACAAACAGTATAAGTACAATTTTTACAATGGATATATGTAGATCATTTTCTAAAAATGAAATATCTCAATCTTCATTAATTAAAATTGGTAGAAGTTCAGTTGTAGGATCTATGTTGATTGCTTTAGTAATGGCAAAACCAATTCTTGGAAACTCAGACCAAATATTTCAATATATTCAAAATTTTACCGGATTATTTACACCTGGAATTTTAGTAATATTTTTAGTTGCTTTATTTTGGAAAAAAGCGACAACTCTTTCTGTGTTAATTGCAGCAATTCTCTCTGTTGTAATGTCTGTTTTCATTCAGGCATTATTTCCAGAATTTCCTTACATCCATAGAATGGGTGCAGTTTTCTTTGCCTCTGGCTTAGGATGCTATTTAACTTCTCGAGCTCAAGGATATTTAGATCAAGAAAAGGCAATAGATTTAGCTGGGATAGATTTTTCAACTACCAAAGCCTTTAATATAAATACATTAATAATCGTATCTGTATTAACTTTAATTTATATAACTCTAGGATAATTTTTTATGAAAAAATTCCTTTCAATATTGTTGTTCAACGTTTCTATTTTGGCTAATACAGATTGGTCCAATCCCAATGAATGTGTCTTACCAGATCACTCTAAGTTTATTAAAAGCATGGTTAATGGAATGACATTGGAACAAAAAGTAGGCCAAATAATAATGCCTGAAATTAATAGCGTCACTCCTGAAGAGGCAAAAAGATTTCATTTTGGAACTATTTTAAATGGTGGTGGAGGTTTTCCAAATCAAAATAAAGACAGTGATATACAAGACTGGAAAAATTTAAGTAAAAATTACTTTGACGTTTCTACAGAGGTTAATGGAATTAAGATTCCAATATTATGGGGTACTGATGCTGTTCATGGACATAATAATGTTATTGGAGCAACTATTTTTCCTCACAATATCGCTTTGGGTGCAACAAGAAATCCTAAGCTTATACAGAAAATTGGAAGCGCTGTAGCAAAAGAGGTTGCGTCTACTGGAATTATTTGGACATTTGCACCAACCATTGCTGTACCCCAAAATGATTTATGGGGCAGAACTTATGAAGGGTATTCTGAAAATACTCAATTAGTTACTGAGCTTGGTAGAAATTTCATTCTAGGGTTGCAAGGAATAGATAAAAACTTTTTAGATAATGATCATGTATTAGCTACAGCAAAACATTTTATCGGAGATGGTGGCACTGACAGGGGTATTGATCAAGGAAATACTATTGTTAATGAAGATACTTTAAAGAGCGTTCATGGAGTTCCTTATTATGCAGCAATTGACTCTTGTGCTTTGTCAGTAATGGCGACCTTTAATTCATGGAATGGTGTAAAAACTCATGGTAATAAATATCTCTTAATAGAGGTTTTAAAGTCACAAATGGAATTTAATGGTTTTATAGTTGGTGACTGGAATGGTCATGGTCAAATACCTGGTTGTGAAGATGCAAACTGTCCTAAAGCATTTAATGCAGGTGTAGATATTTATATGGTTCCACAAGAATGGGAACCATTGTATTGGAATACTCTTGATCAGGTAAGAAATGGAATTATTACAGAAGAAAGACTTGATGATGCAATTACTAGAATTTTAACTGTTAAAAAATATCTTGGATTATTTGATGGCAGGGTCCCTCATATTTATAAGCAAAATTATATAGGCATCTCAGACCACAGAGATCTTGCAAGACAAGCTGTAAGAGAATCTATAGTATTACTAAAAAATAATAATTCTTTACCAATGAACCCATCTAAGAAATTTTTAGTAGTTGGAGAAATGTCTAAATATATTGAGAATCAAATGGGTGGATGGACAATAACTTGGCAAGGTAAAACCTGGGAAGGTACAAAGATATCAAATGATGACTTCCCTAACACAAATAGTATTTATGAGTCTTTATCAAACCACGTCGAAGAATTTGGCGGAAATATTGAGTTTTCTGAAGATGGTTCATACACAATCAAACCTGATTATGTAATTTTTGTTTATGGTGAAACACCATATGCAGAAGGTGAGGGAGATATTAATAACCTCAATTTTTCAAAAAATAATAAAGAAAACATCCAAAAAATGAAGCTTTTCCAAGAGAAAGGTATCTCAGTAATTTCATTGTTTATTTCTGGAAGACCAATGATTACTGATAAAGAGATCCAATACTCAGATGCTTTCGTACCTATATGGTTACCAGGCACTGCTATTGAAGGAATAAATGATGTAATTTTTAGTAAGCTTGATGGCTCTATTAATTATGATTTTAAAGGTAGATTATCTTTTTCTTGGCCCGCACAAGATTCTGAAACTCCCTTTAATTATTCTCCATTATTTCAATATGGATATGGACTAACTTACGAATAATTATGAATAGGGCTTTATTGGTAGATGTTGGTGGGACCAATATGAGATACGCACTAGCAAATTATTCAGATGATGATCTATCAGATATAAATAAAATACCTTTCGATCATGAAAAATTTGAAAATTTTATTGAAGAAATAATCGATACCAACGATGTGGATACATTAATAATATCAATTGCAGGCCCTAAAATTAACAATACTATAACAATGACTAATAGGGCTTATACTTTTGATGCAGATAATATTAAGAAAAAATTTAACTTAAAAGAATGTGTTCTTTTAAATGATTGGGAGGCAATAGCCCATAGCTATGATTTTATTTCTAATGACATTTCGTATATTAAGTCAGGATCAAAATTTAATGATGTAAAGTTATTTTTAGGACCTGGAACTGGACTAGGAGCTGCCATATCTGTTGGAAATAAAATTGTACTTCCAACAGAAATTGGCAATACAAATAATTCAAATTCTTTTCTGCAAAGAAACTACAATCTTAAAAATAATGAAGATCTTATTTTAGAGGACTTAGTTTCAGGTTCGGCTATATCTAAAATCTATCAATCAAAAACAAACCTTAAATTAACATCAGAAGAGATTTATAAAAAGTATATTGATAAAGATGATAATGCAATTGAAGTTATAGAAGGTTTTATAAAAGCTTTAGGAGAAACATTATCTGATTTAGCACTCACTTTTATTCCAGGAGACGGGATTTTACTAGCTGGCAGTCTAATAAGATCTATTTACTCTAGTATAAATAAAGACGAATTTAATGAAGTCTTTATTGGTAAAAAAAATGATGTACACAAAGAAATGCTAGATATGATCTCAATCGGAGTAATTACAAAAGAAAAAACTCCACTGTATGGCAATTTTAGTTTATTTAAAAAACTTAACTAAATAGCCATAAATTTAGAAAGTTTGTGTATAATTTGCAACCAATATGGCTGATAAAAAACAAACCAAAGTATATTTAATTCCTGAAGATGAGACTAGAGATAGTCATACATATCATTACACAGCTATTAAAACTAGAAAGTTCACTCTTGAAAATAAAAAAATGCGTTTAAAAAAATTTAATCCTGTTAAAAGAGTTCATGAGTGGTTTGTTGAAGCAAAGCTTCCGCCTCACAATTAATTCTTAGTCAACCTAATTGCTGTTGATGATATATCATCTCTAAAGGTATTTTCTTCAATACCAGTACATCTATCCTTGATTAATTCAGGCACTTTTATTTTATCTAGTGAAATGAATCGTTTATTTACTTTTCTTCCGAATACCAAAAAGTTAATATTGTGATCATTAAATCTTTGGATATGTTCCATCATATCTTTGTAATTTTTATAAAATTTCTCATCAAATACTCGCAATAATGTATCTGCCCCAATTATAAAAACTGAGTTAGGAAACATTTCTGCTTTTTCACTAAATCGCCCTGCTGAGGTTAACATCCAGCTTTCATCATTTTGAAATTGATCAATTGTTTTTTTTATTTCATAAAAAGTTAATGGCGGTTTATCTGCGTTTTTTGCGCAGATTTCAAATGTAGTATGCATACCAGTTTTTTTCTCAGCTAATTCTTTCATTTTTATATGTCCCTCGTGAAGAGGGTTAAAAGATCCAGGGAAAATAAGTTCAGGGTTATTTTTGTTATTAGAAATGTAACCCACCTTATTATTGAATAGTTTTTCCCATGGTTTTTCAGCATCGACTTGATCAATAACAATCTCTTCCTTAATGGAAGGAAGGTCAAAATCAAATCCACATGAATTTGCTAAAAGGCTAATAACACATCCAGTAATCAACTCTTCCTCTTCTTCCCTTGTTCTTTTACCCTTATCTAAATAACACTCTAGATGTTTTGTGTAGTTATAAGCTTGTATGACTATAAAAAATTTATGGTCTCCTTTTTTTTCATAAGTGGTTGCTAGATTTGCTGTAATAGCAACTCCAATAAGATATTTGCTTTTAGACTCATTATCAATCTGTTTTGACTTTTTAAACGCATTTGCTGCCATGCTAAGACATGTTTCTAAAGAGCAATAATGATCTGGTTTTTTATTTAAAAATGAATCCATAGATTCTTTAGAATAGGGGATGTATGACTCCAATATTGTATTACTTGCTCCTGGAACTTTTAATAGAGCTGAAATAGCATTTGTTCCTCCACCACTAGAAACGATCGTCAATTTATATGGCGAAGAATGGATCTTGTTTACGATTTTTAAGTATTTTTTCAATTGAGTAAATATTTATATGTTTATTTTAACCCAATAATAAGAATTCATTGTTAGAATAAATTCATGAAGATCATAAATTACGTAATCTGTATTTTACTACTCGTTTTTGCTTATGATCTCGAATCAAATCCAATCAATAAAGTAACTTATGCGTTATGGGATAAGCCAGATGTTGATATTTCTTATACTTTACCAAAAGAAATAAATAAAGATACTAAGGTTTTATTTATTATTCATGGCCAATCCAGAGATATAAAAAAATATTTAAATCTATGGCTTGATGCTTCAAATAATAAAAATGTAATTTTAGTTGCACCTCATTTTAAAAAAGAAAATTATCCTTACTTTGCAACTTTAGAGACAGCAACCTCATCTGGAAAAGTATTAAATAATCAATCTAATAATTTAAGAGATTCGATATCTTCTTTTTACAACTATTTCCAGAGCAAATATGACCTTAAAACTTCTACGTATTTAATATTTGGTTTTTCTGCTGGATCTCAATTTGTTCATAGGTATTTAATGTATGGCGAAGACACCAGGGCTGAGAAAGTAGTTCTTGGAAGCGCTGGTTGGTATACCTTTTTAAA
Source organism: uncultured SAR86 cluster bacterium (assembly GCA_902531245.1). Lineage (GTDB taxonomy): Bacteria > Pseudomonadota > Gammaproteobacteria > Magnimaribacterales > D2472 > SAR86A. Next base: position 61,217 of record CACADH010000001.1, read on the forward strand.
TAATGAAAAATTTCCATATGGCACTAGAAATATGCCTATTGAAAGATCCCGTTATGAGTGGTTTTTATCTAGACAGGTCTTATTTATCCTTGGAGCTCAAGATGACGATGAAGACCATGCGACTCTAAATACAAGTCGTGGTGCAAGAAAGCAGGGCGATCATAGATATCAAAGAGGCCAGAATTACTTTAAATCACTAATAAATTTTGGAGAAAAACATAGCATACCTTTTAGATGGAGATATAAAGTAGTGCTTGATTTAGATCATAGCACTGAGGCTATGACTAAAGAGGCCATTCCTTTTTTACTTGAAGGACTTGATTATTGATAACTAAGTTGTATTTTTTTCAATAAATTCTTCTGCTTTCATAAAGATCATTTTTTTTCTATCTTTTTCCATTTTAGCTAGTGACCTAGTCATAACAGATAATCTTGGGTTTGATTCAAAAAATTTAATATTTTTATCAATAAACTTCCAATACAAACCATCAACAATATCGCACCATTCACCTTTTTTATAATTTGACATTCTGAGCATGTAACTTGAACCACAGATATATGGTTTTGTCGAAAAAATACCGCCATCTGCATAAGATCCCATTCCATAAACATTAGGAACCATGACCCAATCATATGAGTCTATATACATTTCCATAAACCATTTATACATTTCATTTGGATTGATCCCAGATAGATTCATTAGATTTGCAATAATCATTAATCTATTAATATGATGTGAATAAGCAAATTCTTCTGATTCTTTAATAGCATCATCCAATGGAGGTATTCCAGTATTACCTGTATACCAATTTTCATTTAACTTTCTTTTATGAGACCAAAAATTTAAATTTTTGTATTGTGGCATATTTTCCCAATACACTCCCTTTATAAATTCTCTCCATCCTAGAATCTGTCTTATAAAACCTTCAACTGAATTTATAGGGATTTTACCTTTTGATTTGTTGTATTTTGTTATAGCTTTTTCTATGCATAACAATGGATCTAACAGACCACAATTAAGGTAGGGTGATAATAAAGAATGAAACATAAAAGTATTATCTTTGTTTATTGCATCCTGAAATGCACCATAATTTTCAAGATATCTATCTAGAAAATCGTCTAAAAGAATCTCTGCATCTTCGTGAGAAGTTGCCCAATTAAAATTTTCTAAATTGCCTACAGATTTTGGAAAACACTCTTCAACATCAACCATAGCATCAAAGGTAATTTGATCTGGTTTTATTTTTTTACGTCTTGGTATATCAGATTTAAGTTGCGATATTCCTTTTCTATTATCTTTATCGAAATTCCACTTATCACCAATAGGTTTATTTTCATCAGTCATAAATATGTTGTATTTTTTTCGAAGCCATCTGTAATAATATTCTTGGATTCTAGTTTTTTTATCTGATGCCCAATCAGCAAAATCATCAGCACTAGATATAAATTTTTTATCTTCTAGTATTTCTAAACCTAGATTATTTGATTGGCAAAAAAACATAAGTTCTTTATTTACTTTATAGTCAGATGGTTTAGAAATAACTATGTTGGTTATCTTATTTTCTTTTATTATTTTTTTTAAATAAGAATTAAAATCTAATTTATTTTTTTTAGATATTTTATGATGAATTATATTTTTATGATCAATAGTTTCTATGAAATGTCTAAATGCAGAGATAATAAAAGTGATTTTTTGTTTATGATGTTTTATTTCGTAAAAGGTATCGATCGGTTCATAAAATAATATCAAATCTTCATTATTTAAATTTAATAACACGGGGTTATTAATTGAAAGTTGATCAGCAAAAATAATTCTCAAACATTTCATATTATTGTGAATAGAATAGGTGCAATAAAACCATTCTATATTAATAAATGCATTTTTTTAAAATACAAAAAATTAATTTTTTATTTTTAACCATTACTTTACTAACTTTATTTATAATCTAACTATGCATTCGTTATATAAATATTCATTAATCACCATTTTTCTTATCTCTTGTTCTTCTGAAAATGATAAAGGGGGGATAGAGGCAAATTTATTAATCTCTCCAGATTATCAATTTTCTAGTGAATTTTTTGAATGCAAATTAAATGACGGTTTTACTTTATTAAATCTAGAATCATTTCTTTCAAGTTTGGTAAGAAAAGAATCAATTAAAAGTGATGGCGATTACGATATTGAAGTTTTTTTTCCTAAGTCAAACTATGTAAATGAATTCATACTTAATTTAAAAAATTATTCTATCGATGATATTTACAGCAATTTTTTAGATGAACTTAGTACAGCAGGTTTTGATGAAATTGCTGGATGTAAATTTGATAAAAATGGATATAAGGGTTTATCAATAATTGATCAAGAATTTAAAGAACCTGCTTATGTCAATGAATTATTAAGTTGTAATTATAATGACGGTTTTAACTATGGTACTTTTAGAGTTGCTATTGAAAAGTTTGCTAATGAAATAAATAATTTAAAAATACCTTACGAGGTTATTTATTATCAGACTGATAGTTCACCAGGAAGTTTTATTTGGATAAATAATTTCTATTCAAAAGATTTTTCAGATGTAATTTCTACAAACTGGATTAACAATCCAGAAGCAAACGAAATAAAGAATGAATTTGAAGAAAATGCATCATGTATTGATGCAAAGATGTACGATGCATTTCTTATCACATGAATAATTAGAATAAATAAGGAGCATATTGGTCTCTTTTTTATTATAATTTCCCGTCTAATGCGGGTGTGGTGTTAACGGCTAGCACAATAGCCTTCCAAGCTATTGGTACGGGTTCGAATCCCGTCACCCGCTCCAATAAAAGTCCATAAAAATCTTTATAAAAAAAACTATAACTTTTTTTCAAAAAAGTGTTGACAAGATTTCTAGTAGGAGTAATATTACTAATACGGATGGCAACCGACTAGTGACCAACTGCAGACGGGAGACCTAGAGAGAAGCCAGAAGAAGAGACCGAAGGGTGAAAGCATTTACAAGAGTCGATGAGAAAAAATAGCTTGTAGATCCACCAAGGATTCAAGAGAAAGGATCCAAGGCGCTAAAGAAAATCTCACTTTAGACCCCTGAGGAATCGAACTAAGAAAACAGAGCAAGCCTCTGTTTTTTTTTGCCTAAAATTTCATAAAAAAAGCAGGTAAATATACCTGCTTTTAAGACCTAGGGGATATGAATCAAGAGGATATTCAAAGGCCTTCTATTTATATGACTATAGAAAAGCCTAAAAGTTCAGAATTTTTAAAAATAAAGTAAAAAAGAGAACCTAAAATTAAAAATGATCCAAGCGGAAGGCCCTCTTTGAATTTATCTTTATAAAAAATATAAGACATACATCCCAACAATGAACCAAGAAAGAGAATCAGAGGTAAAGAAACGGGCCCAAATATTGATCCAATAGCTCCAAATAAAATAAAGTCACCGCCCCCGATACCATCTTTGTTATATATTGATTTAAAAATAAAGTTAACAATCCAAAGGAACATGTATCCAATAATAAAGCCATACAAAGAAAAAGATAAAGCAGATATATTAAATAAATATAGCTGTTCATCAATAAATATATAAAAGAAATAATTACTCATAAAGCCTGAAAGTATTAATAAAATATTTATTGAGATGGGTAAAAAATAAAATTTTAAATCTAAAAAAAATAAAATATAGAAAAAAGCAAAAATTAGAAATAAAAATAACGAATATTCTGAAATACCATATAAAAATATTAAATAAATACCCATAAGAAAAAATATTAGTTCTGTCACTGGATAAAATATAGATATTTTAGATTTACATGATTTGCATATACCTTTTTGCAGAAGATAACCAATCAATGGGATAAGAAAAATTAATTGAATTGATTTATTACAATTTGGACAAAATGACCTAGGGAAAAATAAATTTATTTTTTCTGATGAATGTGGCGATAGTCTATATATAACCAAAGAAGTTAAGCTTCCAATTGATAGGAATAACAACGAAAGAAGAATTAATTCAATTGTATTAAATGAATTTAGATCATTAAAATGATTAAAATTATAGATGTTGGCCAATTTAATTTTTTTTAGTTATGTAAAAGCAAAATGTTAGAAGAAGAATAACAGGTATCGCATAAGCCCCAATTATTAATAGCTTATCAATCATTTATGTCTCCTGAAGCCAAAGCATCAACTCTTCTAAAATCTCCATATCCATAGTATGTATCTTCTTTAAACATTATAGTTTGAAGGCATGTTAAAGGGAGAATTATTGATGTACTGTAGCCCATTTTTCTTAACTCAGCTTCGTCTTCACTATCTAATGAAAATTCAATTTCTAAAACATCTGGATACCATTGGTGATGGATTCTTTTAGCAAAAGTTGCCTCTTCTAAGTTCATATCAAAATCAACTATGTTAAGAATAGATTGAAGAACAGCTGATATTATTCTTGCTCCACCAGGACTTCCAGTTGTAAAAAATAATTCATTATTTTTTAGAACTATTGTTGGGGTCATTGAACTTAAGGGCCTTTTATATGGAGCTATTTGATTTGCTTCTGCTCCAAGTAAATTGAATTGATTTGGTATACCAGGAGCTGCTGAGAAATCATCCATTTCATTATTCATCAAAATACCGGTTCCTTTGATGACAACTTTTGAACCAAAAGTTGAATTTAGAGTGTATGTCATTGAAACCACGTTTCCATTTTTATCTACAACAGAAAAATGTGTTGTTTCATGACTTTCATTTTCTATAAACTTTCCTGGATAAATATCTTCTACTGATGCAGCTTTTCCAATTTCAATATTATTGCTTATTTCATTAGCATATTTTTTGCTAGTTACTTTTTTTATAGGCACATTATAAAAATCTGGATCACCTAAATATTTTGACCTATCGGCATAAGCATATTTCATGGTTTCAGCTAGAAGATTTATATATTCTGATGAATTATGTTTTATTTTTTTTAGATTGAAGTTGTCTAGAATGTTTAACATTTGTATAACATGTAAACCTCCAGATGAAGGAGGACCCATAGTAATAATTTTAGTGTCTTTATAATCTGAGATAAGTGGTTCTCTCCAAACAGGATTATATTTTTTAAGGTCGGACTTAGATATTAACCCATCATTTTTCTTCATTTCACTGGATATTTTTTCAGCAATCTCACCTTCGTAAAACCCTTTCTTTCCTTTAGATGCAATAATTTTTAAAGTATTTGCTAGATCTTTTTGAACAAGAACTTTGTTTTTAAAATTTGGATATGCTTGTTGGAAAATTTTTTTTGTTTCAGGAAATATAGATAACTCTTCGCTATATTCTAATAAAATATCTGCTAAAAAAGGAGTTATAGTAAATCCATTTTCAGCATAATAAATTGCATCTTCTATCAATTGATTCCATGGCAATGAACCAAATTTCTGATGAACCTCCCACAAACCAGCAACTGTTCCAGGAACGCCACTAGCTAAATAACCAACTGTTGAAAGATTTTGACTATTGAATGAACCATCTTCATTTAAATACATATCTTTTTTTGAAAGTTCAGGAGCTTTTTCTCTGAAATCTATTGAATATGGTTTTTGAGTTTGATTATCAAAAATAACCATAAAACCACCACCGCCAATGTTACCAGCTCTTGGTAAGACAACAGCTAAAGTAAAAGCAACCGCAATTGATGCGTCATAAGCATTTCCACCATTATTAATGATTTTTTCACCAACTGCTGTAGCTAAGAAATGTTGAGTTGTCACCATACCATTTTTACTTATAGCTAATTCTTTTTGAGCAGGCTCGTATCCGAATGTATCAAGATAAGCTATAGGATTTGTAGCTAAACTGTTTATTGATGCAAGTAATAAAATACAGATGTAAAAAATATTTGCTTTACTTATAACTTTCATTAGCAATATTTTTTGCCCATTTGTAGTTTGCTTTTCCATTTGGAGCTCGTTCTACTCGATCTACAAATATTATTTTTTTTGGCAGCTTGTATCCTGCAATAAATGATCTCGTAGCTTCAACTAATGTATCTTGATTTACATCTTTATTTTCTTCAAGAGAAACAACAGCTACAACTTTTTGACCAAATTTTTGATCGTCAACCCCAACCACAAGACAATCAAACACTTCCTTATTTCTTTTGATAGCTTCTTCTACTTCTTCTGGATATATTTTCTCTCCAGCAGAATTAATGCAATTACTTCCTCTGCCAAGAAGAGTAATTGTTCCATCTTCTTCTAATTTTGCATAATCACCTGGAAAACTATACCTAACCCCATTTACTTCTTTAAATGTTTCAGCAGATTTCTTTTCATCTTTATAGTAACCAACCGGAACAAGTCCGCTTGTACCAATAAGGCCTATTTTTTCAGACCCCGGTTCAAGAATCTCACCGTCATCTGCAATAATTATAACTCCAGGATTTATAGAAAATTTAGCAGTTTTAGGGGGGTTATCTCTTGTTGAGACTGAACTACCCATGCCACCTTCTGTAGATCCCATGGTATCCATAAGTTGCATATCATGATGTTTTAATAAACCATTTTTAACTTCTTCACTCCACATAACTCCGCTAGAGATAATTACCTTAACGGAATTAAGATCATACGGTTTGCCCATTTCATTCGCTCTATCTAATGCATCTAACATAGGTTTTGCAAACGCGTCACCAACAATTACTATATTTGTTGTTTTAGTATCTTCAACTTGAGTCCATAGTTGATCAGCATCAAATCCAAGATTTTTTGAAGTAATCGCGGTACCTCCGAGCAAGAGAGGTAAAAATGCACCCAGCCACATTCCAGTTCCATGCATAAGAGGGCATCCGACAAGACTTTTTATGAAAGTATTTTCTTTTTTAAAATTATGAATTTGTTCTTCAAGATTATTAATATCCTCTGGGACGTCATAGCCCATTGCTTTAAGAGTTCTAAAAAGAAAAACAAGAAATTCACCTTGTTTATACATAACACCTTTTGGCATTCCAGTTGTACCGCCCGTGTAAAGCATGTAAATAGTATTTGGATCTCTCTCTATTCTTTCCATTGGCTCACAATCATTTATTAATTTTTCAAACTTAAGAGCGTCATCAAATTTTGATTCAGTTCCATCAGAAACTTCAATCCAAGCTTTTATATTTGGTAATGAGTCTGCTATTTCTTTAATTCTTGAACCATAACATGCATGATAAAAAACAGCTTCAGAGTCTGAATTATCTAGAAGATAGATTAGCTCTTCTGCAACATATCTATAATTTACATTGATAGGAACGCCGCCAATTTTAAAAATAGCATTTTGTCCGATTAGATACTCATTAGAATTGTTAAGATATAGACCAACTTTTGAGTTTGCCGATAGCCCTGCATTAGATAAAGCAGTAGCGATTTTACTTGAATTTAAATCATAATCTTTCCAAGAAATAACTTCATCACCACATATCAAAGCGTCGTTTTCAGGAATGATATCTGAAATCATTTCCCATACAGATGCAAAATCTAAATTCATTTGTAGTCCCCTAAAATTTATATAGCGTTAATATATATAATAAATATAGTATCGTTATAATAATATTTATAAAAGTAAAAAAAACATTTTTAGTCAAGAGATCATGAAAGACCCCAATAAATTATTTGATGAAATCACCTCAGAACTTACTTCTAAAGGTCAAATTTTTGAGACTCGTGATGTAACCAATGATAAGGGAGTTAGTTATAAAGAGTATGTTTCGTTTCCTGACAATCTCAAAGGGTATTTTGATTTTGGATTATTGCATGGCGATAAAGAATTTTTGGTATATGAATCTGAGCGTTTCACTTTTAATGAAACAATTTCAAAAGCAGCTCAAGTTGGAAACGCTTTAATTGCTGATGGAATTCAAAAAGGAGATAGAGTTGCTATTTGTATGCAAAATAATCCAGAATTTATTTTTAGTTATATGGGGATTGTAGGAATAGGTGCTGTTTGTGTCCCTTTAAATTCATGGTGGGTAGCAGATGAAATAATTTATGCAATGGAGCACTGTGAGGCAAAAGTTTTATTTGGAGATCAAAAAAGATTAAAAGGACTTGATAACTTAAATAATGTTAAAAAAATCATAACAAGCTATACCCCTGATGAAGCATTCTTGTCTTTTGATGATTTTATTAGTGATCATTCAGGTGAGTGGCCAAATATAGAGGTTTCAAGAGATGATCATGCAACTATTTATTACACCTCTGGTTCAACCGGTAAACCAAAAGGTGTATTGTCATCGCACCGTGGAGTTATATCTTCCATGTTTAGTTGGGCATGTATTTCAACTATTTTTAGCCAAAGAGAGGCTCGATTAGGCAAAGATGATACTCCTTTAGCAAGTTCCGAATCATCAATTCTCCTTTGTGTTCCCTTGTTTCATGCTACCGGAAGTCACGTAGCATTCCTGATGTCCATTCTTGTAGGAAGAAAGATTGTAATGATGAAAAAATGGGATGCTGGTGATGCAATTAAATTAATTAGTGAGGAGAAGGTATCAGATATAACTGGTGTACCTACCCAAACTTGGGAATTACTTAATCATCCTGATAGAGATAACTATGATTTATCTTCATTAAAAGTTCTTGGAGGAGGTGGGGGCCCAAGACCAGCAGAACATGTAAAAATGTTAGATGATAATTTTAAAGGTAGACCAGGAATAGGATACGGACTTACTGAAACAAATGCGTTAGGAACTTTAGGAAGTGGTGATGAGTATATTCAACATCCTTCTTCTGCAGGCAGGGTAATTCCACCATTAACTGAAATAAAAATTATTGACGATGATTGGAATGAATTGCCGGAAGGTAAAATTGGTGAAGTTGCAATCAAATCTCAATCAAACATGATCGGTTATTGGAAAAATGATGAAGCAACAAATGAATGTATGAATGATGAAGGGTGGTTTAGATCTGGAGATATGGGTAAATTTGAAGGACCGTTTTTATATATAGTTGATCGAATCAAAGATATGGTTATTAGAGGAGGAGAAAACATTGCATGTCCAGAAGTAGAGAATGCTATATATGAACATCCTGATATTTTAGAAGCATGCGTGTTTGGAATTCCTGATGAAAGGTTAGGCGAGATTTTATGTTCAGCTATTTTTCTTAGAGAAGAATCTGATTTAAATAAAGATGACTTAGTTGAGTTCTTATCTGATAAATTAGCTGCTTTCAAAATTCCAGCAGTTATAAGATTCTTAGATTCCAACATACCTTTAGTTGCTTCTGGTAAATTTGATAAACCAGCTTTAAGAAAAATGTTTATTGATAAATAAATATTTTATTTTTCTCTTTAAAAAGCATCAAAAAAGAGTGAAAATGATAATCCGGTGCTTTATTTATGAATGAGAATATACTAGTTATTGAAGACGAACCAGATATTCGTAAGAACCTAGAATATAATTTAGGACGTGAAGGATTTAAAGTGTCAGCTGTTGGTTCTTTAAATGACGCTAATCAAAAAATAAATAATAATAACTTTGCATTAATAATTTTAGATTTAATGTTGCCTGATGGATCTGGATTAGATTTATGTAAACAGATAAAAAACAATACTCAGACAGAAGCGATTCCAGTTATTATATTAACCGCAAAAGATGATGAAGTTGACAAACTTTTGGGCTTTGAGTTGGGTGCTGATGATTATGTCACTAAGCCTTTTAGTGTAAAAGAGTTAATCTTAAGAGTTAAAGCTGTTCTTAAAAGAGGGAATAAAAAGAAAGATCTCGTTGAGGTAGAAAGACAGTTTGGTGATTTAGTAATTGATGTCGATTCACATGAGGTTCACGTAGACTCTGAACAAATAATACTTACAGCTCTTGAATTTCGTCTATTAAGAGAGCTTGTAGATAAACGAGGAAGAGTACAATCAAGAGATCAATTACTATCTGAAGTGTGGGGATATAATTCAGAGGTTACAACTAGAACAGTTGATACTCATATTAAAAGATTAAGAGAGAAGCTTGGCTCAATGGGTAAATATGTCCAAACCATAAGAGGTGTTGGATATAAATTTTCTAGAACTCCAGACTAAGATAATGAATGCTATTTAGATTTAGAATATTTATAGTAATATTAATATCAATAGTGATTGGTGTTCTTCTTTCATACCTAATAAGCAAAAACTCAGATCTCTCAATTTTATTACTAGTCCCTGCGATATTAATAATGTCATTAATTATCTCTATGATTTTTAGTAATTTTACATATAAAAATATATCAACTTTAGAGGCTTTAACATCTCAGATCGCACAAGGAAGCACAAAAAAGAAATTTATTAAGGCCTTAAGAAAAGATTCAGGCGAATTTGGTAATGTAGCTAAAGGTATTTCAGAAATATCAGAAAATTTAAAAAATAATATTAATTTAATTGGTAAACAAAGAGATCAATTTGGTTCTGTTCTTGATGATCTAGGGGAGGGTATTGTTGTAACAAATAGTAAAGGAGATATAACATTTGAAAATGATCAATTCTCACAAATCCTTAATCTCAAAAGCCGACATGAAGATAATATAAAAGATCTAGGTATTAAATCTATTGAGTATCTGTACAGAAGATCAAAAAAGAAAAAAAAAGCAGATATAGAATTTGAAATTCAATTGAATGATAATTCTACTAGGTGGGTCTTAGCAACTATAAATCAAAGCAAGAATACAAGAGAAAATATTTTAGTAGTTCATGATATTACTCAATTAAGAAGCTTGGATTCTATGCGAAGGGACTTTATTTCAAATTTATCACATGAATTAAGGACTCCAGTTAGTGTCATTAGAGCAAATTCAGAAACTCTAATTGATGGAGCTTTAGAAGATAAGATACAAGGAAGAATTTTTGCAAAGGCAATATTGCATAATGCTGAAAGATTAACAGACATGGTTTCATCATTACTTGACTTATCAAGAATAGAATATGGGGAATTAAAGTTAAACTTTGAAGAAATTAATTTAAATTCATTTATTGAAAAGTATATTCAATCCGTTAGTAATCTCTCAAAAAAGAATGGAATTAAAATCATTTTTAAATCAAATCATAAAGGAACTATTAGTGCTGACCTCCAAGCTATTGAAAGAATTATGGATAATTTAATAGATAATGCTATTAAGTATTCTGAAAAAGGATCAAAAATAACCATATCAACTGTAAATGATTCTGATGGTTATATTAAAGTAATGATCAAAGATAATGGCGAAGGAATTGCAGATGAAGATATAAATCATATTTTTAGTAGATTTTACAGAACAGCATCTGCCAGAGCTACTGAAAATCAAGGCAGTGGTTTAGGGCTAGCTATAGTAAAACACCTTGTAAATAGTTTGAATGGAGAGGTAGGAATTGAATCTCAACCTCAAAAAGGCTCCACTTTTTGGTTTACAGTCCCTTGTGTATAAACCCTTAAACCTTTACTTTTAAAGGTTTTCATAATAAAATGTCACACAAATGACACATTTATGTTACATAAATGTATTAATTTGGAGAAACTTATGATTTCATCTTTTTGGAAAAAATTTCATATCTTTATGAAATCCGGAAGACTTACTAAAGTTATAAAGTTATCTGGTATTAAGCAATAAATATCTGTTGTCCTAAAAAATGAGCTAAAATAATTGCTCATTCAATTATGGACTTTATAAGGATTAAAAAGATTATTATCTTGGCACTAGCCCTGCCTGTTTTGTATTTTTCTGTCTCAAATATAAATACTTTTATCAATCAACCTGATATCAAAAAAATAACCATACCCGATATGACTGATTTTTCATTTAATCCTAATGAAAACCAAATAAATAATAATTCAAATAACATTAAGAGTATCGCTTCTTTTGAATATAAACTCATAGGATATAGATCAGGAGACACAGACTCGTCAGTTATTCTTAAAAAGGGAAATAAAGAATTTGTTGTTGCTAAAGGTGAAAAACTTGAGGGTATTTACGAATTAGTTGAAGTAAATAAAGATGAAGTTATATTTCGTAACCAAGAAAAATTATATAAAATTGAGAATCTTGTTGGAAATAACTTATGATTAATAACAGATTCAAAACTCTTGCTCTTACACTAATATTAATTAGCAATGTTACTGCACAAGATTCATTTATATTGAATTATGAAGATGTAGATATTAAAAAAGTTACGCAAGATATTGCTCAATTTTCAAAGAAGACAATTATCTTGGATCCAAGAGTTAAAGGAAAGATTACAATTTATTCAAATGCAAACCTTGATAGAAAACAAGTTTGGGATGTTTATTTAAGAACTATTCAAGTCAATGGATTTAGTACTATTTCTGAAGATGGATTTTTAAGAGTAGTTCCAGAAAACGAAGCTACAAGAGATAAAACAGAAGATTATTCAGATGGAGGATTTGAAACAGCAGTTATCCCATTAATAAATAGATCTACTGAGGAAATTCTTCCTATGATTAAGCCTATTACAGGAAGACAGTCTCATTTATCTAATATTTCTTCTATAAATTCTATATTACTTGTTGATAGAGCTAGTAATGTTAAGAGAATTAGAAATTTGCTTAATGATTTAGATAAAAATAATACTGCTAAAATTTCAATAATTAAACTTAATAATCTTTCTTCAATAGAAGGAGTAAGGATTTTGGATAGATTAAAATCTCAAAATAATCCTACAATTAACCAGTTTGTAGCTATACCTTTTACTCCATCAAACTCAATAATATTATCAGCAAATGATTTGATTACTCAAAATATTGAATCAACTTTAAGATCCCTTGATAATGATATAACGTCGAATGATTCATTAGATGTAATTTATTTAAAATATGCTCAAGCTGCAGATATAGCAGCAATTTTAAATTCTATCTCAGGAAGTTTTATCAGTGATGCTGAAGGACAGCAGACTGCAATTACTTATCACGAAAAAACAAATTCACTAATTATTTCCTCAGCTGAAGATAATCTTAATTCGATTAGAAATATTATCTCAAAACTAGATATTAGAAGAGCTCAAGTTCTTGTTGAAGCAATTGTCGTTGATCTCTCAGAGAATGCAGCAAGAAGGCTAGGTGTTGAGGCTATTTACTCTGGCAATGATGAGGATAGTATTCCTGTTGGAATTACAAGATTTTCAGGCACTGGTGCAGATTTACTTGCAATCGCAGGTGCTGCCGATGATGAACAAGATGTTACATTAACAACTACTGCAATATCATCTCTTTTAAATACACAGGGACTTGTTGCTGGATTTGGTGACTTAACAAAAGGAAAGGATAATTTTGTAGGCATATTAAATGCAATAGCAGATGATACAGATTCAAATATTCTTTCTACTCCTTCAATTCTTGCAATGGATAATGAGCCTGCACGACTCTTCATAGGTCAAGAAATTCCAATCACTACTGGTGAGAGCCTTGGTACAAATAACTCTAACCCATTCAGAACGACATCGAGACAGGAAGTTGGTATAGAGTTAGAAATCACTCCTCAAATTAATGAAGGAGCCTCTGTTATATTGAATATTAAACAAGGTGTATCTGGTATCGCTGGCGTCGCTCAATCAGGATTAGATGTTATTACAAATAAAAGAGAGATAGAAACAACGGTACTTGTAGATAACAACCAAATAATTGTATTGGGTGGCCTTATAGATGAGGATAATCAAGAGGTTATATCTAAGGTACCAGTATTAGGATCCATACCTCTTTTAGGTAGGCTTTTTCAATCATCATCTACAAGCACTAGCACTAAAAATTTAATGGTTTTTTTAAAACCGACAATTCTTAATGATTCCGATAGTACAAATCAAATATCTTTAGAAAAATATAACTACTTCAAAGCTGAACAAGAAATCAAAAATAAAAAATCTATTATTGATCTTACTAAACCAAAAGAATAAGCAATGAGTGAAAATATCAAATCAGATGTTCTGCCATATGATTTTGTAAAAGAAAATAATGTAATAGCACTTAATACCAAAGATGGTGTAGTTGTATCTTCACCAAATCAACTATCGAAAGAAATTTATAACGAAATCCAAAGATATTTAAATTCAAGTTTTAAGTTTGAATTATGTGAACCAGAAAAATTCAATGATATTCTTACTAACTCTTTTTTAATCACTGATCATGATAATGATATATCTGAAGAACTCTCTGATGAATTTGATTTACAAGACTTTGCTGGAAGTATTAATGCCACCGAAGATCTGCTTAGCGGTAATAACGATACTCCCATCATTAAATTGATTAATGGTGTTATCAGTCAGGCTATTAAAAACAGAGCGTCAGATATTCATTTTGAACCATACGAGGATCATATTATTGTTCGATTTAGAATTGATGGAATATTAAAAGAAATTCTTAAACAAGATAGCAAAATTGCATCAGTACTAATATCTAGAATAAAAATTATTTCTGGTCTTGATATTTCAGAAAGAAGACTTCCTCAGGACGGAAGAGTTTCATTATCTCTTGGAGATAAAAATGTTGATGTAAGAGTATCAACTCTTCCATCATCTTATGGTGAAAGAATAGTTCTAAGAATTTTAGATAAACAAGCAGCTCAAATAAACATAGACGATCTTGGTCTTCCAGAGAAGATTCTGTCTAATTACAAAAATTCACTTAAAAATCCTGAGGGAATTATTCTTTTTACTGGACCAACTGGATCAGGAAAAACAACTACTTTATATGCTGGCTTACGATTTTTGAGCGATTCTTCTCAAAACATTCTTACAGTTGAAGATCCTATTGAATACACATTGAATGGAATAGGACAAACTCAAGTAAATACCAAAACTGGATATACCTTTGCAAAAGGTTTAAGAGCAATACTAAGACAAGATCCTGATGTAGTAATGGTTGGTGAGATGAGGGATGTTGAAACAGCTCAAATAGGAATACAGTCAAGCCTCACAGGACATCTTGTTCTATCGACTGTACACACAAATAGCGCAGTTGCAGCAATAACAAGATTAAGGGATATGGGTATTGAATCTTTTTTACTGGCATCAAGTTTAAGAACAATTATTTCCCAAAGATTAGTTAGAAGAATCTGTCCAAAATGTAAAACAGAAAGCAAACCAACATCTGAGCATGTTGATATTTTCAATTTAGATAAGAATAAATCTGTTTATAACCCGAATGGATGTGATCATTGCAATCATACTGGGTATCAAGGAAGAATTGCTATTGCGGAATGTATCCAAGTAGATAAAAAATTAAAAGATCTCATTCACAATAACGCCTCTGAAAATGAGATAGCAGGCCATGTTTTTAAAGATAATCAATCAATTGAGCAAGCGTCTGTAGATTTGATTATTAATGGAGTTACATCTTGTGAAGAAATTATAAGAGTAAATAATATTAAAGAAGATGCCAGCCTATAGTTATACAGCAATTAATCAGGATGGCGCGAAAAAAAAAGGCATACTCAGTGCAGAATCAGAGCGTGAAGCAAGGAAACTTGTAAAAGATTTAAAGTTGACTCCTTTAAAAGTCTCTGAATCAAAAGATCTAGGCAAAACTTTAAAAATAAAAGATAAAGATATCGTTATTATGACAAGACAATTGGCAACGTTACTTGAAGCAAGCACACCAATTGTAGAAGCATTAAATATAACTGCTAATCAATTACAAAATAAGAATTTAGTTTATATCTTATATAGTTTAAAAGAGGATATTGTTCAGGGTAAAAGACTTGGCAGTTCAATGAAAAAATTTCCTGGCGTTTTTTCTGATACATATATTTCAATGGTTACTGCTGGAGATTCATCTGGTAATTTAGATATTGTTTTTAATAAGCTTGCTGATTATTTAGAAGAGAGCGCATCTATTAAGCAAAAAGTTATATCTGCTCTAACATATCCTTTAATTTTAATAGGATTTTCAATTGTAGTAATAATTTCGCTGTTAGCATTCGTATTACCTCAAGTAGTTGGTCAATTTATAAAGGCTGGAGCAGAGCTGCCATTTATAACTAAGTTTTTAATAGGAATCTCAAATAACATTATTCCAATACTAATCGTGATTGTTATTTCTATTGGCATTATTTTTTATTTTTATAAAAATTACGTTAGCAAAATAGAGAATAAAATTATATTTGATCGAAAGCTCCTTAACACACCTTTACTTGGTAATTTTATATTGAACTCAGAATTAGAAAGATTCTCAAGTACCATGGAACTGTTGTTAGCTTCTGGAACAAATCTTGATGTTGCTCTTGAAGAGTGCTCAAAAATTTTTAACAACAAATTCCTTTCAAAAATTATATTAAATGCAAAAAATGATGTTGTTGAAGGTAAAGACTTTATAGTTTCTATAAAGAATGAAGGAGTCTTCCCTGATATATTTATTCAATTAGTATCTAGTGGTTATAGATCTGGTAATTTAGTGAAAATGTTTAATAAAGTCTCTCATTTTTTAAAATCTGAAATTGAAAATAAAAGAGCAATCTTTTTATCATTACTTGAACCTATTGTAATAATATTTATGGGTGGATTTATTATGTTGATAGTTCTAGCTATACTAATACCAATAATGCAAATGAATACCCTCGCAATATGAAGAATAAAGAAAAAGGATTTACGCTGATAGAGTTAATGGCTGTCTTAGTTATTTTGGGTATATTAGCGACCGTCGTTGTGGTTAGTGTTGACCCAGTATTCCAAAGAGCTAATCTAGAAAAGATTAGAGCTGATATGGCAAATACAAATAAAGCCTTAGAAATATATAAATTTAATGAATTATCTTATCCTACTACCTCTCAAGGTCTAGATGCTCTTGTTAATCCTCACTCCGAATTAAAAAATCCATTCTTGTATCCTGAAGGTGGTTATATTTCTTCAATTCCAAAAGATCCATGGGGAAGAGAATATATATATGAACATCCTTCACGAAGGTCTTTTAAATATGACTTGTATACTCTCGGGGCCGATGGCGTTGAAGGAGGATCAGGCGAGGATTCTGATATTGGAAACTGGATGCAGCAGTAACAAACATCAAAAAGGGTTTACCTTAATAGAAATTCTTGTTGTTTTATTTATTATTGGTATTACAACCACGCTTATTACTCTCAACTTTAGCACTCTAAGATCAGTAGATTCTCAAAATAATACATTTAAAAATACAGTTAGCTTCTTAACATATGAAAGCATAGTCACTGGAAATATAATTGGATGGTATTTAAATTCAACCAATCAGTTTGCTGAGTATATATATGATAATAAAAACCAAGAAATAGATTATGATTTCGATAATTCCTTTTTAAGTGAAATAGCATCATTAAAGAAAACATTTAAATTTGAAGATGGCACTTTAATTGAATTAGAAGATAAACAAAGCAAGTCTCCTCTAGTTATTTTTTATCCCTCTGGTGAAAATTCAGGAGGAGAGATTAATATTTATCATAATGATTATATTCAACGAATAGTTATAAAAAATAATGGGAAAGTAATAAATGAATTCATCAACTACTGAGAAAGGATTTAGTTTAATTGAAGTAGTGGTTTCATTATTTATCTTAAGCGTGTCTGTAATAACTATTTATAATTTAATAATATCAACAGCAACATCAAGCTTTGACTTAGAGCAAAGATATTTAGCTAAAGAGGTAGCAAATAATCGTATTTCATTAATACATACTCTAGAAAAATCATTAAAACCATTACAAAGAAGTGGTGAAATGGTTATGGGAGGACAGAAATGGCAATGGGATGAAACTATAAGCAATGGACCCAGCGATGAGTTTTTTGAATATGAGATATTTGTAAAGCTTAAAAATGAAGAAACATATATCTATACAACCAAAGGCTTATACAGTAAATGAATAAAGGTTTTACATTAATAGAGGTCTTGGTGTCATTAGTCATTCTTTCAATGATAGCTATTATCTCATCAAACATACTTCAGTCTTCATTAGAAACGGAGCGTCTATCATCTGAAAGGTTGCAGTCAGCAAGAGTATTAAATTTTTCATCAATTACTTTGAGAAGGGATTTAAGACAAATAATAAATGTTTCATTGCGCGATTATTATGGAAATCCCATCAAAGGAACATTTCTGGGAAGCAATATTGATAAAAGGATTTCATTTAATTCTAAAATTAAATCCATTTCTAATGAAACATCTCCTATTAAAAGAATTGAATACGAACTTAATAATGACAAACTTATAAGAAAACAATTCTTTTCCTCCAATCCTTTTAATAGTGGTGAAAATATTGAATCAAATTTTCTAGATGATATATCTGAGCTAGATATAAGATTTATGTATGAAAAAAAATGGCATGAAAAGTGGCCCATAAATCCTGAAACAGAAACAAAAATACCAACTTTGATAAAACTCGAATTTAAAAGAAGTGGTAAAGAGTATTTATGGATAATTGAACCGAATATTGATTATGTATTCAAAAGATAAAGGCGTCGTTTTAATATCTATTCTATTAATAGTTTTGCTATTGTCGTCTGTTGCAGTCTTATTTGGTAATAAATATTTTTTATCGCTGAAAAGGGCGCAATATATAGAGTTTCAAACTTTATCATTAAATATTTTTCGTAATATTGAATCTTTAGCAAAAGACAAGATAGAAAAAGAGCTGAAGTTTAATCGAAACAAGTTATTAAAGAATAACCCAATTATAAACCAGCCAATGGTATTTGATTTAAATGGGGCTAATATTGTTGGGAAAATATCAGATTATGGAAATTGTTTTAATATTAATTCAATTGTTACTTTAAAAGATGGAAATTATGTTGAAAATAAGAATTCATCAGCCGCATTCAGAAAAATCCTAACTTTAAATGAAATAGACAATAACGTCATTGAAGAGCTAATTGATCAAACTATCGATTGGATTGATAAAGATTCAAATCCTAGGGCTTATGGTCTTGAGGACTATTACTACTCAGGTCCTTTACATAGCCCAAGAGAATATACTGGGATGAGATTAATGGTATCTATTGATGAATTAAAGAGCATTCCTGCTGTAAAACAAATAGATTGGAATATCTTTAACAATTATTTCTGCACAATACCCAATGCATCGCAAATCTCTTTAAACATTAATACATTAGATTTAAAGGATGTATATTTATTGAGCTCTATCTTTCCTAATCTATCTATTAAAGATGCCGAATATATAATTGATAATATTCCTGAATCAGGTTTTGATGATTTAAATCACTTTATGAGAAGTTTTCCAAATTTTGATTTTGATCTTGCTTATGGAAATATAAAAGTTACATCAAATATCTTTGAATTAAATTCTGAAGTTAGTTTTAAGAAATTTGTATCCTCCTCAAAAAGCATAATAATTTACGAAGATAATAATAATGGTTTTATTATTTCAAGAATTTATAATGGTATTTAATGGATACTTTTGTAGCATACCCAAATAATTTAGATTTTAACCAAGGAAGTTTCCATAGAAGTTCTGATAATTACAAAAAAGTATCTAATTTCTCTGATATTAAAGATTTTTTAACTCTATCTCATACAGATAAATTAATTTACTTATTGCCTTCATCCGCTATCGGTAGCTATGCTTTTGAAAGAAATGATAATTTATCGACTCAAAATAATTTAGCAAATTTTATATCTGATATTGACTCATTCATCGTCAATGATGTTTCAGAAAATGAGTTTTTTTTATTTGAAAATATTGGATTTGTAATGGATAAGAGATTTTATAACGAATTAAACAGATCCCTTAACCAATTGAAGTGCAAAGTTATTTTAATTCCTGATTATTTTTTAAATAAAAAATCTGATACCAATACTATTACTGAATTTAATAATAGATTTTTATTTTCATTCAATGATGGAACAGGTTCTTCAACAGACCAAGACTCATTAGCACAATACTTAGATACGGTTAAATCCATATATATAAATTTTGAACCCAACGTTTTTATAAATAAATCTATTAAAGAGCTTGATGGTTACAATCAAAATAAAAATATTTCTATTGCCAAATTTATTTCATCAATCAATGACAATCTCCCAAATCTATTTAAGTTTGAATTTTCATTTCAAAATATCTTTAACAAGTTAAATTTTTCTAGAATTGAGATATATGCGTGCTTATTCTTAATAACATCCATAATTGCTTTGCCATATATCTTTACTGCTCAAAATAATAAACAGATGAATATTTATGAAACTGAAATATTCAATATTTTTAAAATGATTGATAAAAATACGAAAAGAGTTATCACTCCAAAAATTCAAATCGATCAGTTAATTGAACAAATACCTGGATCATCAAGATTACAATCATCAAGAAATGAATCAAAATTTGATAATTTTGGTTTTATGATTTCGCTTGGAGAGAAGTATATAGAAGCTATTAAAATAGACTTTAGCTCTAATCAAGCGACTTTAAATATAGAAAAATTACCACAAATACAATATGCGGTAGTTAAAAATAGTGTTGATACCTTTAATATAAATATTATTGATGAAAATATCATTACTGAGAACAATGAAATTTCAGGCGAAATCAAAATTGAATTAAAAGATGAATAGTTTTTTAAATAGTCTTAATACAAGAGAAAAAAATTTAATTTTTGCAGCATTTTTTATAGTTGTTGTTGCCGTATTATTTTTTATAATAAATACTACTGTTGGGAATTTAAACTTTTCATCAAAACAATTAGATAAGGCTAAATCTGACTATGAGTATGTTGTTTCCAAGGCAGAACTCTTGAGTAATACCTTGATAAGCCAATCATCAAACATAGATGATATAGAGGCATTCATAGACAATCTTCTTCCAGAATCTATATCCGACCTTGTAATTGTCGAAGAGGGTAGTTCCCTGATAGTTTCTTTTAAAACAAATAATTTAAAAGAATCAATTTCAATTTCAGATGAAATAGCTTTTAAATTAGGAAGGGAGCTGAACAACATATCTTATTTAAAGAGCGAACAAGACTCTATAACAAAACTCGTTTTTAATTAGTTTTGCAGAAATATCTATTTATTTTCATAAATTGATATTTTGTCTGAGTAAATCTCATGAAAAGTTTTTACAGCAATAGAGTCTGAAACCCCCCATTTAGTTGATTGAATAGTCTTAATATCTAGTTGCTTAATTATTTTTTCATAAATCTGCATTGCAAAGCCAATAACATCAGCACGATCTGATGCAAATCCATACTTTTCAATTTTTTCTTTAATATTAAGTTCATTTAACTTTTTAAAATTTTCATGAAAGCTATCTGTTTTCATTTTCTTTGAATTATGAATATTTAAAAATGATCTTATATTGCCTCCAAGACCAATGATGGTTTTTATATCTTTATGATTTTTTAACCACTTTTCCATCCTTTTCCATTCACTTATTTCATCTTTTTTAAGCATTAATCGAACACCACCTAGCTGAAATGATTGGATGAAGTATTTATTTGATTTATATGTGTAAATTTCAGTACTACCACCACCAACATCAATAAACATTTTATTTTTTCCCTGTTGTGCTTCTGGATGAAAACTAATTAATTTAGCTTCTTCAAGGCCAGAAATAATTCTGATAGGGTGTTCAATTTTATTTTCTATTGATCTTCTAACATCTTCTGAGTTTGAAGAATTTCTTAAAGCGCTTGTTGCAACAATCTCATATTGGTCAATTTTATCTTTCTTAAATTTTTTTTGGTATTTCTTTAATGTTTTAGTCAATTCATTCAATTTTTTCTCAGATATTTTTCCTTTTTCAAACACCTCTGACCCAAGCCTAATTGGAGAACGTATTCCATCAATATATTGGATGGTAGTAGGAGTTGTTTCAAAAATCTTTGACTTAACTGCGTTAGTTCCTATATCAACTGATGCAATCTTCATGAATCATCACTATATTTACTTATCACCATGAATTGATCATATGAAAGATTATCGAATTGCACACCTTCTAAATTGGATGAATAATTATTAAGAGATTTAGACCATTTTGTTGGCTTAAGAATTTTTTTGCCTTCATATTCTGTTTTAATCAAAAGGTACCTAAGTGATGTTAGTCTTGCAATCATTTTGTTATTTGAATTGATAGAGACCCATGGACTATTATCAGTACTTGTTTGATTAAACATTTGCTCTTTGTATAAGGTGAATGCATTCCACTTAGTTATGATTTTTTCATCGTTTTTTGAAAGCTTCCAATATTTTAATTCTGAATTCTTTCTTGCCTTCATTCTTATCGCTTGTTGATCTTTAGATAAAGAAAAATAAAACTTTGTTAGTTCAACTCCATTATCCATTTGTTCATCTTCCCATTTATTAACCTTTTTCATAAAAGATCTATATTGATTTTCAGTGCAATAACCCATAATCGGTTCTGTAATTGCACGTGTATACCAGGAACGATCTAAGAATGAAATTTCTCCTCTGCGTGGTAATGCTTTTTTCCATCTTTGAAACCAATGCGAGGATTCCCATTTGGTTGGAATGCCAAGTTGGACATAATTAAAATGTTGAGGCCTTAAATATTCAGAAAAAAATCTAATAGCAGTGCTCTTACCTGCGGTGTCTCTCCCTTCAAAAATAATACATAACTTTCTATTATTTTTAATAACATCTTCTTGAAGCTTTAGTAACTCAATTCTTAATCTTCTTTTTTCTCGATCATACGATTTAGCATCTAATCTTTTATATTCACTTTGATCTAAAGAAATAAGACTCATAATTATTTTTGGTTATTAATTCCTATATTTTACTATTCCTTAATAAAAACTTCGTAAATAAATAACAAAACTTTAATCATTTAGTCACATTTTTGTAACATTACTTAGTTTAAATAGCACTTGTAAATTAATTTTAAAAATTATTATGGAAAATTTATTTATAGACCCGACGATTATATTGTTAATTGCAGCTTTTGCTGGTTTCTTTATGGCTTTTGGTATTGGAGCAAATGATGTTGCTAATGCCATGGGAACTTCTGTAGGAAGCAAAGCTATTACATTCAGACAAGCAATATTTATAGCAGCTATTTTTGAGTTTCTTGGAGCTTATCTAGCAGGTGGTGAGGTTACCTCTACTATAAGAAAAGGAATAGTCTCACCAGATTTATATATTGGACAAGAAAATATTTTTATAATCGGTATGATGTCAGCATTATTTGCTGCTGCTACTTGGCTACTAATAGCCAGCTCAAAGGGTTGGCCAGTTTCAACAACACATTCAATTGTGGGTTCGATAGTAGGTTTTGTTATTATTTCTATGGGTTTTACAGCAGTTTCTTGGGGGAAGGTTGGAACTATCGCTGCTAGTTGGGTTGTTTCTCCTGCTGTATCTGGAACTATGGCATTTTTAATATTCTTAAGTGCTAAAAAATTAATTTTAGACAGAAGAGATCCAGAACAAGCAGCAGTATCTTTAATACCTTTTTATGGATTTTTTGTGGCAGTAATTATCGGCCTTGTGACTGCAAGAAAAGGACTCAAGCATGTGGGACTGCCTCTAACAGACAATGAAGTTGTCCTAGTGACAATTGGTTTTGGGGTGGTTGTGACAATTGTTACTGCAATTTTATTAAATTTAAATAAAGATAAAATTAAAGAATATGGTGTTGAATCAGCTTTTGCTGTTTTAATGATCGTAACTGCTTCAGCAATGGCCTTTGCACACGGATCAAACGATGTTGCAAATGCTATTGGACCAATGTCAGCAATAATAAGTGTTGCTTCTGAAGGAGCGATAGGAGCAAAAGCAGCTGTTAACCCATGGGTTCTTTTAATTGGGGGTATTGGTATTGTCTTCGGTCTGGCAATGCTTGGTGGAAGAGTTATTAAGACAGTAGGTAGTAAGATTACTCATTTAACACCTAGCCTTGGTTTCTCTGCTGAAATGGCTGCAGCATCAACAGTTGTAGCTGCAACTTATATAGGATTTCCAATATCAACAACACATACATTAGTAGGTGCAGTTATAGGAGTTGGGTTGGCAAAAGGTGTCTCTCATTTGGATCTTGGTTCTATTGGAAGAATTGTTCTTTCCTGGGTTGTAACAATCCCAGCTGGAGCAAGCTTAACAATATTATTTTATTTCATATTAAAGACAGTTTTTGGGGTTTAATTCCAAATGAAAATATTTAAGTCTTTAAGTACTGCTTTAGCTATTTTATGTTTTTCATCTGATCTACTTTCTGATATTACATTTTACGGAAAGATAAATACTAGTTATGAAAGCACTGATAAAAACTCTAAAACAGATACAGATTTTAAAAACAATGCCTCAAGGCTTGGCATAAAAGGTAAATTTGATTTAAATGAAAATTTAAAAATATCCTATCAATTTGAAAACGAAATTGATCCAACTGATGGAAGAGGAAGGGCAGATGGAGAGCAAGTATTTAAAGAAAGAAATACTTTTATAGCAATTGAAGGAAATTTTGGAAAAATATTTACAGGAACTCATGACACAGCTCTAAAAATTGCTCAATTGAAAGTAGATTTATTTAATGACACTAGAGCTGATATTAAATATCTTTTTCAAGGTGAGAACAGAATGAATAGTTTTGTTGGCTATACAAGTCCAGAAATAGTTAAAGGACTTAAAGTAACCCTTAATTCCATAAGCCAATCAACTGGTTCATTTGATTCGTACTCACTGAATTACTCAAGAGGATCTATGAAGTTAGCTTTTGCATCAGACTCAAATGGGAAAGGCTATGACAATCAAAGAATTGCATCAACGTTCCCAATTGAATCTTTAGGTATTGATGTTGGAGTTCTCTATCAATCCACTAAAAAATTATCTACGGGCGTATCTGAGAAAGGGCATCTAATTAGTCTTAAGAAGAAAGTATCAGATAAGGGTAGTGCATATCTTCAAGCAGCTAGCTCTGATATTAAACTTGAATCAGGAAAACAAAACTCCTTAGGTTATACGTATAAGATTTCAAAAGTTGCCAAAGTCTTTCTTCATTATTCAGACTTAGAAAGTGATAAAACATCGAAGAATGCAGAATATGTATCTGTAGGATTTGAATATAAGTTTTAATTTGTAAAAGGGGTTTATAGCCCCTTTTTACTTTAATCTGATTTACTTTTCTCAACATTTGTCCATAATAAATTTATGGATCAAGCCCCTAAACAAGAAAGAAGCAGAAAAAGAATTGAAGTTATATTAACTACTGCTGAAAATATTTTGCTAGATGAAGGAATTGATTCAGTCACAATTGCAAATATTTCAGAAGTCTCTGGCTTAAAAAGAACCTCTACTTATAAATTTTTTCAAACTCCAGAATCAATTAAAGCGGCATTAGCTACCAGATATTTACTTGAATTAAAAAAAGAATTTTCTGAAGGTACTTCAAATATTAATTCATCTGAATTATCTGTAATTGTTTTAAGATCGGTTGAGATTATGCATAGTTATTTTTCATCATCTGCTGCTGCGCAATCTTTAATTTTATCCAATACAACATCTCTTCCTGTTACAAAAGAACCTTTTAATGAGCTCGCGTCATGTGTACAAGAATTTATTGAAAAAAATATTGCACTTCCGGAAATATTTAATAAAGATGGAGTCTTTAGAGTTTTTACTCAGATAATTATTTCAATTTTTTCTCTAAATACTAGAGAAGGTGGCAGTCTAAATGAAGTAGGCAAAATAGAAGCTAATAGAGCTGCCTTCGCGTATATGTTGAATTGGGTTAATCAATCTAGTTAAGGAAATGGCTAAATTGATTTATTTAAGACTATTTACCATATTCCTATTTTCTTTTTCATATAACTCTTTTGCTGCTGATGGATTTTCTATTTCAGCAACAATTGAAACACCTCAAGTTGCAATTAATGGAAACGCAGATGATCCTGCAATATGGATTAATCAAGAAGACCCAAGCCTTTCAATCGTATTTGGTACTGATAAATATAATGGTATCTACTCTTACAATCTTAAAGGAGAAATAATCGGCTTCTCAAAATCAGGACGCATGAACAATGTTGATTTGAGGTCATTAAAAGAAAATACTTATATTTTTGCTACTGACACATCAAATAATACTATCAACCTATGGATTTATAAAAATTCACTACTTCAAGAAAAATCTAAAGAAGGTAAATTTATACTTGATGTAATCCCACATTACAAAAAAGAAGTTAATTTTCTTGCTTATGGGACATGTGCAGGAATTTATAAAAACAATGACCTAATTATTTTTGTAACTGAGGCTATGGGCCCTGGAGTTCAGCTTTGGAAATTTACTGATAACAAACTTAGCTTAGTTAATACTTTTAATAATAGTAATGCATATGAATCAGAAGGTTGTGTATATGATGATGAGAATGAAAAGCTTTTTATATCAGAGGAGAATAAAAAAGGGATAATAAGATCTTACTCACTTTCAAATGAACTTCTTTTAACAGATAAATTTGAAATAGATGATAGAGAAGGAGGAGTTGTGGGAGATCCTGAGGGACTTGCACTTTTAAAAACAAACAAAACTGATGGTTATTTAATAGCATCCTCTCAGGGAAATAATACATTTAATATATACAACAGAAAATTTCCTCATCAATTCATTAACTCTTTTAGAGTAGTAAAAAATTCTAATATTGATGGTGTCTCTGATACGGATGGAATTGAAATTGTTAATACATATCTTAATAAGGATTTCCCAAAAGGACTCATAGTTGTTCAGGACGGAAAAAATACTGGTGAAAATACAATATCTAAGGAAAACTTTAAATTTATATCCTTAGATAATCTTAATCAATATTTAGTTTTTTGATAAATTCTAGAATATCTGTTGCAAGTGTCTCTGGTTCCTCTAATGAAGCAAAATGACCACCTTTGTGAGAATTCCATTGAACCACGTTATAGATTTCTTCAGCCCATGCTCTTGGAGGTGCAATCAAGTCTCTTTCAAAAACTGCGCCTGCCATAGGTTGTTTAATGTTCTCGAAAGAAAATCCTAAGTCTCCATTTTCTTTATACAACCTTGTTGATGAAGTAATTGATTCACTAAACCAATACAAAGATACTATTGCTAAAACCTCATCATTAGAAACAACTAGTTTATTCTCTTCACCATCAAACCAACCATAAAACTTTTCTACTATCCAAGCTGCTAATCCAACAGGAGAGTCATTTAAACCATAGCCGAGTGTCTGCGGCTTTGTTTTTTGTATCTCATAGTATCCAACCCCTTGTTCTTTATATTTTTCATAATTTGCCATTAATTTTTGCTCTTCTTGTGAGGTATTATCTAATGGGTCCTTATCTGCAGGCGGCCATGCAATAATCATATTAAGGTGTATGCCAATACAATGATCTGGATAAAGTTCAGCCATCCACTTACTTACAGTAGCTCCCCAGTCGCCACCTTGAACGATATATTTATCATATCCAAGTTCCATTAATAGCTCATGTTGCAAAATAGCAATCTGCTTAGAATCCATACCAACTTCTTTTGGTTTATCAGAGAATCCAAATCCTGGAAGAGCAGGGCAAATAATATCAACCGGCACATCAGAGTTTTTTTGAATAATTGGTATTATTTTTAAAAATTCCTGAATGCTTCCCGGCCATCCATGAGTCATTACTAATGGAATGGCGTTATCTTTTTCTGATTTAGAATGAAGGAAATGAAGCTTAAGTCCTGACTTTGTTGTATATCTGTAACTACCTATGTCGTTAATCTTTTTTTCATGATCTCGCCAATTAAATTCATTTCGCCAATAACTAGTCAGTTCTTTTAAGAAATTAAGATCTGTTCCATGAGACCATTTATTATTTATTTCATCAGGCCATCTAGTTAGATCAATTTTTTGATGTAAAAGATCAATATCCTTTTCGGGGACATTAATCATGAATTTTTCGATGTTTTCCATAATAATTTATTTAGTTTAATTTATATCATTAGTTAAATACATTGAAGTAAAATATCTTTTTTTATTAAGACAATGTTTGAAAATATAGAATCATTTTTAAATAACAATAATGAATTGGCATGGATTGCTATATTTATTTTTGCTTTTATGGAATCCTTTATTCTTTCTGGAATAGTAGTATCAAGTGCAATACTATTCTCTGTTTGTATCTTTGTTTTCAATATGGATTTATTGCCACTCCACATCATAGTTCTAGTGGCTATGTTAGGTTCTCACTTAGGTGATATGTCAGGATTTTTATTTGGTAAAACAATTGGACCAAGTCTTTTATCTACTAAATTCATTTCTAAAAGAGAAAAAACGATAAAGAGGGCACAAAGATTTCTAGATAAAACTGGATCATACACAGTAATTCTTGGAAGGTTTATTCCTGCTATAAGAGCCATTGTTCCTTTTTTACTTGGTATTTCTGATTTAAAAGCTGTAAGATTTTATGTAGCCGATGTTATTGCATGCTTATGTTGGGGTGTTGCATTAGCACTCTTAGTAACAGGAGTCGGCTCATTGATAGGATAATGTTATGTTAAGTGTATTTATTTTAGTTGTAAGTTCTATAGCAGTAATTTATTTACTTATTCAATTAATAAAAGCTGGTAGGCAGGGAAGATTTCTTCAAACTCTCCGAGATCTTTTAATTATCTTGTTAGCAATTCTAATGACCGCTGCCATTTTTTATATCGGTTTTAGATTTTTTAGAACCTTTTTCTAATTCACTATGTCATTAACTCTTTTTGAAAAAATAATAAATAAAGAGATACCTGCAGACATAATATATGAGGATGATATTTCGATTGTAATAAAAGATATTAGTCCACAAGCACCAACACACTTACTAATTATTCCAAAGAAAGTAATTCCTAAACTATCAGATGCTACCGCTGAAGATCAAAATATCTTAGGACATTTAATGTTGATTGCTGGAAAAATTGCTGATGATTTAGGTTTAGATGAAACTTTTAGATTGGTAGTTAATAATGGTGCAAAAGCCGGACAAAGTGTTTTTCACCTGCATTTACACTTACTTTCAGGAAGGCCTCTTAACTGGCCTCCAGGTTAGAAATACAAATAAGCGCCTAATCCGAGCAAGAAAACAATAATACCAATACCTATTGCAAAATAGGAACCATATTTTAATGTTGAACCATCATCCATGTTGTAACTCCTCTTAAAAAAATATATCAAAAATTAATTTTTTTTCAAACTATTTCTACTATAAAATGACTATAAATTCATTACTATTTAATCTTGAGTAAAACAAAACTATCTAAAGAAGTTAAAGCTTGGATTTCTTATGACCTTGGAAATTCAGCATTCGCAACGACTGTCTTAGCCGCATTCTTTCCTATTTTTTATAATCAATATTGGGCATCTACATTAGATCCTGCATCATCAGCAGAATATTTAAGTTGGACGTTAGTAATTTCAAATTTAACTCTATTGTTTACTGCGCCCCTTATAGGCGCCATAACTGATATAAGTAAATCTACTAAATT
Organism: uncultured SAR86 cluster bacterium; assembly: GCA_902531245.1. Taxonomy (GTDB): domain Bacteria; phylum Pseudomonadota; class Gammaproteobacteria; order Magnimaribacterales; family D2472; genus SAR86A. Next base: position 90,581 of record CACADH010000001.1, read on the forward strand.
AATGTTTGTATCAATGGTTTCAATATCGATTGTTTGTGTTGGATTGCTATTTTTTTTACAAGTTGGATCATGGATGTATGCACTAGTTTTTTTTGGTATAGCAAATTATTTTTTTTCTGCATCAAATGTTTTATATGACAAGATTTTAGTTCAAATAACATCACCTGATTTATTTTCAAAAATTTCAGGTTATGGATATGCTTGGGGTTATTTTGGGGGAGGATTACTCTTCTTAGTTAATGCCTTGATGAGTCTTTATCCAGAAATGTTTGGATTAGAGTCTCAGGCTGATGCAATTAGATGGTCATTTATAACAGTATCTGTATGGTGGACAATATTCTTACTACCCTTATCAATTACCTATAAAGAAAGAGTTGTAAATACATCAGAAAAGGTAATTAAAGATTCTTTGAACAATTTCATAGATACCCTTAAATCTGTTTCAAAATATAAGAATGCATTTGTATTTTTAATTGCTTTTTTTCTATATATTGATGGTGTTCATACTGTAATTGCACTTGCATCTACTTTTGCCTTAAATTTAGGCCTTGATACAAGTTCAATTATTATTGCTTTAATCTTAGTTCAATTTGTAGCATTTCCTTCTACGCTTATGTGGTCATTTGTTGCTGAAAAATATGGAGATAAGATAGTAATAAATATAACCATTATCATTTATATAATATTAATTATATATTCACTAAATTTATCTAATGTAGTTGAGTTTTATACTCTTGCAGGATTAATAGGCTTCATTCAAGGTGGTATTCAAGGAAGCTCTCGAAGTTTATTTGCTAAATTAATACCAACAGACAAAGCAGGTGCATTTTTTGGATTATTTAATACCTTTGGAAAGGCTGCAGCATTTATTGGCCCAGCACTTATAGGTATTTTCCTAGTAATATTTAAAGATACATCTTTAATGCTTTTGCCTCTATTGGTTTTATTTGTACTAGGTATTATTGTTTTATATTTCGTAAAAACTGATGAAATTATTTAGCACAAAATCAATAATTTTTTATAGTATTCTGGGAGCCATAACTGCTTTTATAATCGCTCCTTTTATTAGAAGTCTTATAGATTTTTCTACTGGAATAGAGTTACTTATTACGACAGCTATAATAATTCCAATGTATGCCGTAGTTACAAGAATTTTGAAAAAATATCTTTAAGATTTTTGAAGTGTTTCGAATAAAAGTTTAGGTTTATCAGTGATAATGCCATCTACGTTTAATTCTATAAGATGCTCAAATGTCGCTACATCATTTATGGTCCATACCATTATTTTAAGTCCTCTTGATTTAACGTAATCAACAAACCTTTTTGTCACAACTTTAATTCCGTAGTATTTCATTGGAATTTGTAAACAATCACCATCTATATTTCGTTTGTATAAGCCAAAACTTGAAATCAGTGCTTTAGCAACTTCATTTGGTCCCATAGAGATACATAGATCAGGATAGCTTTTTCTTACTCTATTTAATCTACTGCTATTGAAGCTTGCTACACAAACTCTTTCAGATGAACGAGTTTTATTAATTACATCCAAAGCAGGATTAACAACTTCATCTGTTTTGAAATCTATTTGAAAATAGAGTTCAGGAAATTCATTTAACGCTTCTTCAAGTCTAGGTATTTTATAATCATTGAATATTTTTAGCTTATCAATTTGATCGCTGGACAAAGAATCAAATTTTGAATTTATATTTAATATTCTTTTTAGATCGTTATCATGAAATATATAAGGGATACCATCAGATGAAACTTGAACGTCTGTTTCTATAAATTTACAACCTAAGTTCTTCGAATAATCAAATGATTCTAAAGTATTCTCATAAGACTCTTCTGCGCCACCTCTATGGGCAAGAACTTCAAGTCCGTCATATTGAAGATAAGCTTTCATTCATCGATATTGTATACATTATTAATGTAAAATATAGGCATTACATTACAAGATCAGTTCTATAGTGAATAAATTCGATTCTATAAGACCCTACAATGATAACGAGGTAAACGATGTACTTTCTCAGTTATCAAGTAATAGAAGATTTTTAAAAATGTTGTTCGCAACAGGAAAGTTTAATAAAATTAGATACCTCCCATTCTCTAGAAAATTACTAAGCCTTGTTCTTAAAAATAGAATTAAAAATATAAATGACGTAAATTCATATCAAAATTTATTTGAAGGTATTGTTTCTGGTATTGTTCAAGAGTCAATCAATAAATTTTCTATTGAAGGAATTAAAAATTTAGACTCAGAAAAAGGCTATCTCTACATTTCCAATCATAGAGATATCACTTTAGATTCAGCGCTGCTCAATCTAACACTGCATCAAAATAATTTGAAAACAACATACAACGCAGTTGGAAACAATCTATTAAGTGAAAAATGGGCTTCTGATCTCATGAGATTAAATAAAAGTTTTATTATTGATAGGAGTGATAAATCAAAAAGAGATATTTATAAAAGCTTAAATCTTGCTTCTGAATTTATATTTAATGCAATTAAAAATAAAAATGAGTCTGTATGGATTGCTCAAAAACAGGGAAGATCTAAAGATGGAAATGATTACACCGATCCATCTGTAATTAAGATGATTCATTTAAATTCAAGAAAAAAGGTACCGGTTGATCAATATCTAAATAGCTTGAATGTTGTTCCAGTTAGTATTTCATATGAAAAAGATCCTAATGACCTATTGAAAGCTAAAGAATTATATTTAACAGATTTAAATCAAAAATATACCAAAGATAGAAAAGAGGATATGGAAAGCATATCAGACGGAATCACCGGTGATAAAGGAGATGTTCATTTAAGCATTGGTAAAATAATTAATTTTGAATCAGATTCTTATGATGATTGTTCTAATCAAATAACTAAAGCAATAAAAGATTCATATAAATTACACCCTACAAATTATGCAGCTGCGATTATTCAAGGCAAGGATAATCTAAATAACTCGAACGATTTAGATAAAATTGATGATGCTATTCAATATCTTGAAAATAGAATCAAACTACTTCCTGAGGACATGCAATCATATCTGCTTAATCAATATAGCAATCCAGTTTTGTAAGTTTGTAAAATTAATATATTTTTTTTAGCGCAAAAAAAAGAGAAGAGCTATATTGAATAGCTCTTCTCTAGATTTAATATTATGACTTAACCTAATAGGGGGAGCACTATGCCAGCCATATTTATTAAATTACTTAAACTCTGGATAGGCCTCTATACCTATTTCAGAGACATCAAGACCCATGTCTTGTTCTTCATCAGTTGCTCTTATCGGCATTACTGTATTGATTGCTAATGTTGTTAAATAACTCATTATGAATGTAAATCCAGCAATGGCACATACACCTATTAATTGAGTAACAAAACTAGCTCCTCCAGTAAAGCTAACTGCCAGCACACCAAAAATACCAACGGTACCGTGTGCAGAAATAGCTCCAACAGGATCATCAATTCCAGATTTCTCAAGATATAAGATTGAGAAATAAACAATGACACCACCAATAGCACCAACTAATATAGCCATGCCTCCTGATGGACTTAAAGGATCAGCAGTAATAGCCACTAAACCAGCAATTGCGCCGTTCATAGCCATTGTTACATCCATTTTTCCTGTCGCTATTAAGCTAACTAAAAGTGCAGCAACTACTCCACCAGCAGCAGCCATGTTTGTGTTCATGAATACTTGGCTAACAGCAATAGCACTTCCTTCACTAGCAACTGCTAACTCAGAACCACCATTAAATCCAAACCAACCTAACCATAAAATCCATACACCTAATGCTGCCATTGGAATATTAGATCCTGGCATAGGATTCACTGAACCGTCATAACCATACTTACCTTTTCTAGGCCCTAAGATACTTACAACACCTAATGCTGCTGCTGCACCACATAAATGTACAGTTCCTGAACCAGCATAGTCAGAATATCCCATTGCGTTTAAAAATCCACCACCCCAATTCCAATAACCTTGGATAGGGTATATAAATCCTGTCAAGATAACAGCGAACATGAAAAATGGTAACAATTTCATTCTTCCAGCTACAGCCCCTGACACAATAGACATTGCAGTGGCAACAAAAACAACTTGGAAAAAGAAGTCAGCTTGTTGTGAATAATCCATACCATACGGAATACCAATTTCTTCATTTGGTAAACCAGTTGATAATCCTAAAGATGTACCAATACTTGGAATAACACCTTCAATTAATGACCCACCAGGGTACATTAGAACAAAGCCACAAACTAAATACATAATACATGCAATAGAGTATAGGCCTAGGTTTTTAGTAACAATTTCGGATACATCTTTCTTTTGGACTAGTCCTGCTTCTAGCATGGTAAAACCAGCTGCCATCCACATAACTAATGCACCTGCCATAACGGCATAAAATGTATCTAATGCAAATTTAATTTCTTCCATAATATCTCCTTAATTTAAATAGCATCAGATCCGGTTTCACCGGTTCTAATTCTGATTACATCTTCAATACTTGATACAAATATTTTCCCATCACCAATTTTTCCAGTATTAGCAGTCTTTGTAATAACATCAGTTACTGTCCCAACATTTTCATCATCTACAAGAATTTCTAATTTAATTTTTGGTAATGTATCTACAGAATATTCTGCACCTCTGTACATTTCTGTATGACCTTTTTGTCTACCATAACCTTTAACTTCAGTAATAGTTAGTCCTTCAATACCAGCATCAACTAATGCTTCTCGAACTTCTTGGAGTTTGAAAGGTTTGATAATTGCGCTTACTAATTTCATAATTGTTATAAGCTTGCTGAAACTGAAAATACGAGCGCATCTTCATCGCCACCATAACCATCATCAGAAAAGTCATAGTAACCAATTCCGCAATCATATGTTCCACATGTGAATCCGTAAGAAATAGAGAAATTATCTCCATAATCATCGTATTGACCATAAGAAACTCCTACAGCTCCAATACCATATGACACTTCAGTATAATCAGGAGCTCCGTCCTGACCCATTGCAAATGTTAAACCAAGGTCACCCATGCTTAATCCTAAGACAATTTCTTCAAAGTCTAGATCGTCTTCGTTGCCAGGATAGTCAAAAGCTACGTAGCCTAAGTCAACACCAACACCGCCCATTTCAAATCCATAACCGAAGTAGTAATCAAACTCAGCACCATTTCCTTCACCTGTGCTATCGTTGAAATTTACGTTTGATCCCCATATACCTGCATAAAAACCACCATCAGCCGCATAATCAAATCCGCCTGAAACAGCAATTCCATCAGTTTGAGTCATTCCTCTCCAAATATAGTCAGAGGCGATACTCACATTAGCACTAACAGATGCAAATGTTGGTAATGAAACCATAGTTAATAATAGTAGTAATTTTTTCATTTATATCTCCTTTAAAATACTTACATAAATATATATGCAATTGATGTGCCAATAATTAAATTCATATTTTTTTCTTAAAAGAAGTTATAATTTTTATCAGTTAATAGGAGTATTTATGGAACTTAAAGATAAAGTAGCGTTAATAACAGGCGGAGCGTCAGGCTTAGGCCAAGCTACGGTCGAGGCATTTGTTTCAAAAGGTGCAAAGGTAGTCATATTAGACATAAACGAAGAAAAAGCTAATAAAATAATTAATAACCTTGGCGAAGATAACGTTATGTTTATCTCAACGGACATTATGCAAGAAGATCCTGTTGTTAATGCTGTAAAGAGTATTAATGAAAAATTTGGAGGCCTTCATATAGCAGTTAATTGTGCAGGAACTGGATATCCTGGAAGAATTCTTGGAAAGGAAGCTCCTCACCCTTTAGATGCTTTTAAATTTATCATCAACTTAAATCTTGTAGGAACCTTTAACGTAATGAGAATAGCTGCAGAGCTTATGGATAAAAATGAACCTGATGATAAAGGTGAGAAGGGTGTAATCATTAATACAGCTTCTATCGCAGGTATTGAAGGTCAAATTGGACAATCAGCTTATAGCGCATCAAAGGCTGGTGTTATTGGGTTAACGTTAACAGCTGCTAGAGATTTAGCTAGACATGCGGTTAGAGTTTGTACGATTGCTCCTGGAATATTTGATACTCCTCTAATGCAGCTTGCGCCTGATAAAGTAAGAGACCCTCTCCTTGAATCTACTCAATTTCCGCATCGTTTTGGTAAACCGCACGAGTTTGCAGACTTAGCAGTGCATATAGTAGAGAACACTTATTTAAATGGAGAAACGATAAGACTTGATTCAGGAATGCGAATGAAACCTAGATAATTTACTGAACAGCTACCCAGTAAGTCATAGCAATTACAGCTACAATGATCATAAATAGTATTACTCTTGCATCACTTTTGCTATCAAGATTTTCTTCTTCTGATTCATAATATTCTTCGTAATCATCTTTCATAATTAATCTCCATGTTTTATAACAACTCTGCCAACTTGACCGCCTTGTAAAATTTTATCAATTTCTGAACCTATATCAGCTATACCAACAGTTTTTGTTTGTTTAGAAAGGTCTAACGACCATGAATTTGATAATAAATTCCATAATTCTTTTTTAATTTCTATGGGCGATTCAGCAGAATCAATTCCTGATAATTGAACTCCTCTTAAGATAAAAGGAAAAACAGATGTAGTAAAGGAAGCACCACCTACATTACCGCAACATGAAACAACCCCCTGATTTGAGGTCATAGAAATCATTTTTGCTAATATATCTCCACCAACAGTATCAACACCAGATGCATAAATACCTTTATCAAGTGGTTTTGTTGGCTCTGACATATAGTCATGTCTTGAAATAATTTCAGTTGCTCCAATTTCTTTCAATAAATCACTTTCATTAGGTTTGCCTGTAATAGCATGAACTTCATAACCAAGTTTAGATAATAAACCAACGGCAACCGATCCAACTCCACCTGTTGATCCAGAGACAAGAACAGGTAAGTTATTTGAAACATTTTTATCAGTAATCTTTTTTACACATTCTGCTGCTGTTATACCTGCTGTTCCATAACACATTGCTTCAAAACTTGAAAAATTTTTTGGTGATTTAACAACCCATTCTTGAGGTAAATGAACTATTTCACCAAAACCTCCAAATTCAGCCATTCCCATTTTATAACCTGTAGCTATTACACTATCGCCAACAGAAAAATTTTCAGATGAAGATTCAATAATTTCACCAGCAACATCAACCCCAGGAACAAAGGGATATGACCTTACGACTCCTTTTGCCCCAGATGCAGCTAAAGCATCTTTATAATTCAATGATGAATATTTAACTTTAATGAGTACTCTTCCATCATCCAATGAAGGAATATCTAATTCTTTTATAGAGCCTGAAAATTTACCATCATTTTCTTCAACTAAATATGCTTTATATTTCATATTATTTTTTCTCAGATAAAAACTTTTCAGCATCTAGTGCTGCCATACAACCAAAACCAGCTGAAGTAACAGCTTGTCTATATATTTGATCAGAAACATCTCCAGCAGCAAAAACACCTTCTACAGAAGAACTAGTAACAGAACCATCTAATCCTGATTTTATAATAATATATCCATTATCCATTTCTAATTGGTCCTTAAATATATCTGTATTTGGCTTATGTCCTATAGCAATAAATACACCCATAACATTTTTTATTATTTCTGTACCTTTATTATCAAGTCTAATTCCTGTAACACCCATTTCATCACCAATAACTTCTGAAAGTTGTGAATCCCATAAAATTTCAATTTTTCCAGCTTTTTCTTGGTTAAAGATTCTATCTTGAAGTATTTTTTCTGCTCTAAGCTCATCTCTTCTATGAACTAGATAAACTTTTGAACATATATTAGCTAGATATAATGCTTCTTCAGCGGCAGTATTACCTCCACCAATCACAGCTACTTCTTGATCTTTATAAAAAAACCCATCACATGTTGCACAAGCTGAAACACCTTTACCAAGATATTCTTTTTCAGATGGTAGCCCTAAATACATTGCACTTGCACCAGTAGCAATAATTAGTGAATCACAAGAATACTCTGAAGTTCCTTTCAATTTGAAAGGCTCTTCTTGAACATTTACTTCGTTAATATGATCATTAATAATTTCAACATCAAATTGTTTTGCATGTTTTTTCATTCTATCCATTAATTCTGGACCTTGAAGACCGTCACTATCACCAGGCCAATTTTCAACATCTGTAGTTGTTGTAAGTTGTCCACCTTCTTGCATTCCTGCAATTATTATTGGATTTAAACCAGCACGCGCAGCATAGATACTTGCGGCATATCCTGCTGGACCTGAACCTAAAATTATCAATTTGTTATGATTGTCTGACATTAGATGAATTATAATTGAATATAAAGAAATTGTTATGCATTATGCCTATAATTAACAGTAATTAAAATTATTAATCAAATGCCTCCATATATAAAAAATACTTTTCTAAATTTTTTTAGTTTTTTCTTAATAGCATTTTCTTTATATATTTTTATATCGCTTGTGTCTTACGACGTTTCAGATTCTGGTTTCTTTAATAAAAATTCTTCTACGGTTATAAATAATCTTGGAGGGCCTTTAGGCGCATCCATTTCAGATTTTTTGTATACAATAATTGGCTATGGATCATATTTAATTCTTTTGATTGGTTGTGTATGGGCAGTTCAAATTTTATTTTATGAGGATCCTTATAACTCTAAAAACAAAGTTCTAGTTAGAGCAGCCAGTTCTATTTTTCTCTTAACATGTATTTGTTCAATAGGTGAATTTTATTTTCAAAATAATTTTGGAGGCATTCTAGGTCTTCAGGTTTTAGTTTCTTTATCCTCAATAATTGGAAATATAGGAGCATTAATTTTTTTAACAATATTGTTAATACCCGCTGCCTCTTTATCATTTAATTTTTCATGGATGAAGACAGTTGATCAGCTTGGAAAGATATTAATAGTTATAGGAAAATATATTTTCAATTTAATATCTAAAGTATCAAAAAATTTATTTGATGCTACATTCCTATTTTTCAAAAAGGTTAGAAAAATTGTAACGACGCTTCAAATTAATTCTGATAAAAAAATAAAAGAAACCTCTTCACCAAAAATATCAAACGAACCTCAAATTAAAGAAAAACCTATTGACCAAAATAAAAACGATTTAAAGCAAGCCGATTTGCCTATTAAAAATGAAAGCCCACTTAAAGAGGTGCCAAAAGAAAAAATAGAAGAAAGCGATTCTGAAAAAAAAGAAAAAACAGTGATGCCAAGTACTCAATTGTTAGATAGAGCCCTTGATGACGGAAGCTCTCTGTCTGAATCAGAGTTAAATCAAATTGCTGAATTATTAGAAAATAAATTAGAAGAATTTGGAATTGAAGCAACTGTTGAATCAGTTCTTCCTGGTCCAGTTGTTACACGTTTTGAAATTCAACCAGCACCAGGAACTAAAGCAAGCAAAATAACTAATATTGCCCAAGATATCGCAAGATCTCTTTCTGTGAGTAGTGTTAGGGTTGTTGAGGTTATTGAAGGAAAATCATTTGTTGGGATTGAGATTCCAAACAACAACAGAAAAATGGTGAGATTAACAGAGATACTTTCTTCTAAAGCATTTAAATCCTCGCCTTCAAATCTAAGCCTTGCACTTGGCCAAGACATTTCAGGTAATCCAGTAGTAGTTGATTTATCAAAAATGCCACATTTACTTGTCGCTGGTACAACTGGGTCGGGAAAATCAGTTGGTTTAAATGCAATGTTACTGAGTTTATTATTTAAATCTGATCCTGAAGAAGTAAGATTAATCTTGGTTGATCCAAAAATGCTTGAATTAGCAGTTTATGATGGAATTCCTCATTTATTGACGCCAGTTATTACAGACATGACTGATGCATCAAATGGCTTAAGGTGGTGTGTTGCTGAAATGGATAGAAGATATAAATTAATGTCTATGATGGGAGTTAGAAATTTAGCTGGCTTTAATAAAAAAATACAAGAAGCAGAAAAAAATGGAAAACAAATATTAAATCCTTTAAAAGAAGATGAAGAAGAATACTTAGAAGCTCTTCCATCTATAGTAGTGGTTGTTGACGAATTTGCTGACATGATGATGTTGGTTGGAAAGAAGGTTGAGCATCTAATTGCGAGAATCGCACAGAAAGCCAGAGCAGCTGGAATACATCTTATTTTAGCAACTCAAAGGCCGTCAGTTGATGTTATTACTGGTTTAATAAAAGCAAATATACCCACTCGAATAGGTTTTCAAGTTTCTACAAAAATTGATTCTAGAACTATTCTTGACCAAGGCGGGGCAGAGCAGCTTTTAGGATATGGCGATATGTTGTATCTTCCTCCAGGTGTTGGGGTGCCAGTTAGAGTTCATGGAGCATTTGTTGGTGATGATGAAGTGCATAGAGTTGTAAATGATTGGAAATCAAGAGCAGAGCCAAACTATGTCGAAGAAATTATTTCAGCGACTCAAGATACTGGTCCTATCCCTGGCTGGACTGGAGTAGACACAGGATCATCTGATGAACAGGATGAGTTATATGATGAAGCGGTAAATTTTGTTATTGAATCAAGAAGAGCTTCAATATCTGCTGTGCAACGAAAACTAAGAATAGGATATAACAGGGCAGCTCGACTAATTGAAACGATGGAAGAGGCAGGACTTGTCTCTGAAATGAGCTCAAATGGATCAAGAGAAGTTTTAGTTCCTAAAAGAGATTAAATTGAAATTAATATTTATTAATTTACTGTTAGTTTTTAATGTGACAATTTCATCCAATTCTGCCGAGTCTCTTAATATTTTTTTTAAAAACGACCTCTCTTTTATTCAAACAAGTCTAAACACAATTAACAATAACTTTGATACCTCTTCAGGAAATATCTATAGAGATAAAGATAATTCTATAAAGATTGAAGTATATGAACCTTTTAAGGAAACATATTCAATAGACAATCAAGGCATTAAAATTCATGACTTAGAATTCGATCAAGTTAGGATAATTGATAAAGAAGACATTAATAACAATATCTTAGAATTTATATATAACGGTTTTTCTGAAGAAAAATTAAATATTGAAAACTTTAAAAATTCAGATTTTAAAATAGTTGATAATGAAAGCTCATATTATTTTAAATTTATAGATAAAAATACACTTCAAATAAAATACAAAGATAATATGGGCATTGAAAATTTAATAAAGTTTTTTAAAAAATAATGTTGATAAATATTTTATATGTTGGTTTTGGAGGAGCTCTTGGAGCTATCTCAAGGTTTGGAATAAATGAAATATTTGAAAATTATTTATCTTTGTCTTCTCCTATTGGTACCTTGTTTATTAATGTTATGGGATGTTTTTTGATAGGACTGATACTTGGTATTACATTACCAAGTAAAGATACTTCATATTATTTTTTTGTGATCGGTTTTTTAGGCTCTTTTACAACTATGTCAGCATTAACCTACCAAACAATATTGATGGCTAATACAAATTTTATTTCAGCTCTTTCATATATAATAATTACGATAACGCTTACTTTATTTGCAACATATTTAGGAGCACTGATAGCTAAATAATGATAGACATAAAAAAACTAAGAGATAATTTAGAAGGAATTGAATCGTCATTAAGTAAACGTGGTTATAAATTAGATAAATCATCTTTTAAATCTTTAGATAAAAAAAGGAAGGAATTACAAATAGATGTAGAAAGTCTTCAGGCTGAAAGAAAGACACTTTCAAGCGACTTTGGAAAATTGAAAGCTTCTGGTGAAGATACATCTGATTTAAAAAGTGTAATCGATAAAAAAAATCATGATCTAGAGACTAAAGACGTTGAACTTCAAAATATATTAGATGAAGTCAATAATTTATTGCTAGACATTCCAAATGTACCTGATGAATCAGTACCAGAAGGTAAGAATGAAGATGACAATGTAGTTATTAAAAAATATGGAGAAATTAAATCAAAGAATACTTTAGATCATCTTGAAATAACTAATCATATTGATACTGATCTTGCAGCAAAATTAGCCGGATCTCGATTTGCTGTCCTAAAAGGAGATATAGCAAAATTACAAAGGACATTAATTACATTTATGCTAGATGAAGCATCAAATAATGGCTATCAGGAATTCTACCTCCCTTATATAGTTAATAAGGAATCTTTAATAGGTACAGGACAATTACCAAAATTTGAAGAAGATCAATTCAAAGTATCTGATAGATTATATTTAAGTCCCACAGCTGAAGTTCAACTTACAAATATGTTTAGAGATAGAATTTTAGATGATAAAGAGTTGCCTATTAAAGTAACTGCTCACACTTCATGTTTTAGATCTGAAGCAGGAAGCTACGGCAAAGATACTAGAGGACTAATAAGACAGCATCAATTTGAAAAAATTGAACTGGTGCAAATTACTCATCCAACAAATTCTATGGATTGCCTTAACGATTTATTAAAAAATGCATGTCAAATTCTCGACAAGCTTGAATTACCATATCAAGTTATTGAACTATGCACTGGTGATTTAGGGTTCTCATCTGCAAAGACATTTGATATAGAGGTTTGGATGCCAAGTCAAAATAAGTATAGAGAAATTTCTTCTTGCTCAAACTTTTCAGATTTTCAAGCAAGAAGATCGAATATAAAGTTCAAAGATAAAAAAGGGAATACTTTTGCCCACACCATCAATGGTTCTGGTTTAGCAGTAGGCAGAACTTTGATTGCATTATTGGAGAATAGGTTCAACGGTAATGATGAAATCGATCTTCCAGAATGTCTAGTCTCGTATTTCGGTTCAAAAAAAGTTAAATTAAAATAATTCCAGAAAAAAAACTTCACTAAAAATTTTCAAAATTGTAATAGTCCTGAAGGAATTTTTGATATATATTATATGAAATTACTAATTAAACGTTAGGGGCGTAATTATTATGATTCGGAATTTTTTAAAACTCTCTTTGCTTTCAATTTTTATTTCACCAATTCTTCTTTCTCAAGAACTTACATCAGATATCTCAGGTAGCGTATCTTCTTCGGATGGATCAGTTGATGGAGCTCAAGTTGAAATAACATATGAACCAACAAATACTACAATTACTAGAACTACAGATTCCTCAGGTAAATATTTTGCCGGTGGTTTAAGACCTGGTGGACCTTACAAGATTACTGTAACTGCTGCAGGGTTGGTATCACAAAGTGCATCAACATCTTTGGTCGTTGGTGATACAAGAAGATTATCTTTCTCACTTGTTTCTGCTGATTCAGTTGATGAACTAATTGTTACTGGTTCAAGAATTACAATGGATAGAGATGGATTTACAACTGTTATAGATAGTGAAACTATAGAAACAACACCATCTGTCACTAGAGACTTAAAAGATATTTTAAGATTAAATCCTTTTGTAACACTTGATGACGAAGAAGATGGCGAAGAATCAATATCTATTGGTGGTGCACATCCAAGAACTAATGATATTAGAGTTGACGGTGTTTCATTTAATGATGATTTTGGACTTAACGATAATGGTTATCCTTCTCAAAGAAGTCCTATTAACTTTGGTTCAATAGAACAACTAGCCGTAAAAGTAGCTCCTGCTTCAGTAGAATATGCTCAGTTTAGAGGTGGTGTTATAGACATCATTACCAAAGGTGGTACAAATGAATTTACCGGTGATGTTGCATATTTTGATAGGGGCGATTCTCTCATGGGAGATAAGCTTGAAGGTGAGGATGTTGATATCACCAAAGATGATACAGCTTATGAACTTGCTTTTGGTGGACCAATTATAAAAGATAAACTATTTTTCTATGTTACTTACAGTGAATCAGAAATTGCCAATCCATTAAGATATGGAATTCAAGGGTCTGGCGCAGAAAATATTCTTGATGTTACTGCCGACCAAGCGGCACAAGTAAGAACTTCTATTCAATCATTAATAGGTCTTGATCCATTTGGTCCAACTGGCGCAACCGAATCATCTCAAGAAAATACTTCTATCAGATTAGATTGGAACATAAATGATAATCACAGATTAACTTTTAATCATAAAGATGTTTACGGTACCGATTTAAGAGGCTCATCTTCTGACAGAAATACTGTAGCTCTTTATTCAGCTAGATATATAAAATCAGAAGAAACTACTACCAACAGTTTCCACCTTGTTTCTGATCTAGCAGACAACCTAATATCTGAGGTGTATTTTTCTACGAAAGAAACTGCAACCGATCAAATTTCCCCAGCTGGTCAAAACATGCCAAGTATTACTATTGATGAGGCATTTGGATATGAGTTTGTTGCTGGGCCTGATATTTTCAGAATGGCTAATGATTTAGATACAGAGAACACATTCTTTAAAGCTAAATTAACTTATTATCAGAACAATCATAAGATAACAGCAGGTTTTGAGAACTCTGTTTATGATACTTATAACGTATTTATTGTAGATGAAGATGGTTCGTATGAATTTGATAGTCTTGCTGCACTTCAAGCTGGTCAAATTGCTTCATATTCTGCATCCGGCTCTAAAACTGGAAACGTTGCTGATGCAGCTGCAGATTTCGAATACGACCTTCAATCAATGTACATTATGGATGAATTTTCCATGTCCGATAATGTAACTCTAACTTTTGGACTTAGACATGATGAGTATTCTGGAGATGATACTCCAACAAATGCATCATTCTTAAGCACATATGGTTTTAAAAATGGAGGCATAAAAGGCACTGATTTAACTACTTATAGATTTGGCGCTGATATCGTATTAGATGATATGAGTGATTTAAATATTACTTATGGTACTTATTCAGCTAAATTGCCAAATGTTTGGATATCAAATGCATATACCAACACTGGAACTAATATTGCTAATTACAATAGCTCATATGGAAATTGTCCTTCAACAGGTTTGTACAGTGACTATACATTCTCAGGTTCTAATACGAAACCTGATTGTGTAATAGCTTCTATTAGTAATCCTGCCAATGTATCAGGAAAAGTTGATTTTATTGCTCCAAGTTTTGAATGGCCTAAATCAACAATACTTAATATAACTTATAACAGAGTTCTTCCTTATGATATTGATATGACATTAACGTTATTAAAGTCTAAAGAAGAGGAGGCTTTATATAGAATAGTTGATACTGGTTATCCATTAGTGGGAGATGAACCAACTGTACCAACAGAAAAAGCTCCTGATGGAAGACCAATATACGATCAAAAGGAAGTACGTGGTTACCATGCAGGCTTATATAACGTTTGTTGCGGTGATAGAGAAGTTTTCTCAGCAAGTCTCACTAAAGGATTTAGAGATGGAGATACACTTTTAACCTGGGCATATACTGCACAAGACCATCAAAACAGAAGTGATATGACATCTTCAACATCAAATTCAAACTTTGGTAAAACCGGTGCGGTTGATTTTAATAACAGAATGAAAAATAGATCAACCTACGAAACTGAACATAGTTTCTTAATAACATTAACTTCAAAACATTATTTCTTTGGAGGTAATGCACCAACAACATTTAGCTTGGTTTATGCTAAAGAATCTGGAAATGTTAAGTATCCAACATTTGATACATATACAAGTTGGCCAGGAGATTACAAATCTAAAGCATTTGGTTATGAATTTAATTTAAATGATGACAGCTCATCTCTTTTATACATTCCAACACCTAATGACCCATTAGTGTGTTACTCATATAAATGTTATGAAGAAGGTTCTGGAGATGCTCTTCAAAGAGAATCAGAAATACTAAACTTCTTGTATAACGTCTGGGGTCTTGAAGATTACGCAGGTCAAATTGCTCCAAGAGATGCAGGTAATTTCCCATGGCAAACATCTTTAGATTTAAATATAGTCCAAGAACTTCCTGGATTTAGAGAAGGTGATGCTTTTGTTATTACTCTTGCATTAGAAAACTTATTGAACTTTATTGATGATGATAAAGGCATAATCAAGTATGGATATTATTCAGGCAGAGTTCCTGTTCTTGATCTTAGAATTGTAGATGGCGAGAGATATGACTATAGCAGAAATGCTTTCAGATATAGCTTTGATGATCCATTCAATATAGATAGATCAACTACACAAAGTTTGTGGAGAGCATCATTAGGAATTCAGTATAAATTCTAATAATACTTCTATATAATTTAAAGGCGGTTTTACACCGCCTTTTTTTATTATGAGCAACTTGATACCTGAATTATCTTTTAAAGAAATTGAAAAGGGCGACTTAAGCTCAATTAATTTATTAAAGGAAGCGCTATCCAATCATGGATTTTTTTCAATTACTGAACACGGCTTATCTAAAGACTTAGTCAATAATTGTTATAAATCATCAAAAGCTTTTTTCGATTTAGATTACGAAACTAAAAGTATTTATAGTTCAGTTGGTTCAAAAGGGGCAAGAGGTTACACTCCAAAAGGTATTGAAACAGCAGTTGGTGAAAAGATAGCTGACCAAAAAGAGTTTTGGCATCATGGACCAATAATTGATGATACATATGACAAAAAAATTCCAAAAAACTTAACCATTGAACAAATACCTGAATTTAATAATCATTTTGATAATTTATATAAAGAACTTCATAAAATTGGCTCAAGAGTATTATCAGTAATAGCGATGTCATTAGATATTGATAAAAACTACTTTGATTCATGGGTTGAAAAGGGCAATTCTCTTTTAAGATCAATTCACTATCCTCCAGTTGAATCAAAATCTAATCTACACAGAGCAAGGGCTCATGAAGATATAAATCTTATAACTTTGCTAATTGGTGCTGAAGAAGGAGGGCTTGAAGTTCTAAATAAAGATGGCTCTTGGATTAAGGTTGCTCCAAGTTCTAATGCAATTGTTTGTAATATAGGAGATATGATGCAGCTTGTTACAGATAAAAAATTAAAAAGCACAACACACAGAGTAATTCAAGATGAAATAGCAGAATCAAAAGCTAGATATAGTATTCCTTTTTTTCTACACCCAGCACCATCAATTAATCTAAAATCTATCTTTAGAGAAGATGATGAGGGAATACTTGCAGATGATTTTCTTGATCAAAGATTAAAAGAAATTAAACTTTATTGATATGGATATAAGCACAGTAATACAAATAATTATTGGTTTTGTTGGATTAATTATCATAGCTATGCCATTTTCAGATAATTATAAGATAATTAATTATAAGTACGTAGGGTATGGAATTTTATCTCAAATAATACTAGCAGCAATTTTATTGAAAGTTCCTTTTATTATTAGTGCCTTTGAAATTTTAGGAAATGGAGTGGTTATTCTTCAAGAAGCGACCGTTGAAGGTGCAAAATTTGTTTTTGGTTATCCACCTTCAGATGATTCAAATCCATATAGGTCTTTATTAGAAACTTTTGCTTTCGGTGTTTTGCCTTACATCATTGTTATGGCATGTATTTCAGCAATACTTTGGTATTGGGGAGTGCTTCCATTTATAGTTAATTTAATATCTAAAGCATGTCAGAAATTATTCAATATTGGTGGTCCGGTTGGTCTAGGTGCTGCTGCTAATATTTTTGTAGGACAAGTAGAGGCTCCTTTACTTATTAGGCCATATGTTAGTAAATTGTCTAAAAAAGAATTATTGATCTTAATGACTGCTGGAATGGCTACAGTTGCTGGTTCTGTTATGGTTGCATTGATTACTATTTTAGAAAGCTCATTTGGTGATGAGAACTTAATTCAACATTTTATTACTGCATCAGTCTTATCTGTACCAGCTGCAATAATGTATGCAAATATTATGATTCCATCCAACTCAATTACAGATTTTAATGAAAACAAGGTTCCAAAAGTCTACAAAAGTACTATGGATGCTGTTACAAGAGGAACATCAGATGGGACAAGCATAGCTGTAAGTGTTGGAACAATATTAATAGCCGTAATTGCTTTGGTATATATTGTTAATTCAATTTTGGGAGGTATTTCAAATAATTTTGGTTTTGATTTGTCTATTGAAATTATTCTTGGATACATATTTGCTCCTATAGCATGGTTAATGGGCATACCGTGGAATGAAGCAATTATTGCTGGGGAGTTGTTAGGTATTAAGACAACTTTAAATGAATTTGTAGCGTACCCTGGATTAGCCGCTTTAGAGAATGGTGAACTTTCTGACAAATCAAAATTAATAACTTTCTATAGTTTATGTGGTTTTGCAAATTTATCATCAGTAGGCATTCTAATTTCAGGTATTACTGCAATGGCTCCTGAAAGAAAAGACGATTTAATAAAAGTATCATTCAAGGCACTTGTTGGAGCAACATTAGCATCATGTATGACTGGCCTTACTGTAGGAATTTTTATCTAATTATTTAGAACAATAAATAGATTTAAATAAGAAGCAAACAACAACCATAAAATATAAGGAATATATAGAATTGTAGATAAACTATCTTTTTTATATAACATTAAAAGTATTTTTACATTCAAAAATATCAGTAACCATATATCTAATAATGCTATTAATGGAAGATGGTATGCAAAAAACAACCAAGACCAAATGGTATTGAAAAATAACTGTATTAAAAATAATTTTGATATTAAATCAAACGATCTGTAAGCAGCTATACCCATAAACAAATAAAGAATTGGCCAAACAATTCCAAAAACATAGCCGGGTGGATTAAGTTGAGATTTTAACAAACCTTGATACCAAGAATCATCACCCGTATTTGATGATGATAAACCACCCAGGAATAAAGCAAGTAAGACGAAAACAAAAACGCTTGATTTTTTATTGAACAATTTATCTACTTCTAAAGAAACGACTGATAGTCTTAGAAATACTTTCAAAAAGATTTGAACCTTTAGGTCTTGCTTCAATATAAATATAAAAGCCCACAAAAACTAACGAGATTATAAAGACCCATACAGCATCATATTCACCCATAATTAAACCTTCTCTACTAATATTGAACAAACAGAATAACCTGCTCCAAAGGAGCAAATAATCCCTTTTTCACCAGATTTTAAATCATTATTAAGATTAAATGAAAATAAAGATCCTGCACTTGCTAAATTACCAAATGTTTCAATAGGAAGTGGTGCTAAACTTGTATCAAAGTCATCAGACCCAATAACTTTAGATACAATAAGATTAATCATTCTTGCATTTGCTTGGTGTAACCAAAATTTTGATATATCTTCAGGTTTAATATTATTTTTTTCTAATTGTTCAGAGATAAATTTCGCAACTAATGGGCAGACTTCTTTAAAGACGCTACTCCCGTTTTGATTAAATATCAGATCATCTGATGTTTTATGATCTGTTGCAGTTCTTGCAAGATAACTCCAATCGCTTCTAATATTATTAGAGAATTGAGTCATTAGTTTTCTATCTAAAATTTTAAATGTTTTTTCTGATGAACTATTTCTTTTTATAACAGATGCTACACATCCATCTCCAAAGATAAAATGGATATCTCTTTTTCCAAAGTTTACTGCTGGAGTCGATATTTCTGGATTAACAACAAGAATGGTATCTGCTAATCCGGATGCAATATCACTGTATGCATTATTGATTGCAAATGTAGTAGAAGAGCAACCTACAAGCATGTCATAAGCGTAACCATCTATTCCTAATTCATTTTGTATCTCAATTGCAACAGCAGGATAGTATCTAGCATTATGTGAGGTGCCTAAAATAACAGCGTCAATATCAGCTGGAGTAACATTTGCTTGATCCATAGCTTTTTTTGCTGCGTCGATACCTGCAATTGCTTGAATTGATAATCTTGATTCATCCTCATGTTTTAAAGATGGCATCATTCTATCCACATCAAGAATATTCTTTTTATCAACTACATGTCTTGTCTTTATTCCAGAAGCTTTTTCTATGAACTCAACAGAGGAGTGTTCTAAAGCAATAACATCACCGCTTGCAATTGAGTCTTTATTGGATTCATTAAAATTATCTACATAAGCATTATATGAAGAAACAATTTCATCATTGGTAATAACATCCTCAGGATACCAAACACCCGTTCCAGCAATATGAATTTCTTGCATAATTATTTAAATAAATTGGTTATAAGTTTATTATAAATTATGAGTAATAGCATATCTATTGATAAAAAACATATTTATAAGTATTTATCAGAATCTCCAAATCCAAAAGGAATTATCCATATTAGTCATGGTATGGCAGAACATATAAAAAGATATGAATGGATAATTAATAAACTAAATATTGATGGTTACCATGTAATATCTATAGATCATAGAGGCCATGGAAAAAGAGTAGGAATGAATCCAAAAGGGTTTTTTAATGATCAAAATGGCTGGAGTTTGGTTGTAGATGACTTATTACAATTAATAAAACAATCCAAACAAGAGTTTCCAAATTTAAAGCAGTTTTTACTTGCTCATAGCATGGGTTCATGGATTGCTCTATCAGCATTACAGAAGAATTTAATTATTGACGGTTTGGTGTTATCAGGATCAAGTAAACCATTTAGAGGAATTATATGGGTTCAGAAGATACTTATAAAAATTCAGATATTGTTATCTGGCAAAAGATCAGTTAGCAATTTCTTAGATAGAATTACTTTAGGTTCATATAATAAATTCTTTAAACCTAATAGAACTAAAAAAGATTGGATTTCATCTGACAATGACAATGTAGATAATTATGTTTCTGACCCATTATGTGGTTTTCCTGTTACAAATGGATTATGGGATGACCTTGCAAACGGAATTATAAATGTTTTTAAACATCAAAATTATTCTTTATCAAATAAATCTATTCCTATATTAGTTATATCTGGTTCAAATGATCCAGTTGGAGAGAATGGGAAAGGAGTTATGCGCCTCTTCAATTTTTTATCAGACCTATTTTTAAATGTTTCTATTGAAATCGTTAAAGGAGCTAGACATGAGGTTTTTAGTGAAACCACAAAGGAAAACTCTTACAATACATTGGTCAAATTTATCAATAATTAAAATATGAAATTTATAATTACATTTTTCTTAGTAATATCAATAAATGTTCTTTCTGAAGACATGACAAGAGTTGATGTAAATTTTGAAGGTGAATCAAGACATTATTTAATTTATAAACCAAATGCTGATATAAAAACAACTAGTCTAGTTATTGGGATTCATGGTTATACAGGAACTGCATCTGGATTTGAAAAGGAAACTACAGGCGGTTTTAATTTAAGCGCAGATAAATATAACTTCATTGCAGTGTACCCTCAAGGTACATATTTTTACGAAAATAAGCCATTTGGAAGATTTCTAAATAATACATACGTATCATCATGGAATGACTTAACAGGTTCTAAAACTATTACACCTGATGGGGAGACTTGTGCTGCAGATGCAACACCTTATCCTCAATTCTCAAATTGCGAAGGTACCGATGCAGGAAGATGTGCATGGGCTAGCTGCGGTAATGATATTGGATTTATTAAAAAAATTATTGATGACGTTAAAGAAAAATATAACCTTAATAAAATATACATAGTTGGCATGAGTAACGGTGGAATGGTGGCGCATGCCTTTGCTTGTGAATATCCAGATTTGTTAAGTGGAGTTATAAATGTAGTAGGCTCGCCAGCCCTTGGATTAGGTTGTGAACCCAAGGGTCCTTTTAATTATATTATTTATGGCGGTTTAAAAGATGATACCGTTCCTCCAATTGATATTGTCTCTTGGGATAAATATTACTATACGCCCATTAATGATATTACTGATAGATGGTCTAAATTATTTGAATGTAAACAAAAAAAGTCATCAAGTTATGATGAATTTGATGAAATTAACGAATCTGTATATTTTGACTGTAAAAATGGAGTAAAAATTATAGATTTACTTAATATAAATCAAGGTCATACGTGGCCTGGCGTCAATAATTCATCAGCTGGAAACTGTAGATCATCAAGTCAATACGATATTAACTTTAGTGAATGTAAGCAAATTGTTAATAAATGGGGTAATGATTTTTTACTTGAAAGATTATTTGATCACAATTAATCAACTCTTTTTGCCTTGAAATCAAGTCCAAATGTATTATTATTATAAAAGCTAATATAAATTTAGGGGAAATTATGCCAGCAATACAACTTAAACCATTATTTGAAAAAAAAGTTGATCCATTAACCGAAATTTTAAGAGATGTATTTAAAGACAATAATTACGCTTTATCATTTCTGGGTGCACTTTCTATTGGTATTGGAGTATCACAATCAAATAACCTCCATGCACAGGACGACGTAGAAGAAGTTATAGTCACAGCGTCTAAAAAAGAACAAAATATTCAAGATGTTCCGATGGCTGTTCAAGCAATTTCTTCAGCTGAATTAGATGCAAAAAATATAAAAAGTTTAGAGGATATTGCTAATTTATCCCCAGCTGTTACTTTTAATAACGTAGGACCTGGTAAATCTAATTTTTACATTAGAGGTGTATCTGATGGTTCTATTATGAACAGTTATGCAGGCACAGAGGCAACAGCAGCTCTTTATTTAGATGACCAGCCTCTAACCGCTCAAAGTTTAACACCTGACCTTCATGTATACGATATCGAGCGTGTTGAGGTTTTAATGGGACCTCAAGGAACTTTATATGGTTCAAGTTCAACATCTGGAAACATAAAAATTATTACAAAAAAACCAGATACATCATCTATAGATTATGGGTTTGATGTTGAATATGGATCCATAAATATGGGTTCTAATGATCAATCTTTGGAAGCATTTGTCAATCTTCCAATTGGCTCAAATATGGCAGCTAGATTAAGTGCTTATGATGTCCAAGACGGTGGATGGATAGACAATATGCCTTCAACTTTTACTTATAGAAACAATGGTATTAACTATACGATTGATAATACAACTGATCCTTATAATGTTGCTGGTAAAGATTACAATGACTCTTCAAAAGAAGGTGCAAGATTAAGAATAAAAGGTGAGTTTGAAAATTTTGATCTTGATTTATCATTCTTAAATCAAGATTCAGTTACTAATGGGTCATACGAAACTGATCCAATGAATGATCTTCAAACTGCAAAAATGCCTCAGAGATCAAATACAAGATACACACCTGAAAAATATGAAGATTCTTTTGATCAAATGTCTTTCACATTAAGTGGAAGCATTTCAGATGATATTGATGTTGTTTTAACTTCCTCAATTTTTGAAAGGGATACAGAATATACATACGATTACTCTAGTTATGTTGAGTATTATTATTATGCGGCATACTCATATTATGTATGTAATTACTATGAATACTACGGTTACTATTACATAGATATAAATGATTGTAGAGATCCTAGAATGTCTTATGCTCAAAGCAATGACATAGAAAGAACAGCTACTGAAATAAGAGTATCTTCAAATAATGAATCAGGCTTTAATTGGGTTCTTGGCGCTTTCCAAGAAACAAATGAAAAAGTTACTGATGTTGATTATTTACAACCAGGAGCTACTTTCTACAGCAATGGTTTATCAGGTACTTGGTGGGAGGCTGATCTTGATAGGAAAGGTGAAATACAAGCATTATTTGGTGAAGCCTATATAGATATAGGTGATAAATCTCAATTAACACTCGGTTTCAGAAATTATGACCAAGATATGGACCTTACTGCTAGTAATGGATATTACGGAGACATGCAGTTTGGTATTACCAATCAGAAATTTAATTCATCTGAATCTGGAACCATTCCAAAAATTAACATTAAACACAACGTTTCTGATGATTTGATGGTTTATGGTACATATACCGAAGGATTCAGGCCAAGTGGTGTTAATAGACTTAGACCATCTGATCCAGCCCCAAAGACTTATGAAGCAGATTATTTAGAAAGTATGGAGCTTGGATTTAAATCTACATTAAATGATGGAAAACTTGTCATGAATGGAGCTATATATTCCATGGATTGGAATGACTATCAAACTACAACATATGATTTAACTCTTGTTGCTGTAGCTTTTGTTGATAATGTAGGTAATGCTGAAATTACTGGAGTTGAATTAAATGTTGATTATGCTATTAATGATACAACTGGCTTAACTTTATATTATAACGGTGTTGATTCAACATTATCTGAAGATTACTATCAAAATGGTGTTTTGTACGCGACCTCAGGAAATAGACTATCTTATATGCCTGAAACATCTGCATATATATCATTAGACAAAGACTATACTATCGCAGGAAGACCTGCCTTTATGAATATAGATTATTCATATACAGGTGACAGGTATAACTCCTATGAAGATGGAGCAATTTTATTACCATCTTATGGACTTGCTAACTTTAGAACAGGCTTAGATTTTAGTAACACCTCTTTAGAATTATATGTAAATAATATTTTTGATAAGGATGCTTATCTATCTAGATACAATGATTTTGAAGGCGTTGGTCCTTCAGGTTATGCTGGTTTTGGTATCAGAAGAACCGGAAGCAAGCCTAGAGTTATTGGTATTAGATTTAGATATAGATATTAATTTTTAAGAATACTTAGAAAAATTTCTTCTAGTTGGTCTGGATCTTCGAAATATGGAAAATGTCCTGTCTCGTTTAGCATAAAGATGTCTTTATCTAAATCAGCATTTTTTAAGATTTCATTTTTAGGGTCGTACCTAGCTAATTTATCTTTATCACAAAAAATATATTTTACGTTTTTAAGTTTATTAATTTGTTCATCTTCCATTCGAAAGTTATTACATGAATTTAGATCTATAGAACTAATTTCTTTTTCAGTCTGGTTAAACAATCTTTTTAATGGATACAGCTTAATTTCTCTTTCTGGATCTGCTTCAACAGTTTTAGTTCCATATGGTGATTTAATTTCACCCTTAGATCTTCCATAAAAACCAGATCCTTTTACGCCAAAACCTGTTGTTTTAATTTCAGTTTCAGGCATTTTATATATTCCATACTTCATCAAAAACTCGACAGATTGATCTAAATTACCTTTCGCATAATCTAATAAAATATCTCCTACCAAAAAAGGATAAGCAATATTCATACAAATAGTCATTTCATTTTGATATTTTGTAGATAAGTCCAAAGCAATTAATCCTCCCCAACTATGACCAGTAAAAATAAGATTTTTAAGATCTAACTCATCTAACAAATCAACACAAAAATTTGTATGACTTCCAACATCATTAAAAAGAGGTCCAGTTGTATATCCATGACCAGGTAGATCAATAGCGATGATATTAAAATCATCTTTAATTTTATCTAATTTGAACATTGATAGCGTTCTGTGATCCATTCCAGCACCAGGAATCATAACAATTGTACTTTTTGAGCGATCTATATCGTTTTTTGTAAAAACGTGTGCTTTATGTGATTTTAATTGAATAAACATTTTTTAATATTGAGTAAATTAACATTAGATAAATAAACAGCAAGGGAATTGAAAATATAACCATTATCCATTTAAATGAATCAACCCCATTTAGATACATTAGAAGAGTGGGTTGAACAACAAGTAAAATCGCAAATAGTACACGAAGTGATTTAGAGCTTTCCATACTTGAGTCTTTCATTGACGCTGATGCTAACACATATGTTGCAGAGTCATAAGTAGTACATAAAAAAATTATTAATATTATGGAAAAAGCTATCAATAAATAATTGTAATTCAAAGAGGAGATTGTCTTAACTACTAATTCTTCTTTAGACATAAGATTATTTTCAATAATATTAGGACTATTTATATAACCGGATTCAAACAATGAAATAGATAAATTTGATAAAATCATCATACTAAAAATACATCCAAAACTTCCAATAAAAATCGTTCCAAATATAATTTGTCTTAAGCTTTTATTATTAGAAACATTAATGATGAATGTACCAATCATTGGAGCAAGTGCTAGCCACCATGCCCAATAAAACACCGACCAATTAATACTTATATCTGTACCTGTTGAAACACTCATTGGAATATATTCTTTTAATAAGAAGATAAATGAATCTGCTGAATTAGATAAAATATATTTAGAAGGACCTAGTAATAAAATAATTAATAAGAAAATTATCACCATTATTACGTTTATATTACTTAATCTTCTTATTCCTTTTTGAACCCCAACATATGCACTCATTCCAAAAATAAATGCGCAAATAATTATTGTAAAAATATCCAAAGTTACAGTTCGTTCAATTACAAATATTTTTGATATTACAGATGAGATAAGAGGGAATGAGAGACCTAACCCAACTCCAGCGCCGCAAATAATGGCACCAATAAATAAAATGTCCAATATAAATTTATTAAATGAATTTTTTGCGCCTAGAATTCCCGAAAAAGTTAAATTTGTATCAGGCTTTAGTGTTAAGGCAATCCCAAAAGCAACAGCAGGTAAACAATATATAGCCCATGCAGAAAAACCCCAGTGAAATAATGGATATGTTCTAGAATATAGCATCAGGTCTTTATCAGATAAGGCAGAGTCATTTTTAAGAATATTGTAATATTCAATCCATTCTACTGTTGACCAATAAAGAAGAGTTGCTCCAATTCCGCCAGCAAATAACATAGAACTCCATGAAAACATTGAATATGAAGGTTTATTTGAAAGTTTTACTTTAAATGAACCAAATTTTGATGAAGCTAAAACTAAAAGAAAAAGCAGAAGTGCAAAACTACCATACATAAAGAAACCTTCAAACATATTCGATAAATAGTTATAAATATTTTTTAGTATTTGCGAAGAATATTCTGGACTAATTAATACGAATATTGATAACACCAGTGATAGTAAAATAGTTATACTGATAACCGACTTGTTCCAATTGGGATTTATACTTTTTAACATATGACAGATTTTAATACCGCACAATATGCATTCAAAAATGCAGTAAATTTGTACAATGATAATAATCTAAATGAATCCATTGAACAACTTAATGAGATATTAAAAATCCATCCAAATCATCATAAATCCCTTGATCTCTTAGGAATTATTTATATTAAGCAAAATAATGCAGATAAAGCGCTCAAAGTTATCAACAAATCAATAGAAATTAATAAAGATATTAAAAAATATTTAGATATGAAATATAAATTATTAATATATAAAGGTGACAACAATAACGCCCTTGATTGTTTAAAACTTCTTCATAAAAAATATCCGTCTGTAAGCACTGCTAGAGAAATTTCAAATCATTATCTGGATTTAGATGATCACGAAAAAGCAGATCAAACTATTCAAGACTTTATAGAATCTGACAAAACTTATTCAGAACTATACAAAGGCATTCGTCATGTAAAGGCTAATCGAGATAGAGAGGCTGAAAAAGCATATAAAAACGTTCTTAAAAAAGATAAAAACAATGTGGATGCATTAAGGTTATTAGGGTTATTAGCTACAAAAAATAGAAAATATTCTGTCGCTGAAAAGTTATTTACAAGAGCGATCAATTTACAACCATATTACAAACTTCTATGGGATAACTTAGCAAAATGCTATAGATTTCAAAACAAATTAACCGAAGCTAAAAAAGCATTTACTAATTTATTAAAATTAGATCCAAATAACTTTGAAGCCATCGGTGCTTCAGCAACAATGTCCATTAGGCTAGGTCAATATAAAGAAGGGATACAATTATATAAAGAACTTTTAAAATTTCAGAATAATAACCCAAGAGTACATTTAAGCATGGGGCATGCCTATAAAACTATAGGTGAAAGATCAAATAGTGAAAATGCTTATCATAAAGCAATTGAGCAATTTCCATTATGCGGAGAGGGTTATTGGAGCCTTGCAAATCTTAAAACTTATGAATTTTCTGATGATCAAATTAAATCTATGGAGGATGCATTAGAAGAAGAAATAAACGAAGTCGAAAAAATTCAAATGCTATTTGCGCTTGGAAAGGCATATGAATCTTTAAAAGATTATAAAAAATCTATTCATTACTATAAGGATGGTAATTGGCTTCATAGAAAAACAATAAATTACAATGCACAAAATAACTCTGATTCAATTGATAAAGTTATTAATTTTTTTTGAGGAAAATAAAGGAAATATTAATTTTGAATCTGGCTTTAAATCAAACGAGCCAATATTTGTTTTAGGACTTCCAAGGGCGGGATCAACTTTACTAGAGCAAATTTTATCTGCTCATTCTGAAATAGAAGGTACTCAAGAGCTTGGAAATATTATGCATATTGGAAGACAAATAAGGACATCAAATAATTCTGAGGACTACCTAAATAATTTATTAACATTAAATGATAAATCTATCAGATCTTATGGTAAAAATTATATTGATGAAACTAAGTGGGCTCGCAACGAAGAATGTTTTTTTATTGATAAAATGCCTAACAATTTTCCACATATTGGTCTCATAAAAATGATTCTACCGAATGCGAAGATTATTGATGCAAGGAGAAATCCCATGGACGCTTGTTTTAGTTGTTTTAAGCAATATTTTGCAAAAGGGCAACACTTTACTTATGACTTAGATGATATTGCCAGATATTACAAAGATTATGTAAAGATCATGGAATTTTGGAATTCTTATTTTCCTGGCTCAATTCATACAGTTATGTATGAGGATGTTATTGAAAACCCAGAAAAGGAAGTAAGATCGATGATAGATTTTTTAAATCTTGATTTTCAAGAATCATGCTTAAGTTTTTATAAATCATCAAGACCTGTTAAAACGGCAAGTTCAGAACAGGTAAGACAACCTATTTATAAATCAGCCCTTAATTACTGGAAGAATTTTGAAGATGAGCTAAATGAACTAACTAAACATTTTCCTGAACATGGATAGCAAATATAAATATCCAAAACTTGAAAGGGTAGATACTGAAATTGGAAGATATTATAAAGACTCTAATGATGGCCTTGTTCCAAGTGTAACAACTGTTCTTTCTAATACCTCTTCAAAGAATAGTGGATTGTCAGATTGGAGATTGAGAGTAGGTGATGAAGAAGCTGATAGAGTCATTAAACAAAGCACTGATATTGGCACCGCAGTTCATCAAGCCATTGAAAACTATTTAAACAATGACGAATGGTGTAATTTTGGATTGTCATATGAAGAAAAGATTTCTGAACAAATAACAAAACGTTTTATTTCAGATGGCTTGAATAAAATTACTGAAGTCTGGGGTTTAGAAGTTGGTCTTATTTTGGATAAATTATATGCTGGTACTGCTGATTGTGTAGGTAATTATTCGGGCATACCATCATTGATAGATTTTAAGACAGCCAAAAAAATTAAGAAAAGAGAATGGATCGAAGATTACTTTTTACAGGGTTGTGCATATGCGAATGCACATAATGTTATGTTTGAATCTGATATTAAACAAATTGTAATTCTAATGGTTGATAGAGACTTAATATTTAAAGAATTTGTTGTTATGGAGAATGAATTTAATCACTTAACTGAAAAATGGAAACAAAGATTAATAGCTTTTGATAAGAAATATAATAAATAAAACTATGAAACAAATTATAGCAATAGGTGGTGGGGGTTTTGGCAGAGAGATTAAAGATTTAAAAATCGAACAATACATAGTTAATCAATGCCAAAAAGAAAAACCATCTATTTGTTTTATACCAACAGCTACTGGAGATGATATAGGATATATTGAGAATTTTTATAAAGCATTTGATTCTTTAAATTGTGAAACATCTCATATCGATTTCTTTAAGAGAACAATTAATTTAGAGAAACATATTAATAATCAAGACATTATTTTTGTTGGCGGTGGTAATACAAAAAGTATGTTAGCGGTATGGAGAGAATGGGGCTTGGATAAAATACTTTTTAATGCATATTCCAATGGAACTATCATGAGCGGTGTAAGTGCTGGAGCAATTTGTTGGTTTCAGCAAGGTATAACTGATTCATGGAAAGAATATCAAGCAGTTTTACCATGCCTTGGCTTTATTAATGGTATATGTTGCCCGCATTACGATGAAGAGCCTGAGAGAATTCCATTTGTATCAAAAATTTTAAAGTCAAATGAAATAGATGATTGTCTAGCAATTGAAGGATTCTGTGCTCTTCATGTTGTTAATGATATACCTAGATATGTTGTAAGTTTTGGAAATGATAGTAACTGCCATAACGTTTGCCTAAAAGATAATGAAATTTCTCACGAGCAGATATTAAATACTGAAAGAATTAAATTATAGATAGGTCACAAATTTATCAATATCTAAAGATGGTATTTTTTTCTTTTTTCCTACCTCTGTTCCTATATATAAGTAACCTAAAATTTCCTGATTCGACTCTAAGCCAAGTTCGGTTTGTACCATTTCATTAAAAGCTAATTTTCCAGTTCTCCATATAGATGAGTAGTTCATTGAATTTAATGCAAGCATAATATTTTGAGCAGCTGTTGCTGTAGAAAGTTTTTGTTCAATTGCAGGAACCTTAGGATGATCTTTAAACGTATTAACTAATATTATGATCATCGGAGCCCTATATGGAGCATTTTGATACTTATTTAATACTTCATCAGATATATCTGGCAATGACTTGCCAAACTTAACAAATATTTTTGAAAGCCTATCAAGCGCCTCGTCTTTGACTTCAATAAAAGTTGATGGTCTTAGCCAAGCATGATCCGGTGCTCTTAATGCTGCTTTATATACAAGCTCCATTTCATCTTTGCTTGGATATGGAGAGGATAACTCCCTAGCAGAAACTCTAGTCAGAATATTGTTCAGCGCTTCCATTTATTTTTATAGTGTTTAATAGGTTAATATAGATGAAGTTAATTATATATATTGAATAAATGCTTTACCAACTTGGAATTATATTAATCATCGTTGTTGCAGCTATGTTAATAGCAAAAAGATTAAAAAATAGTAAGGATACTAATTTAGTCTATGAAGATGAAATGGATGAAGATGAGTTAAAAGAAATTGATGACGAAATAAACTAGTTTTCTAATTCACTTTCAAGTGACTTATAGAATTGTCTACACGCAAAGACAACAATGATTGAAAATGGAACCCCACATATTACTACTGAAGTTTGAAGTGCAGTCAAACCACCTTTATATAGAAGCACCGCTGCTATTATTCCTAAAAGTACTGCCCAAGTAACACGGGACATTATTGGCGAATCATCATGAATGCCAATATGTTTTTTTGATGAGAGCATTGAAGCTACCAAAGCTCCTGAATCAGATGAAGTTACAAAGAAGGTAACAATTATGATTAATGCAAGAATTGAAACAGCTTTTGCAATGGGATAAACATCAAATAATGCAAATAATGCAACAGTATAATTATTGCTTACAATTTCGTTAAGCTGACTTGTTTCATTTATGACTTGATAAATTGCTGCATTACCAAAAATACCCATCCATAAAAATACAATCAATGAAGGAACAAATAAGACACCAATAATAAATTCCTTAATTGATCTTCCGTATGAAATTCTCGCTATGAATAATGACACAAAAGGTGCCCATGCAAACCACCAGGTATAAAAGAATAACGTCCAACCATCTTGCCAAGACGTTGTGTCATATACCTCAGTCCAAGTAGCAGACTCTATAAGAGTGTTTATATAAGATCCAAAATTTTGGATTAATGCATTTAATATAAAAACGGTTGGCCCAAATATAAAAATGAACCCCATAAGAGATGTTGCTAGGATCATATTTACTTGAGATAACCTCTTAATTCCTTTGTCTAGTCCTAGAGAAACACTCGTTAAACCAATTAAAGTAATTAATACAATTATTATAATTTTGTTTAAAAAGGTTTCTGGAATAGAAAAAACATATGATAGTCCAGAACTTATTTGAATAGTTCCAAGTCCTAATGATGTAGTAACACCTAAAACAGTTGTAAGAATTGCAATAATATCTATTGAAATTGCAAGAGGCCTATTTTCAGAAACTTTTGGTCCAAGAAGAGAGCTTACTCTAAAAGGAAGATTTTTATTATAAGAAGCAAATGCAAAGCAAAGCCCAAGTAGAGAGTATATTGCCCATCCATGAAGCCCCCAATGAAGATTTGCAAGACCTATCGCTTTTCCAGCATTATATGATGTATTACCTTCAATCATTCCGGGATATGAATTTAAATGCATGATTGGTTCTGCAACACCATAAAATAACAAGCCAATACCCAAACCAGCACTAAACAACATTGCAATCCAATTAATATATGAATATGAAGGCTTTGCATTCGGCCCACCCAATCTAACATCTTTGTATTTTGTAAAGATTAGGTAAATGGCAAATACAACGAAACCATTAGCAAGTATTATTATCATCCAACCTAAATACATTGATAATGATGCCTGTAAATCTAGAAAAAATGATTCAGAAATATCACTATTTAATGAAACTATAGATGTAATGATGGAAATTAGTATTATTGATAGAAAGAATCGTGGTTGACTTATATTTTTCATACTTTAGGTAGAAATTTGACCTAGTGAAACATAATTCAAATCAAATATCCACTTGTGAGAAATTATACTACTAATTAATATATATATTCCTTAACCAAATTTGCATACTTTAAGCTAATTTAGTAACCTTAAGCTGTTAATTACTTAATTAGGGGAACTATGTTAAAAAAGTTAAACAAAATACGGAAGGATATTGCACCTTCTTTAATCCCAGCGATATTACCATCGTTGTCTACTTTTGCTGTTATTAATGCATCAGTATTCAGTGGTTTTATAGCTGCTCAAAATGCAATTGAAGAAGTTGTTGTAACAGCTCGAAAAAAATCTGAAAGTTTACAAGATGTACCACTTTCAGTAAGCGCGTTGCAGGAAGAAACCTTGGAAGAAAGAGGTATTAATGTTTTTGAAGATTACCTTATGCAACTTCCTGGTGTTACTTCTGGTGGCTCAGGTCCTGGGCAAAGCACAATCTATATAAGGGGATTGGCTTCAACGACACCTAACTTAACTACAGCTGGTGTTGCTGGTTTAGCACCAAACGTATCTTTCTACCTTGATGAGCAACCTTTAGCTCAACCAGGAAGAAACCTTGATGTATATGCAGCAGATATGGCTCGTATTGAGGTACTAGCAGGACCACAGGGAACGCTTTTTGGAGCTAGTTCTCAAGCAGGTGTTGTTAGAATGATTACTAATAAGCCAAAACCAGGCGTTACTGAAAGTAACGTTGAAATTGAAAGCAGATTTATGCCAGAAGGCGATTCTGGATCAAAAATTGAGTTTATGACTAATGTTCCAATATCAGATAAAACAACATGGAGATTTGTTGCCTATAAAGATAGAAGAGGCGGATATATTGATCAAATTGCTGGACAAATAGATGTTTCAGGATCTGCTCGTTTTAGATCAGCAGGAACTGTTAGAGATAATGGCGTAGCTGTTATTCCTGTAAGAGGTGGCTTCCAAGCAGGCGCTGATCTTTCTGGAGCTAACTTACTCAAAGCAACCGCTATAGAAGATGAAAATGCCAACGGAACTGAATACGAAGGTTTCAGGTCTACGATTGGTCAAGAAATAGGTGATAACTGGAATGCAACATTGGTTTATGCTCAGCAAACAGTTGATTCTGATGGTGTATTTTTTGCAGATCCAGAATTGGGTGACTTAGAGGTTCAAAGATATACTCAAGACTCTATTTCTGATCAATATGATAATACAAGCTTGACACTTGAAGGTTCTGTTGGGGATCTTGAAATTGTCTATGCTGGTGCATATACAGATAGAGAAACTGATCAAATGGTTGACTACACTGATTATCTATTTGTTGGTCAGTATCTTCCATATTATGTATGTGATTCAACTGTTACATATCCTGGTGCAGGCGGTCCTTCTGGAACATGCCAAGCTCCAAACTTACTTGTTGACTCAACTACTAACACTGAAGTTCAATCACATGAGATAAGAGTAAATGCTCCGATTAATGACAAGATGTCTATTACTGCCGGTGCCTTTATTAGTGATACAGAACTCACAGAATTAAACTTCTTTGTATATGAAGGTTCTCAATACAACCTTGGTTGGAGTGGAGTAACTGGATGGGCACCAAACTATCCTCATACCAATCCTCCTGCTGGAACTTCAGGTGGAAATACAGGAGCAGGCTGGTACTCAGTGTCTGGCCCATATAGTCCTCCTGTTATATTCTGGAATGACATAAGAAGAACAGATGAGCAAAAGGGTGTATTTGGTGAAGTAAGTTATTCATTATCCGATACTGCTGAATTAACACTTGGAGCGCGTTGGTATGATGTTGTAGTTGATCTTGAAGGAAGTGCTAACTCATCCTTCTATAATTTCAATGCTGCTACAGAATCAACATGTTGTGGTGCTAACCTTTCAACACAGTATGCTCCTGGAAATCCTAACGGCTATCCTGATAAAGCAGAAACTGACGGAGTTATCGGTAAAGCCACTGTTTCATGGAACCCAAGCGAAGATGTCATGTATTACTTAACATGGTCTGAGGGCTTTAGACCAGGATTGCTAAACAGACCTGTTGGTCGAGGTAGTGATGCATATAGAGTTCCAGCAGAAGTTGAATCTGATGAAATAACCAACTTTGAGTTTGGTTGGAAAACAATTCTCAGGGATGGTCAGATGAGATTTAATGGAAGTGCATTTTATGTAGATGTTACTGGACTTCAGTCAACAATATTTGATCCAAGTATTTATAACTTGTTCTTCTCAGATAATGCTGCTGATGGGACCATTAAAGGTATAGAAGGTGATTTTACTTACTATACTAATATTGATGGATTGTCAGTTGCTGGTGCATTCTCTATGCTAGAGACTGAAATAACTGATAAGTTAATTCCAACAACATCAGATATTGTCGTAGGACAAGATTTTGCTTTTGCTCCTGGTATGCAGGGTAACGTTAGAGTTAGAAAAGAGTTTGACATGTCAGCTGGAAATGTAGGACATGTTCAGGTTCAATTAACATACTCTGATGATAGTTACTCAGATATTATGCAGCCAAATAGAGCTATGCAAAAAAGCTATAGCTATATTGATATGAGAGCAGGCGTAAGTAATGATGATTACACAACAGAGCTTTATATTGATAACGTAACAGATGAGCGAGCTGAAATTAGTAATACGTTTGTTTTTGATAGATCACGTGTTACATATATCAGACCTACAACTATTGGTATAAGAGTTAAAAGAAACTTTTAATTCTATATTAATGTAATTCTAAAGGGAGTCGGTGACTCCCTTTTTTATTTTTATTGGATAGAAAAATTTCGCAGATTCAAATATT
Organism: uncultured SAR86 cluster bacterium; assembly: GCA_902531245.1. GTDB lineage: Bacteria > Pseudomonadota > Gammaproteobacteria > Magnimaribacterales > D2472 > SAR86A. The sequence goes on from CACADH010000001.1 coordinate 125,799, forward strand.
ATAAAAAAATGAATAACAAATTTGATATTACTAGAGTTACAAAAGCGGTAAAAGAACATCGCTTTGTTGAAGCACTTAGTCTTATAGAAGGAAATTTAGCCAGCAATCCTGAACATAAAGATAGCTTATATCTAGCTGCAGTATGTTCGAGATATCTTAAAAATTTTGATGACTCAAGAAAATATATAGAAAGTTTGTTAACACATGCGCCTGATATGGGTAGGGCTTATCAAGAGCTTGGTCATCTTAGCAAAGCAATGGGAGATGATGATAAAGCTATCGCATACTACAGACAGGCATGCGAATTAAATCCAGCTCTTTTAGCTTCATGGGATTTTTTGTATAGGTATTTTGTTAAAGTCAAAAATGAATCTGCAGCAAATCATGCTCTAGAACAGGTAAAGCAACTTCAATCAGTTCCAAATATTCTTCTTCATATAAATCAAATATTAAATGAAGGTAATATTAAAGATGCTGAAGCAATGTGTAGAGACTTCTTGAAAAAAAATCCTACAAATACCTTTGCAATGTCACTCCTATCAGAAATTGCTAATAGATTAGGACACTTAGATGATGCAGAATTTCTTCTTGAAAATGCAGTTAAATTTAAACCTGACGATCCAGAACTAAGAAAAAAATATCTATTAGTTTTAAGAAAAAGACAAAAGTTTGCTGAAACAATGGAACAGGTTAATATTCTTTGCGAGAGGTATCCAAATAACCTATCTTATAAGGTTCAAAAAGCAATTGAGGTAATGCAAAACGGTGATCATAAGAATGCCATAAAACTTTTTGATGATGTCTTAAAAAAAGCTCCTTCAGATCCAAATACATTAACATCAAAAGGTCATGCTCAAAAAACTCTTGGCGAGTCAGATAACGCTATTAAAAGTTATAAACTCGCCTATCTATCTAAACCTGATCATGGAGAAGCATTTTTCTCATTAGCAAATCTTAAAACCTATAAATTTCAAAAAGATGAAATTATAAAAATGAGAAATGAACTTGATAGAGTAGATTTATCACTTAAAGATAAAACCTATTTTCATTTTGCTCTTGCCCAAGGCTGTGAAGCTAATGGGGATTATGAAGAAGCATTTTTTCATTATAAAAAAGGTAATAAGATTAAAAGTGAACAAAATAAATATCTTATTGAAAGAATGGACAAAGAGCTACAATCTCAAATTAATACATGTGACAAATCATTTTTTCAAAATCTTGGAGAGGGTGGATACAAAACAAAAGACCCAATATTTATTTTAGGTCTTCCAAGAGCTGGCTCAACACTCATAGAACAAATTCTTGCTTCTCACTCTATGGTCGATGGTACCCTCGAACTTCCTAATATCTTATCAATGGCTCAAAGTTTAAGAGGAAAGGACATATATGGAACAAAAGGAACATATCCAAAGAGCATGAATTCATTAACACAAGATAAAAGAAAAGAACTTGGAAGAGGTTTTATAGAAGATACAAGAATGCATAGAAATGACGCTCCTAGATTCACAGACAAAATGCCTAATAACTTCCGTCATATTGGTCTGATACATTTAATTATGCCAAATGCAAAAATTATAGATGCAAGAAGATATCCACTTGATTGTTGCTTTAGTATGTTCAAACAACTATTTGCACAAGGGCAAGAATTTAGTTATGGATTAGCAGAGGCAGGAAGCTATTACAACGGATATGTAAAACTAATGGATCACTGGGATAAAGTTCTCCCTGATAAAATCCTAAGAGTTAACAATGAAGATGTAATTGATGATCTTGAAGGTCAGGTAAAAAGGATGTTAGATTTTCTTGAACTACCTTTTGAAGAGTCGTGTATAACATTTTACGAAACTGATAGGTCTGTTAGAACGGCAAGTTCAGAACAGGTTAGAAAACCAGTCAATAGGTCTGGAATGGATAGATGGAAACCCTATGCAAAAAACCTTAAACCTCTTGTTGATGTTTTAAATAAAAATCTTTTAAAATCTGAAGATGTAGCTTTAATCAATTCTTAAAATGTTATAGCATTAATATAACTATACGAGGTAAATATATGATTAATTTAATAATTTGTGTTTTATTTTTTTATGCTGCTCATCTTTTCTTAAAGATGTCATTTTCTTTACACAAAGTTCCTTTTGTTAATTTCACTATTGCTAATGGTGATTTATCTGGAATGACAGATTTTTCGCAAAGAATGGGAATTGCTGGCGAAAATCTAAGACAATCTCTTTTTATTTTTATTCCATTTGCTGTTATGTCTGCCGTATTAGGCGTAGATAATTTAATGTTAGCTAAAACATGGTTTGGGCTAAGAATTATTTATTTTTTAGGCCATGTTATAAATCTATATAGAATTCCATATATCAGACCATTAATTTGGGTACCATCAATTGTTGTACTAATTATGATGGGTCTAAATTTATATGTTTCTTAATTAAATAAAGTTTGGCATGGTGTCCAGGGGATTGAGACGACCATGCCATATTCAAAGTACATATAAAGAATTTATTTAAGCAAAAAAATAAAACAATATAATGAAGTTTATGAAAAATGATTGAAATAATTGTGTTACAAAGTTGAGAATTAACTAATTAAATTTTCTTTCAACCCTAGCCTTACCTCTGTGGACGCAACTTAAGTTAGAAGTCTTTTCATCTAATAATGTGACTATTTCATGATTAAACATACAATAGGATTGAATTAAATCAGTTATATATACCTTGCTTATGGATAATTCTAAAAAACTGGTTACCGATAGAATATCGTATTTTTGACATTGATTAATTTTGTTAATAGCGTCTTTATAAGCATCATCATTATTTTGGAATCTAAGTGTAATTAAAACTGAACATTTATCATCAAAATCTGCTAATAATGGAAAGCTGCTCAATAATATAAAAAGGGTTATTAACTTACGCATTAAATGAGTATATATTAATAGCTTATTAGATACTCGAAAAAATATGAGATTAATATTATTAGCATTTTTATTTTTAATTCCATTTAAATCTAGTGGTTATGACAGGATAACTGGCTTAGAATTTGCAAGTAGGTCTGAAGTTTTTGCAAAAAATGGCATGGCTGCTACAAGCCACCCACTGGCAACTCAAACAGCAATTTCAATTCTTAAAAGAGGTGGTAATGCCATTGACGCAGCGATTGCAGCAAATGCAGTTCTTGGCTTAGTTGAGCCAACTGGATGTGGTATAGGTGGTGATTTATTTGCAATAGTATGGATTGAAGAGGATAAAAAACTATATGGTTTAAACTCATCAGGTCCTGCACCAAAAAATATATCAATTTCAAAGTTAAAATCTATGGGGTTGGAAATAATACCTCCATACGGACCTTTGCCAGTTACAGTTCCTGGAGCTGTTGCTGGATGGACAGCATTACATACTAGATTTGGGAAATTAAATTTTGATGAGTTGTTTAATGATGCTATTAATTATGCTGAAGAAGGATTCCCTATTTCAGAATTAGTAGCATTTTATTTAAATAGATCATCTGAAATTTTTAAAGATTATGAAAATTTTTCAAATGTATGGATGAAAAATGGTATGACACCAGTTAAAGGTGAAATATTTAAAAATCCATTGCTTGCAAAAAACTATAAAGATATCGCAAAGACTAATGGAAATGATTTTTACAACGGTAATATTGCTAAAGAAATTGTTAATTCAATAAATGAGTCCGGTGGATTTTTTACACTTAACGATCTTTCAAGTTTTGAACCTGAATGGGTAGATCCAGTTTCTTCAAACTATAGAGGATATGATGTGTGGGAACTGCCACCTAATGGTCAAGGAATTGCCGCACTTCAAATTTTAAATATTCTTGAAAATTACAATATTTCAGAATTAGGTTTTGGAAGCTCTGAATATCTTCATTTATTTACAGAAGCAAAAAAATTAGCATATGAAGACAGAGCTAAATATTATGCTGATAAATCATTTGCAGATGTACCAGTTAAAAAACTAATTTCAAAAGAATATGCCAATGAAAGAAATTTACTAATAAGAAAAAATAGAACTCTTAAATCTATTGACCCTGTTGAAATCGAAAATGGAGATACGATTTATTTAACTGTTGCAGATAAATATGGAAACATGATTTCTCTCATTCAAAGTAATTATAGAGGAATGGGATCAGGAGTTGTTCCAAATAATACAGGATTTATGCTTCAAGACAGGGGTGAAATGTTTAATCTTGATAAAAATCATAGAAATTCTTTAGTTGGAGGAAAACGACCTTTTCATACAATAATACCTGCCTTTATTACTAAAAATGATAAACCATTCATGAGTTTTGGAGTTATGGGAGGTGCTATGCAACCTCAAGGACATGCCCAAATTGTAATTAATTTAATAGACTTTAATATGAACCTCCAAGAAGCCGGTGATGCACCAAGATTTAGACATGTTGGATCATCACAACCAACAGGTGAGGTTATGACTGATGGAGGTTTTCTGATATTTGAAGATGGTTTTAATATAGACCAATTAAAAAAATTAGAAAAAATAGGTCATGAAATTAAAAATAAAAATGATGATGAATATATGAAAGGTGCTTTTGGTGGGTATCAGGCAATTATGAAAAAAAATGAGGTATTAATTGGAGCCTCAGAAAGCAGAAAAGACGGTCATGCTTCAGGGTATTAATCTTCTCCAATAATAGAGTATTATAGGCACATGAATCAAAAATCATTTATACCACCTCATAGAACCTTAATGGGACCAGGTCCATCTGATGTTTCAGAAAGAGTTTTAAAAGCCATGGCTCGTCCAACGATAGGTCATTTAGATCCTATTTTTATTCAAATGATGGATGAAATAAAGAAATTATTACAATACGCATTTCAGACTAACAACGAATTAACATTTGCAGTATCAGCTCCTGGCATGGCTGGTATGGAATGTTGTTTTGCAAATTTAGTTGAACCTGAGGATAAGGTAATTATTGCAAAAAATGGCTTCTTTGGTGAAAGAATGAAAGAGAATGTTGAGAGATTTGGAGGTATACCAATTGTAATTGATGATGATTGGGGTAATAAAGTTGATTTAAATAAAATAGAAGAAGCTCTAAAAGAAAATCCTGATACAAAAATAATTGCATCTGTTCATGCTGAAACCTCTACTGGTGCATTGACTGATCCAAAGTCAATAACTAAGTTAGCACATGACTATGGATGTTTATCTATAGTGGATACTGTTACTGGATTAGCAGGTGTTCCATTGATGGTTGATGATTGGCACATAGATGCAATATATTCTGGAACGCAAAAATGCTTATCTGCGTCCCCAGGTTTATCTCCAATTAGTTTTAGTGAAGCAGCTAAAGAAAAGATAAAAAATAGAAAATCAAAAGTTAAAAGTTGGTTTTTAGATTTAAATTTAATAATGTCATATTGGGAAGGAGAGGGAGGTAGATCTTATCATCATACAGCTCCAATTAATGCTCTATATGGCTTACACGAAGCATTATTAATTTTAAAAGAAGAAGGATTAGAAAATTCATGGAAAAGACATAAAGATAATCATCTTTTACTTAAACAAGGTCTTGAAAAATTAAGTATTGGATTTCTGGTTGATGAAGAGGATAGATTGCCTCAACTTAATGCTATATATATTCCCGAAGGTGTTAACGACTTAGAAACAAGACAAAAACTATTAAATGATTTTCATTTAGAAATAGGCGCAGGTTTAGGTGTGCTTGCTGGCAAGGTATGGAGAATAGGTTTAATGGGACAGTCTTCAAATAAAAACAATATCGAACACTGTTTAAATTCATTATCTAAGGCTATTTAAAAATATATCTATTTTTTACAACTAATAATTTTTAATAATTCTATTTCTAGTGTTAATATCATTTGGAGGAGAATTTTTATGAAAAAAATTAATATAGTATTTTCATTTGTTTTTGTTTTATTTTTAGTCTCATGTGCAGACAGTGAAATAACACAAACGACCGATGAAGCAGAAACAAATGTTGGACCATTTTATGCTCAATTTTTAGCATGCAATGCTGGTCCAGATTTTAATCAGGAAAACCTTGATAGCATGATTGCTGACTTTAACAATTTAAATCTTTCTGATGATCTTGTGTGGGCTGGAGGATATGCACCAGTTGAAGGTCAGAACCAATATACAAATGGATGGTGGGAGTTAAATTGGACGTCAAAAGAAGCAGCCGATGCTGGCTGGGAAACATGGATGGCCGATGAAGAAGCTCAAGCTTGGGATGAAAGAACAAATAATGTTCTAGAATGTGATAATGATTCCTTATCAGGATGGAATTATTATACTCCTGGTACTACAACCATGGAAGATTGGACTTCGTTCGCAACCCAAACCTTTGAATGTGAATTCAATGAAGGTAAATCATCTGAAGACTTAAAAGCTAATGTTGAAGAATATAATAAGTGGGTTGATGAGAATGCTTCTGATGATCCATATTACTATGGTATATATTTTGCTGAAGATAGTTCAGGTGATGGATTTATTTGGTTAAATTGGCATGATAGCTTTGATTCAATGAAAGCAGGAAATGATAATTGGGCTGAAACAGGACAAGACGTACAAGCAGGGTTTGATGAAACAGCAACCTGTAAAACACCTGATTTGTATAACAGCGCAGAATTTTATCAAGCTGAAGCTTCTTAAATTAATTAATTAATGGAGAGTATTTTTTACTCTCCATTAAAACTATACGAATCACCCTCAGTTACATAAACAGTAAAGTATTTTGATAACTCATCTAAATTATATTTTTTTGTTTTAATAAATTTTCCAATAAAACCTTCTGTTTTTTCAGGTTGATTGCCTGTTATAAATAAATGTTTTGATTCCATCAACTTAGATGCTTTAATCGTATTTTTAAAATTCATGCCTAATTGAATAATACCTAATAATTTACTCTCTTCAGCTGTTAATATTGAAACATCTGCTTTTATTTTGTGCTTGATTAGATATTTGAAATTAACTCTATGGCCCTCATGAAATACTTTGTTACCCTCAATATCTTCAATTAATAGTGAAAATGTTGAACTATAATATGGATAACTTGTTGGCAGAGCCATAACATTCATATTAAAGATTAAAGTTCCTGATTCAGACAAAATCTTTATTGGATTTAATATTTTGTTTTTAATTAATGATTTAGAAACTATCTTCGAAGTATATATAGTTATATCTTTAGAAAACATTTTTATTGATTCAATATGAAGATGATCCTCGAAAGGAGCGGTTATTATTATGGCCTTTATTTTATTAATTTGATCTTGAGATAAAGTTGAATTTCTTTTTTTTGTTCTTTGTATAAAAAAAGAATTTTCTGGTTGTAATTTAGTGGTTAACCATGGATCTATAATTATCGAATTATTTAAATATTCAATATACCAACATTGATAATTATCAGCCTTAATTATTTTCATATAAAAGAAGTTATATTATAAATTAATTATATAATTCTCCGATGACTAAATTAAAAGACTTTGGTTTTGGAACTCAAATAAGAAAAAGCCCTTACTTTGATGCCACTGTAAGATGGGGTGCTAAAGACTTTTCAGTATATAACCATATGTATATTCCAAGAGATTTTGGTGATCCCGAACAAAATTTTTGGAATTTAATTAATGATGCAATTCTTTGTGATGTAGCAGTTGAAAGACAAGTCCAAATCAAAGGGCCAGATGCATCAAAATTTGTACAAATGATGACTCCACGTGATTTATCAAATATGCAGGTAGGTCAATGCAAATATGTGATTCTTATAAATCAGTTTGGAGGAGTTTTAAATGATCCAGTGTTACTTAAAGTTGAGGATGATTGTTATTGGTTTTCATTGGCTGATAGCGATATTTTGTTTTGGGCACAAGGTTTAAATGTAAATAAAGAATATGATGTTGAAATAACAGAACCAGATGTTTCGCCACTCCAACTTCAAGGACCTAAGTCAAAAGACATTATGGTCAAGATTTTTGGTAATAAAATTTTAGAGTTAAAATATTACTGGTTTAAACATTTTCAACTTGGAAATATAAAATTACTTATATCAAGAACTGGCTGGTCTAGTGAATTTGGATATGAAATTTTTTTACTTAATTCTATTGAGGGCGATGAGCTATATGAAACTCTAATGAATAAAGGAAAAGATTTAGGATTACATCCAGGACATACTTCCACAATAAGAAGAATTGAAGGCGGGATGCTTTCATATCATTCAGATATGGATATAAATACAAACCCACTCGAGTTAGGTATGGAAAAATTCATTGATTTAGATGGATCTTTTAACTTTGTTGGTAAAGACGCTCTTATAGAAATAAGAAAATCTGGTATTCATAGAAAACAAGTTGGCTTAATTATTGATATCGAACCACTTACAGGCCCGAACACTAGCAAATGGGAAATTATTAGTAATAATAAGATTATTGGAGTTGTTACATCAGCTGTTTATTCACCAAGATTAAAATCTAATATAGCTCTTGCCATGGTTAAAAAAGAATTTTCTGATATTGGCACATTATTGAAAGTTAATATTGATAATAATATTGTAAATGCAAATATTGTTCAAAAACCATTTTTTGATCCAAATAAATCAATCGCAAAAGAAAAAACTAATTAATATCTTTTATAATAGATTTTATACAAGGGAAGCATTATGAAATTAAAATTTTTTATATCAATTATATTTTTTTCAATAACAATTCAATCAAGTTATAAATTTGAAACAGTTCTAACCAATCTTGATGATGCTTGGAGTTTTGAGTTTTTAACAGAGGACAAAATTTTGTTTACTGAAATGCCTGGTAAACTTAAAATTACATCTTTAATAGATAAATCTACAACCGAAATTAAAAATGTTCCCTCTGTTCAGTATGCCAGTCAAGGTGGCCTGTCTGAAGTAGTTCTCGATCCCAACTTTGAGAATAATAATGTTATTTACTTAAGTTACTCAGCTAAGGATGAAAATAATAAATCAACTTTGTTTTTATTATCAGCTGAACTTAGAAACAATACACTGATAAATAATAAAGTAATCTTTCAAGCAAAAGCACCTAGAAGAGCGCCAGCTCACCTTGGAGCCAAAATTGCATTTTTAGATGATAATACTATTTTATTAACAAGCGGTGATGGATATGATCATCGTGAAAAGGCTCAAACCCTCGATAACCATTTTGGAAAAATAATTCGAATTAATAAAGACGGCTCAATACCCGCAGACAATCCTTTTGTAGATAAAAGCAATGCTCTTCCAGAAATATACTCTTACGGCCACAGAAACATGCAGGGCTTAATAGTTACGAAATCTGGAGATATCTATGAACATGAACATGGTCCAAGAGGGGGTGATGAGATGAATTTAATTGAACCTGCATTAAATTACGGTTGGCCAGCAATAACATATGGAATTGATTATTCAGGAGCTATCATTAGCCCATTTACAAAAAAAGATGGAATGGAGCAACCGCTTTTACAATGGACGCCTTCAATTGCTCCTTCGGATATGATTTTTTATGAAGGTGATATATATCCTGAATTAAAAAATAGTTTTCTGGTTACAGCATTAGTTTCAAAAGATGTTAAAAAAGTCGTTTTCGATGGATTAGAAAATAATCAAGAGAGTTTATTTTCAGAATTAAACTCAAGATTAAGAAATATACAATCCTCTCCAAGCGGTTTAATTTATTTACTTACTGATGGCCCTAATGGGAAATTAATTAAAGTTTTACCTAAAGATTTATGAGAATAGTAAAATATCCATTTGCAGTTTTTTCTGCTGCCTTATTTAGTGTAATGCTAATTACTCCTATTACTTCATTATCAAATTTACTTTGGTTATCCTCAGCAGATATGCCAGTAAGTTTAATTTCATTTTTAAAAGTTATTTTGTTTGATTTTCAAAGACTTGGTATTGCCTTATATGGAGTTATTATAGTTGGATTCTCAATAGCTTTTTCAGTTGCTGGCTTGATTGATAGATTTACAAAACTTGGTGGTAAGTATTTATATGCTATTGCTGGAGCAGCTGCTGTAGGAATGGCTTTATTTTTGATGGTTGAATTGTTATTTCAAACACAATTATTAGGTGGTAATAGAACCACATTAGGCAAGTTATTACATATAGCTGGTGGTTTTTTTGGAGGTTATTTCTTTTATTTTTTAATCTCTAGTGAAAGAAACTATACATTTATTATAAGATTTTTAGGAATTCTTTATGCATATTTACTTCTAGGATTAGTTCTAGAATGGATTTTTACACCAATAGAAGCATCTGCTAATTTTGGTTTTATATTCAATGATCTAAGTAGCAATGCACAAAATGCTTTATTGAGAGATTTTACTTCATTTTTTGTTGCCTCTTTTTTATTTTCAATATTTGGAGTTATAACACTTAATCATATATGGTTTTTTTCTGTAGGCATCATCTATATTGGAGCTGGAATTTTTAACTTAATTGCTATCTATGTTCATGGTACTGGATTTAATCAAATATTTATTTTTGAATTTATATTAGGTACTTGGCCAATATTATTAGGCCTTAGTATTTATTTTAAAACTAAGAAAAGTTAATAAATTGCTAAAACATAAAAACCCTATAAAATACCAATTCAAATCAGGAGGGATGGCAGAGTCTGGTTTATTGTAGCGGTCTTGAAAACCGTCGTGCCTTCATCGGCACCGTGGGTTCGAATCCCACTCCCTCCGCCATTTTAAATATGAATAGTTTTATTAAAAAAGTCTTTAAAGAAATACCTGATTTTTTAAAAATATTAGGATTTAAAGATGCCTATTTAGATGATGAAAATGAAGAGTGGATTGTAGAATTTCTTCCTTCAAAAGATATAACCCATTCAAATGGTTCTATTGTTCAAGGTGGCTTTGTCTCTGGGATGCTTGATGCATCTATGTCTCAATATCTTATATTTTTATCAGAAGGAAAAATGGCTCCATTAACACTTGATCTAGATGTTAAGTTTCTAAAATCTTGTGAACCAAATAAAATTGTTCTATCTAAAAGTAAAGTTGTAAAAAAAGGTAAATCAATAGCTTTTACAAGCGGCAAATTGATTCAGGATGATTGTGTTATAGCTGTTGCCACTTCAACAAGCAAACTTGTAAGTATTGAATATTAATTTTTCTATAATCTTTTTTAAGATATAATTTTTATATGACCGAAAAGAGAGCAAAGTTTACAAAAATGATGGATGGTGATGCTGAAGATTACTCCATTATTGCTGCAAGTAATGCAGATGACTATAATCATTTAGCTGATAAAGTTATAGATCATCTTAAGATGCTTAAGGATGACTTTGGTGGCTTTCAAGTAGATAGACTTACACACTCATTACAAACTGCCACAAGAGCACACAGAGATGGTAGAGATGATGAATATGTTGTTTGTGCATTAATTCATGATATTGGAGATAATTTAGCTCCTGCTAATCATGCTGAATTAGCTGCCACAATCTTACAGCCCTTTGTTTCAGATGAAAATTATTGGATAGTTAAACACCATGGAATATTTCAAGGATATTATTTTTTTGAATTTTTAGGTTTAGACAAAAACATGAGAGATAAATATGCTGATGAGCCATATTTTGAGAGTTGTAGAGAGTTTTGTGAAAAATATGATCAAAACAGCTTTGATCCTGAATATGACACCCTTGATCTTGAATTTTTTATCCCTATGGTAAAAGAGCTTTTTAAGAAGCCGAAAAGATCTATATATCTACAATCATAAATGACTGAAAATAATTTTATAAAGTTCTTAGAGCTTCTTAAACCCATAGAGCCATATAATGAAAACAACACTCCCGATGAACCTGATTACTCAGATATTAATAATTGGGCTGCAACGCCTGATATTGATGGTCAACAATTTTATGTCCCTAATGATTCATTCTCTGTTAAAACAAATAATCCAGTTGATGTTTTTTATATTCATCCGACGGGATTTTTTGAAAAAGAATGGAACTCAGATATGGATAAGTCGAGATCAGCATATGAAAGAACAGAAATAATGCTTGGTAACCAAGCTTCAGCATTTAATGAATCATGTAATATTTATGCACCTGAATATCGACAAGCTACTTATTATTCATTCTTTGATAGAGACGGTAACGGAACGAAAGCATTGGATTTAGCATATGATGATATTGAAAATGCATTCGACTATTTTATAGAACATTTAAATAATGATAAGCCTTTTATTATTGCTAGCCACAGTCAAGGGGCTCTCCATGCACAAAAACTAATAAATAGAAAAATAGACAACTCCAATTTAAGTGATAGATTTATATGTGCATATGTTATTGGTTATATTATCCCAGAAAAATATTATGGAACTCTTTTTCCAAATATAAAACGATCTGAGTCCTTTAATGACACTAACTGTATTATTTCTTGGTCAACAGTTGTTGAAGGATTTAAAAGAACTAGAGAAAAGACATTATTTTGGAAGCCAGATGGCTGGTCTGTTGAGCTAATGAGTCAAAAAATTATCTCTACGAATCCATTTTCTTGGACAAATGATTCTAAATGGCATAATGACAAGAACAATAAATCTATAATCAATAAAGCTCAAAATTATGATTTTAACGATCGCATACGAATTGAACATACCGGTATTAAAAAATCTATAGCTTTAACAAGAATTCAAAATTTTAGCGCAGCGATGAATGATGAATCAGGCCTTATTGAAGCCAAGGGACCTCTAATAGAAAACATACAAAAAATGAAATTTTTTAATGGAGATCTTCACTCTTTTGATATGATGCTTTTTTGGGGTTCATTAAGAACAAATATCAAAGATAGAATTGATGCATTTATTTAGAATCTCATTAATATTACTAATTATGTTTACAAACTCTAAACTTTTCTCCTTTGAAGAAGGAACCGCTCATAATAATGAAATAGAGATTTATTATCGTGATTACGGACCAATTGATGGTGATCCTATATTGTTAGTGCAGGGTATTGGAGGCCAGCTTATAAATTGGCCTCAACACTTAATTGAATTCTTAATAAAAAATAATTTTAGACCAATTGTATATGACAATAGGGACACCGGACTATCAACAAGAATACCAAGCAACTCATTTGATGACGACAAAAGAAATAATACTATTGTAAGAAGTTATATCAGGTACTACCTTAGACTTCCTATAAAATCTGACTACACAATTGATGATATGGCTGATGATGGAATAGCAGTACTGGATAGTCTCAATATTGAAAAAGCTCATATATTAGGAATATCTATGGGAGGCATGATTGCTCAAATTATTGCATCGTCACACAAAGATAGAACAAAAACTTTTACTTTAATTGCTTCAACAGCTTCAACTCCATCACCTTTTAATGGTCCAACAAGAAAAGTTAGAAAATTACTAATGGATAGAACAAAGAATCCAAATTCTACAATTGAACAAAGAGTCAATAGAAGTAGAAAAATTTTCAAAGAAATTGGATATCAAGGAATTAATTTAGATACCGATGAATTTTTTGAAGAAGTTGAAAACTCAATTAAAAGAGGTGGAAACAACGATACGGGTTTTGGTAGACAACTTACCGCAATCCTTGGCTCAGAAGATAGACTAGATAAAGTTAAATCAATTAACGCACCTACATTAATCATTCATGGAGAAGGTGATCCATTAATAAGAGTTAAAAATGCTTATACAGTCAATAAACTAATTAATGACAGTAAGTTAATTATAATTCCTGATATGAGACATTTAATAGAAGTTCCAGTTTTTAATCAATTCAAAGACGACCTTCTTGAGCATTTAAATACTTAAAAATGCTTACAAATAAATTCAAGATAAATTATTCAATTGGTTCTGTTGCTAATGGTATAAAGACAGATTCATTTACTTTTTTTCTTTTATTTTTTTATAGCAATATTATCGGTTTAAATCCTGGTCTTGCTGGTTCGGCTATATTTATAGCTCTTTGTATAGATGCAGTTACAGACCCTCTAATGGGAACAATTTCAGATAGAACTAATACGTCACTTGGAAGAAGACATCCATATATGATGATTTCATTTATTCCAATGTCATTAGGTTATATTTTTCTTTTTGCACCTAGACAAGATTGGGATATGTCTCAATCAGACTTATTTATATGGATGACTATATTTACAGTTCTTACAAGAATTGGAATGACTTTATTTGATATACCGCATCGAGCATTTGGCGGCGAAGTGACTAAAAATTATAAAGAACGAACAATATTAATGTCATGGCGAGAGATGTTTGGTTGGGTAGCTGGTTTAAGTAATGCATTTTTAGGATATGGAATTTTCTTTGCCTCTACACCTGAATATCCCCAGGGTCAATTAAATCCTGATGCATGGTTCCCATTTGCAGTCACCGGCGCAATATTCATGATTATTAGTGTTCTATATTCATCATTAAGCACAAAAGATGAAATAAAATCCTTATCAAAATGGTCTGGTTCAATTTCACTAATAGATATAATTAAAGAACTAAAAATCGCCATAAGCAATAAGGCTTTTTTAATTTTCTTTTTTGGTAATTTATTTCTATCTCTTGCCTGGGGCTTATCTAATACTCTAACTTTGTTTGTAAACACATATTTTTGGGAATTCGAAGCAACTCAAATTAAATATTTTCTCCCCATATACCTGTTTGCTACTCTGTTAGCTTTTTATTTAACTCCTAGAATGGTAAATCGTTACGATAAAAGGAATATAGTTTTAATTAGTATTGCAGCAGTTGGAATATTAGCTCCAGGACCTTTTATTATGTATAACCTTGGACTAACTCCTGAAAACGGATCATTAGAATTGGTCTTTTTTATAAGTTCATTTCTCTTGATTCTAATAACATTCAATATTGTTGGTATTATGGTACGTGATTCCATGGTGGGAGATATTGCTGATGAGGTTGAGCTTCACAGCGGAAAGAGACAAGAAGGAATTTTATTTGCTACTGTTGGATTTATGCAGAAACTCAATGCTGGATTGGGTACTTTTTTTGCAGGCCAGGTTTTGAATTTTATTAATTTTGATAGGTTAAATAATACATCCGAGCAGGCATATACCCTTGCTGTAGTTCAAGGCCCAGTAACAACTCTATTAATGATAGTTCCTTTAATCATTTTTTATGGATATTCACTATCTGCAAAAAGACATCAAGAAATTATTGAAGCAATTAAATCAAAGAATTAATTCGATACATTTTGAAATTCTTTTCCACAAATTTTTTTGAGTTGTACTGACATCATTTTTAGAAAAATTTTCTATAAAATAATCTATTAATGACTCTAAATCATTTGGCAATGATTCATTTTTATTAAATTTATTAGTCAATAATTCTAATTGAATTTCATTTCTAAGATTCATATCCTTTTTAAGGGAGTCCAAGCCAGCAATTATTTCAAGCTTTATACATGAATAAGTTAATTTTTCTATATTTGATTTAGTGTTAGCAAATGATTTATTGATTGATTTTAAAAAAATCTTAGGAGCATTTTCTATATGATCATTCTTAACAAGAATATTATAGATGTTGATATATGAATTAATTTTATCTTTCTTTTTTGTACTTTTAATTTTATCAATTTGAGTTTTTATATCAGCAGTTATTTTTTTATATTCCTTTGTATTTTTTGCATTCTCAATTTCTTTCAATAATTCTTTTACTTCAGATGTTGATATAGATTCATCATTAAGCTTTAAATTTAGATCTTTAATGGTATTAATTTCTTCATTTATTTTTTGTTTTTTCTCAACAAAAAACTTATCAGCAGTTTTATTAAATTCATTCCATAATTTTTTTTCATTGTTTTTCCCTGATGGACCAATTTTCAACCATTCTTCTTTTATTTTTTTAAATTCATTAATATTTATTTTGTTATCTTCGTTGTTAATATTTTTTACTTTTTCAATAAGAGTCTCTTTTTGAACTTTATTTGCTGCTTCCTGCTTCTTTATTTCATCGTTTATTGGTTTTCTTGCATCAAAATAGAGTTTTTTTAATCTATTAAGGTCCTGATCTAAAACTGGTGCAAATCTTTGCCACTTTTGAAACATCTTTTGAAGATACATAATAAGACTTTTAGAGTTTGGCCATTTATTTTTATTTGATTGTATATATTTATCGATCTCGTTAATTATATTTTCTCTTTCTTTAGCATTATTTATTTTAATTTCTTTTATTTCATCAAAATATTCTTTACATGGTTCCCAAGCTTTATTTGTAAGCTCATTAAAATTTAACCACTGTGATTTAGAAGCAGGTTTGCTTGATAAATCTAATAACTGCCATTGAGCTTGAATGTCATGTATTGAATGAGCATGTTTTTTAGGATTATTTAATGGATTTTTTATTAATTTATCAATACTGCTTATTAGCTCTTCGCGCTTAGGGTTTGTTGCAAAAGAAGAGATTTCATCAAAATATCTTGACCTGCTTAGCGCAGCATTAATTTTATGCCTTAGCTTATTAGGAACTTTTTTATAATTTTTTGATTCTTTTAAAACATTCCTAACAATCTTTTGAGCATTTTTAATTGAACCATCAGAAAACAACTTTTCAGCTGTCTCTAAGTCTTTAAATAAATCTTGACTAGTTTCCACAATATTTTTATATGAAGTTTATAATTATACTAAATGAAAAAAAGAATTCTAACAGGAATAACAACAACAGGCATACCCCACATTGGAAATTATATCGGTGCTATTAGACCTGCATTAGAACTAGCTAACGGATCTGATGAATCATTTTTCTTTTTAGCCGATTATCATTCAATAATAAAGAATCAAAATATAGAGGAAATAAAACACTCTGTTGAAAATGTTGCCTTAGCATGGCTTTCTTCTGGTTTAGATCCAAAGAAAACATATTTTTATAGACAGTCTGATGTTCAAGAGATACTTGAGTTAAGTTGGATATTAAGTTGTGTAACTGCAAAAGGATTAATGAATAGAGCACATGCCTATAAGGCTGCAAGTTCAATTAACACTGATGATCCTGATAAGGGAATAACAATGGGCTTATTTTCTTATCCCGTTTTAATGGCTGCTGACATTTTAATGTTTGATTCAACTCATGTGCCGGTTGGATCTGATCAAATACAACATTTAGAAATGACTCGTGATATTGCAGCAAGATTTAATCATCTTTTTGAACCATTATTAACATTACCTGAACCAATTATTCAAAAAAATGAAAACGTAGTTTTAGGCACAGATGGAAGAAAAATGAGTAAATCATATGGGAATGTTATTCCTTTACTAGAAAGTGAAAAAAATCTTAAAAAATCAATTATGAAAATAGTTACAAATTCACTTGAGCCAGGTGAACCCAAAGATTCAATAAATTGTACCGTTTTTGAACTATATAAAAATTTTGCAGCAGAATCAGAAATACAATCAATGCAGCAATCTTATGATGATGGAATTTCCTGGGGTGAGGCTAAAGAGATATTATTTAATTTAGTGAATGAAGAGCTTCAACCAATTAGATCAAAATATGAGGAGCTTTCTAAAAATAAAGACCATATTAATGACTTATTAAGTGATGGTGCTAAAAAAGCAAGATTAATAGCGAAGGAAAAAATATTAGAGATAAGAGAAGCGGTAGGATTATCTAAAATCTTGTAATGTCGATATCGGGATCCTCTTGGTTAAAATTTGGTCTATTTACCGTCGGCTTAGGTCAATCGTTTGTATTCGTTTTAGTTCCTCCGCTAGCTAGAGATCTTGGGTTATCTGAAATTCAAACATCATCTATTTTTGCTATATCAGCTTTAGCATGGGCATCTACTAGCACATTTTGGGGCAGGACTAGCGATAAATATGGAAGGAGAAATATTGCTATTCTCGGCTTACTTGGCTATGCAATATCTTTAATCGCATTAATAACTCCATTATTTCTAGTTGAAAGGAATATATTACATATTACCTTTTTATTTCCAGCATTAGTTCTTGGAAGATTAATTAATGGTCTAATTGGTTCAGCTACAAGACCTGCTTCATTTGCCTATGTTGCAGACACAAGCTCAAAAGAGAAGAGGACTGTAAAATTTGCAAGACTAGAATCAAGCTTTCTCTTAGGCACTGTTGCAGGACCATTAATAGGAGGGTTCCTTTTTTTAATTACTAAAGAAACTCCATTCTATGTGTTTTCATTTTTTGCACTAATAGCTGCTTCAGGAATTTACTCAAAACTCGAATCAACAAATCCAATAACTAGTGACAATAAAACTTCAATTAAAATTAAATGGTCTTCTGAAACAATACTACCATTTCTTATATTTGCAGGTATTTTAAGCCTCTGTCAGGCATCGCTTTTACAATCCATTGGTTTTTATATAACTGATTTGTTTGGAAATTTTGAAAATCTACCAACCTTAATTAGTATGACTTTTGCTTTGTTATCAATATCTACTATTTTCAGTCAATATATCTTTACTGATGCTTTCCCAATAAATAATTACTATTTATTACTATTTGGTTCAATATTGCTTGTATTTTCTTATTTTACAATGGCATATATTCAAACGATATCCGTATATTATCTTTCTATAATTATTTTAGGTTTTGGATTTGGCATGACTAGACCTGCATTATCATCTTCATTATCTCTAGCTCAAACTCCTGAAAATCAAGGGTCTGCTGCAGGATATTTGGGCTCTGTAATTCCAATAGGGCATATGACTACACCATTTATAGCAATGCCTATATATGCAATTGACCCCTCATACTTGTATTATTTCAGTTCAATCTTATGTATTGGATTAATATTATTTATAATATTGCATCCAACTATGAAAAAAACGCATTTAGTATGAAAAAAGCATTACTTCTAATTAATTTAGGTACTCCTGATAAGCCTTCATACTTTAGTGTTTTTAGGTATCTTAGACAGTTTTTAATGGATGGCCGAGTAATTAATATAAATCCAATTTTAAGATTTTTTCTTGTTAACTTCATAATTTGTCCAACACGATCATTTTCATCAACAAAGATCTATAAAAAAGTTTGGGATGATAATAATGGATCCCCATTGCTTTATAACACTGCAAAATTGTCCAAAAAAGTAGCTAAGAAATTGCCTGAATATGATGTGCATTTTGCAATGAGATATCAAAATCCATCAATTGAGATAGCAATAAAAAAAATTATGGAAAAAAATCCAGATGAAATAGTCATTCTTCCTTTATTTCCACATTATGCCTCAGCAACAACTGGTTCTGTTTATGAAGAAGTTTCAAGAATTTTGTCAAAGCAATGGGTGGTACCAAAAATTAATTTCATTAATCAGTTTTATGATAATGAGAAATTTATAGATGCATGGATTGAGAAAGCTTCAAAATTTAATGTTCAATCTTATGACAAAATAATATTTAGTTATCATGGGATTCCTAATAGCCATGTTGATAATGTATATCAAGATTCTGTATGTAGTGATCATTATTGTGAAGATTCAATAACAGAAATGAATAAATTTTGCTATAAAGCAACAACCTATGAAACAACAAAAATTCTAGCCTCTAGACTTAATATTAGCGAAGATAAATATATTGTTACCTTTCAGTCAAGATTAACAAATAAATGGCTTAATCCATTTACTGATGAAGTATTAGAATCTATGCCTAAAGAAGGTAATAAAAATATATTAGTTTTTTCACCGGCTTTTACAGCAGACTGTCTAGAGACGATCATTGAAATAGGCGATGAATATAAAGAACTATTTATAGATTCTGGTGGTGAAAATTTAGATTATGTTGAATCATTAAATTATTCAGATTTATGGGCTGATGCTATTATTGATATTATTAAATAGGAACTTATATGTTTAAAAAAGATTTACTTAAAGGCAAAAGAATTCTAATAACTGGCGGTGGAACTGGTTTGGGCAAAGAAATGGCTAATCATTATGCTGAACATGGAGCTGAATTATTTATTTGTGGCAGAAGAGAGAATGTTCTAAAAAATACAGCTAATGAAATTGTAAAAAAATATAATACTAATGTTAATTATCAAACCTTAGATATTAGAGCATCAAAAGATGTTGATGATTACATACAATCTATTTTTGATGATAAACCTCTAGATGGATTGGTAAATAATGCTGCTGGTAATTTTGTATCTCCAACTAAAGATCTATCTCATAAAGGTTTTGATGCTATAGCTAATATTGTATTCCATGGAACCTTTTATATAACTCATTCTGTTGGAAAAAGGTGGATTGAAACTTCAACTAAAGGTTCAATTATAAGTATATTGGCAACATGGATATGGACTGGTTCCCCATATGTGGTTCCTTCTGCAATGTCAAAGTCTGGTATTCATGCAATGACACAATCATTAGCTGCAGAATGGGGGAAATACGGTATTAAGGTAAATGGTATAGCTCCAGGACCTTTTCCTACAAAAGGAGCTTGGGATAGGCTTAATCCTGGTGATAATGATGATGGGATGATGAGTACCGTTCCATTAGGTAGAGTAGGTGAAATGCGTGAACTACAAAACTTAGCAACATTTTTAATGGCTGATGGATGTGATTATCTTACTGGACAAACTATTGGTCTTGATGGAGCTCAATACCTATCTGGTGGTGGAACTTTTTCACAACTAGATAAGTTATCTGACGAAGATTGGGAAAATATGAGAAAATTAATAAGAGATGCTAATAACAAAGATAAAGCAGACAGAAGTTAAAAGGGAGAAATATTATGAGTAATTTTGAAGAAATGAATAATGTACTTAATAAACAAAAAGAATATTTTATTAAGAATGGGTCTCCATCAATAGAATTACGTATCGATCGTCTAGAAAGATTAAAAACACTAATTATGGATAATCGTTACGATTTTGTTGAAGCTTTAAATTCAGATTTTGGCAACAGATCAAAAAATGCATCTATGTTATCTGATGTTTATGGAATAATGCCTGCGATTAATTTAGCTATAAAAAATGTTAAAAAATGGAATAAGATTGAAAAGAAATCTTCAAATTTTCCATTTGGCCTCTTGGGAGCAAAATCTTATATTAAATATGAACCATTAGGAACTGTTGGAATGATTTCACCATGGAACTTTCCAGTTAATCTTGCATTTGTGCCACTCGTTTCAATTTTTGCAGCAGGAAATCAGGTTATGCATAAACCAAGTGAACATACACCTATAACATCTTCATTACTCAAAGATTTATGTGATGCTGCATATGATGAAAATGAATTTGCAACATTTTTAGGTGGACCAGATGTTGGAGAGTCATTTACAAAATTAAATTTTGATCATCTTCTGTATACAGGCGGAGGTTCTGTAGCTAAACATGTCATGAATGCTGCTTCAAAAAATCTTGTTCCATGTACGCTTGAGCTTGGAGGAAAATCTCCTGTTGTGATTGGTAAATCTGCTGACTTAAAAACCTCTGCAAAAAAGAATAATGTTTGGTAAAACATTAAATGCAGGACAAATATGCTTAGCGCCTGATTATGTTGTTATTCACAAAGATCAAAAAGATGACTTCATAAAAGAAACAAAAGATGCTGTATCAGAATATTTTCCAAATCTAAAGGATAATGATGACTACACATCTATTATTAATGAAAGTCACTACGATAGACTTAAAGATTTATTAGATGATGCTATAGAGAAGGGGGCATCTGTTGATGAAATAAACCCGTCAAATGAAGACTTCTCACAACAAGAATTCTATAAAATCCCCCCAACAATAGTTACTAATACAACAGATGATATGAAGATAATGCAAGAAGAAATCTTCGGACCCTTATTACCTGTTGTTGAGTATGATGAAATAGATGAAGCTACTAATTTAATAAACTCTAAAGATAGACCTCTAGGATTATATTATTTTGGTTCAGATAAATCTGAAGAGGACAATGTTTTAAATAAAACTTCTTCAGGCGGAGTAACGGTTAATAATGTTATAAGTCATTTACAACAAAATGATTTATCCTTTGGTGGAGTTGGTCCTTCAGGAATGGGTAGATATAAATCTTTTGAGGGTTTTAAAAATTTTTCAAATCCTCGCGCTTACTATAAAGATGTTAGTTTTAAATTAGATAAATTTTTTGATGCTGTTAGACCTCCTTACAAAGGTAATATTGAAAAAGTTTTAAAACAATTAATGAAATAATTTCGTGTCATCAATTTCTCTGAAATTAGGTTATAAATACCTTAGATCTAATAAAGGAGGAAGTTTTTCTTTTACCACATTGCTTGCAATTATTGGTCTTGCAATTGGAATATCAAGCCTCATAGTTGTAACTTCTGTAATGAATGGTTTTGAAAAAGAACTTGAGGATAGAATTCTTGGTGTAATTCCTCATTCAGTTATAACATCCGACAATCCAATTAGTAATTATGAAAATATAATTACAAATATTAAAAAAAATAGAGAAGTTATTGATGCATCTCCTTATATAAACATTCAAGCTATTGTTTCTTCATCTTATGATACTAGAGGAATTTCTGTTATTGGGATCGATCCTAATATTGAAAAAAATATGTCGATAGTTTCAGACTATATGTTGATTGGGAATCTAGACAACATAGAAAAAGATAATTCGATAATCATTGGATCATTACTTGCAGCAAATATTGGAGCTTATGTAGGAGATCAAATTAATATTACAACATCAGATATTAAAACTTCAATTATTGGATCATATCCAAGGTCAGTAAATTTAGAGATTGTTGGAATATACGAATTAAAAACTGAAATCGATCAGTTTCTTACATTCATTTCACATCAAACAGCACAAAAACTTAAAAATATAAATAATGATGAAACAATTTCAATTAGACTAAAAACTACTAATTTATTTGATGCTGACTTAATTAGTCAAAATGTTCTAGATGATCTCAATAACATTAATTATTCATATTCTTCATGGAAAAATACTCATGGGACTTTATTTGAAGCAATACAATTTGAAAAGTTATTAATAAGTTTAATGTTATTTCTTATAGTTGGAGTTGCATCTATATTAGTTCTTTCAACAGTTGTAATGACAGTGAAATCAAAAGAAAGAGAGATAGGCATTCTTCTTACATTAGGCGCCAGTAATAAACAAATTATATTAATATTTTTCACTCAAGGTTTATTAGTAAGCTTGATAGGAATTTTAGTAGGAATTATTCTTGGATTTATATTAATTTTTAACTTAAATAATTTTATAATTTTTATAGAATATTTATTAGGTCGAAACCTACTTGATGCATATTTTATAAACTATTTTCCTTACCACATAGATTCTTTACAGATTCTAATAATTTGTTTAATTTCATTTTTAATAAGTCTTACGGCCTCATTAGTACCATCATTTCGTGCTGTAAAACTTAACCCTGTACAAATATTAAGACATGAATAAATTAATAAGTAACAAAATACATAAATCTTTTGAAATGGGCGATGATTCTTTGGTCGTCTTGAATGACATCAATATAACAATAAATGAAAATGATTCTGTGGCAATTACAGGAGCGTCTGGAGCAGGAAAATCATCATTTCTTCACATATTAGCAGGATTAGATAAACCTACTTCAGGTAATGTTTACTTTAATGATTTTAATTTATCGTCACTATCAAATAATAGACTAAGCCAAATAAGATTAGAAAATTTTGGGTTTGTTTATCAATTCCATCATCTTTTAGAAGATTTAACTGTCGAAGAAAATATTTTTATGCCCGCCTTAATAAATAAATCTCTTGATAATGAAAAAAAATTAATAGTAAAAGATATCATGAGGAGTTTAGATATTTATAAAAGAAAAAATCACTTGCCTTGGAAATTGTCTGGAGGAGAGAAACAAAGAACTGCTCTTGCAAGAGCTTTGATTAATAATCCAAAGTTTTTATTTTTAGACGAACCTACAGGAAATTTAGATTATGAGAATTCACTAATTATTCAAAATCTTCTTTTTGAGATGTCTAATAAATATGGTATTGCTTTAATTACAGCTACTCATGATAATAAGTTCTTGAAATCTTTTAATAAGGTTTATAAATTAAAAGATTCAAAATTGAGTGTAATAGATGAGTGAATTTATAACTGCAGGAGGCCCGTTTATGTGGCCATTATTAGCATGTAGTGTTCTAATAATTACTATTTCAATAGAAAGGTCATGGTTCTTACAAAATAGACTTGTTTCTCCTAAAGGCCTTTCAAATCAAATTATTCAATTACTAAATAATGATTTAATGTCTAAAAAACAGGCTTTAGAAATATCAAACCTGTCATCACTTGGATTTTTACTTATTAATTGCCTCAAATATAAAGACCTTCAAAGAGATAACTTAGAATCAAAAATTGAGGAGAAGGCTATTGAAGTTAAATATGGTTTAGAAAGAAATCTAACAATGTTAGGAACTATTGCCACAATTAGCCCATTATTGGGTTTATTAGGTACTGTTGTAGGTATGATTACAGCTTTTACAGGACTTACAGAGACTGCTGGAGCGAATCCTGATCTATTAGCAGCAGGAATTTCTCAGGCACTAATTACTACAGCATTTGGCCTGTTAATAGCTGTTCCTGGGTTAGTTCTTCATAAATACTTTGAACAGAAGATAAACTATTTACTAATAAATCTTCAAAAAGAAGTATCTGGCTTTATCGATATTATTAACAAATGAAATTTATTTCAAATAACAAATCAGACTTTTCTATTGAAATAACACCTTTAATTGATATTGTTTTTTTATTAGTAATATTTTTTGTTGTTACGTCTAAGGTTGGTGATTCTCAGTTTCTCTCTCTTGAACTTCCAAAAACTGAATCATTTCAATATAAAACTGTCCAATCATCAAATGAGATTGTAATTGTTAATAATGGAACAATATATGTTAATGACAGAGTTTTTAATATTAATAATCTTGAAGAGCTTGATCAGGCTATATTTGAACTTGAGAACAATGGTAATTCTTTTATTTTAAGTGCTGAATCAAATTCTTTACATGTTTGGGTTATTACAGTTATGGATATGCTTAATAAATATGGGTTTAATGAAGTTCAAATAAGAACTATAGAAAAATGAGAACTGGAAGCTTAAGAAGGTTACTTGGTTATACCTTTAGATATAAATGGTCTTTTTTTATAGCTGTATTAGGCTTTATAAGCTTTGCTTTTGCAGATATTGCTGCAGTTGAGTGGATAAGAAGAATAATAAGTTTTGTTAACTCAGAAGAAGACAATTTTAATTCACTATTAGCTTTATCTCTAATATTTATTGCACTTGGAAGGGGTATTGGTTTTTTCGTTGGAAACTACTTCATGTCTAAAGTTGGTTTTGGAATAGTGCACGATTTAAGAGCAGAATTATTTGAGAAACTTCATAATTTACCAAAATCTTACTTTGATGCAAATCAGTCTGGTCAACTAATCAATAGAATAACTTTTACTACAACTCAAGTAGCCGGTGCAGCATCCAATGCAGTAAAAACATTAATTAGAGAGGGTTTTCTACTGATAGGATTGTTTATATATTTATTAATATTAAATTTTAAACTTACACTTTTGCTGATTGGAACAGCACCTTTAATTGCATTAATTGTTTATGTAGCTGGTAAAAGATTAAAGAAACTTGCAAAAAAGATTCAAACAGCTATGGGAGATGTTACTCATATTGCTTCAGAAGCAGTTGATGGACATGTAGAAATTAAAAGCTTCAATGCACAAGAATATGAAAATGCAAGATTTTTAGAGGCTAATAGTTCTAACAAAAATCAAAATCTTAAATTAGAAGCAACAGGAAATATGGCAACTCCAATAATTCAAGTTTTAGTATCAATATCTTTATCAATTGTTGCGTATTTTGCATTAGGTGCTCAATTAGGAATATCTTTAGATGCGGAAACATTTGTAGCATTTTTTACAGCAGCTGGTTTGATGGCAAAACCTATTAGACAATTATCTAATGTAAACATAATTGTTCAAAAAGGCCTTGCAGCAGCTAATGAAATTTTTGATCAATTGGACCAAGAAATAGAAGAAGACGAGGGAAATAATGAAGATAAAATTGAAGGAAAAATTAATTTTAAAGATATTAATTTCTCCTATGACACCGGAAATCAAATCTTATCAAACATTAATTTTTCAATTGAAAAAAATGAAACTGTTGCTATTGTAGGTAAATCTGGCTCTGGAAAATCAACTATAGCTAATTTAATTCCTAGGTTTTATAACCATTCATCTGGAGAAATATTAATTGATGGAAAACCGATAACAGATTTTTCTCTTAATCATTTAAGATCATCGATATCAATCGTTAATCAATCCCCATCATTATTTAATGACACAATTTCTAAAAATATAGCTTATGGTGATGATTCTATTGATGTTGAGAAGTTAAAAGAATCTGCAAAGCTATCTGGCTGTGATGAATTTATTTCAAATTTACCCGAAGGTTATGAATCAGAAATTGGAGACGATGGAGTGTTGTTATCGGGAGGACAAAGACAAAGATTGGCGATTGCCAGAGCTTTTTACAAAGACTCTCCAATAATTATTCTTGATGAGGCTACTTCTGCACTCGATACAGAATCAGAATTAATTGTACAAGAGGCATTAGAAAAACTAATTACCGACAGAACTACTATTGTTATTGCTCACAGGCTGTCAACTATTGAAAATGCTTCTAAAATTATTGTATTAGATAATGGGATTATTGCTGAAACAGGAACACATGAAGAATTGATTAAAAATGAGTCGATATATCATTCTCTATATAAAAATAAATTTGAAGATTCACCAGATACAAAACCAAAAACATCAAAATCTACACAATTATTTATGCCTGAATATGATGATGAAACTTATTCAAGTTTTGTTGTAGATAGTTGGTATAAAAAAAGTTTATGGTTATATTTGTTATATCCATTCTCATTATTGTTTTCATATTTAACCTCAAGACGAAGAAGGAAATATATTAAAAATAAAGAAATTTCTTATAAATCAGATATTCCAATTATCGTTGTTGGAAATTTAACAATTGGTGGTACAGGAAAAACTCCTCTAGTTAAATATATTGCTAATGAATTAGCAAATAAGGGGTATAAACCAGGAATTGTTAGTAGAGGATATGGTGGTAAATTTAAAGAAACTCTTCAAGTTACAGATGAAACATCAGTTAAAGAAACAGGTGATGAGGCACAAATTTTATCTAAATTAAACTTTCCATTTTATATAGATAGGAATAGGGTAAGAGCTGTTAAAAAATTAACTAAAGACCATGATTGTGATGTCATTATCTCTGATGATGGTCTTCAACATTATAAGATGGGTCGCCATATTGAAATAGCTGTAATAGATGGGAAAAGAAGATTTGGTAACAATTTAACCTTTCCTGCAGGACCATTAAGAGAGTCTAAAAATAGGCTAAATTCTGTTGATTTCATTGTTAATAATAGCGGTCCTACCGAAGAGGATGAATATTTAATGAATATAAGCCCATCTAATTTTGTTCATTTAAAGTCTGGTAAATCATATTCAATTGATAAGTGGCCAATGCATAACCAAATTCATGCTGTTGCAGGTCTCGGAAATCCAGGAAGATTTTTTGATTTATTAGATAAGCTTGGCTTTGATAGTGTAAGACATCCATTTCCTGATCATCATAATTTCTCTTCAAGTGATATTTTTTATTTAGATCATTTACCAATTGTTATGACTGAAAAGGATGCTTCTAAATGTAAAGACTTTGATAATAATAAGATTTGGTATTTAACTATTGATGCAGACGTTACTAATAAATTTATTGATAAACTAGATAAAAAACTTAAATCAATATAATAAAATGAGTAGCGAAGTATATATTTTAATACCATCGCGAATTGGCTCAACCAGACTTCAAGACAAACCATTAATTGATCTAAATGGTAAAACTCTTATACAAAGAGTTTTAGTCAACTCTTTAGAAGTAAATAAAAATTCTTTCGTGGCAACTGATTCAATGAGAATAAAACAAAATATTGAAAAAATATCTAATAATGTTGTTATGACTTCAGATAGTCATATTTCAGGAACAGATAGAATATGCGAAGCTGCAAATAAATTAAACCTTGATGAAAATACATTTATTTTAAATCTTCAAGGTGATGAACCATTCCTACCAAAGAAATTAATATCTGATGTAGTAAATGATTTCTTTACCAATGAATGTGATGTTATTACAGCATCTAATGAGATTAAATCAAATGATGAAATAGATAATCCTAATTGTGTATTGGTTGAGACAGACAATAATAACATTGCAACTAAATTTGTAAGAACTGGAAAAATAGATAACCCAAGGAGACATATTGGAGTTTATGGATATAGATTAAGCACATTAAATAAATTAGTTAATTTAAAGCCAACTTCAAATGAACTAGAGTTAAAGTTAGAACAATTAAGATTCCTAGAAAATAATTATTCAATATATGTTACAAATTTCAAAGGAGATATACCTCATGGTATAGATACAAATGAAGATGTAATTTCTGCTAAAAGATATCTAAATGAAAATATTAAATAACATTAATATTAATAATTCTTTAAAGATAAAATCTAATGCAAAATATTATGTTGAACTAAGAACTAAAAAAGAATTTAATCAATTTCAAGAATTTATATCCAATAATAAATTACCAGTACTAATAGTTGGAGAGGGAACAAATCTGGTATTACCTAACTTTTATGAAGGCATAGTTGTTAAGCCGATATTTAATAATATTAATTATGATAAAAATTTAGATATTGTGTCTGTTGGATCGTCTGTTAATTGGAGCGACTTTGTTACTGAAATGATTGATAAAAATATATATGGTTATGAAAATTTATCATCTATACCAG
Organism: uncultured SAR86 cluster bacterium; assembly: GCA_902531245.1. Classification (GTDB taxonomy): domain Bacteria; phylum Pseudomonadota; class Gammaproteobacteria; order Magnimaribacterales; family D2472; genus SAR86A. Next base: position 154,636 of record CACADH010000001.1, read on the forward strand.
GTAGTGTTGGAGCATCACCTATTCAAAATATTGGCGCTTATGGTCAAGAAGTATCAAGACTTATTAATAGCATAGATTGCTATGACTATAAAAAAGGTAAATTTATCAAGTTGCATAAAGATGAATGTGATTTTACTTATAGAAATTCTATTTTTAAAAATAATACTTTAATTATTTATAACATTAACTTCATAACTAATTACAAAAATATACTTAATCTCGAATATGAGTCTATCAAAAAATATATTTCAACTCATAATATCAACATAAATAATATTAAATTAAAGGATGCCTCAGTTATGGTAACTAACATCAGAAATTCAATACTACCTAATCATTTAGAAATACCTAATGTTGGAAGTTTTTTTAAGAACTCAATAGTTAAAATAGATGATATTGATACAACAAAACATTCACTTAATGAATTGATAATATGGAAAATTGATTCTCAGTTTGTCAAAGTTGGTTCTGCTCGTCTAATAGATCTAATTAAAGATGACCTAAACAAATATGAAAATGTAAATATTTATAAAAATCATTCTCTTGTATTAATTACTAACTCTAAAGCTTCTCAAGAAGAGGTATTAAATTTTGCTGATAACATAAAGCAAAAAGTTTATGAGGTTTTTAAAATTTCAATGGATATTGAACCAACTATTATTAACTAGCTTATGTTTCTTTGGTCAGCTTTAGCACATCTAATTGCATTAACAAGTCCTGGACCTGATACAGCGATTATCCTTAGACAAATATCAATTTATGGAAGAAAAGAGGGCATTAAAGCAGCATTAGGTATTGGTGTAGGGATATACGTACATTGTTTATTAGCTATTAACGGTATCTCATTGATTATTTTATCTAATGATTTATATAAATTAATTATTAGTATTGTTGGTGGAACATACATTTCCTATCTAGGTATTTCTATGTATTTTAGTAAAAATAATGATGACGTTTTTAATGCTGAAATTAAATATAAAAATAGCTTTACTATAGGCCTCATTACAAATATTTTTAATGTAAAAGCTTTTTTATTTTTTGTTTCGCTATTCAGTGTCTTATTAGATAGTATGTATGGAGTTCTTTATTATATTTATCCCATTTATTTTTCATTAACTTCGGCATTATGGTTTATTTTCTTAAGTTATATCTTAACAATACCAAAATATAAAAACTTCAATATCAATACAAATAAACACATATCATCCATAATGGCATTATTATTATTTTTAATTGGACTATATATATTATTTAGATCATTAAATGAGTATTTCTAAAATTCAAAAAAATCTTGAGGGTTACAATAACTTTCCTCCAGTCGAATTATGGAATCCTGCATTATGTGAAGGTCAGGAATTTTATATCGATAGAGAAGGAGACTGGTTCTACAACAAATCTCCAATTAAAAATAAAAAACTTCTAAATCTTTTCTCAACCGTATTAAGAAAAGATGAGAATGAATATTTTTTGGTAACACCAGTTGAAAAAGTTCCTGTTAAGGTTGAGTTGGCTCCATATAAAATAATTGATTTTGAAGTTAATAATGAAAAAGTTCAACTTATAACAAATTTAAACTTTCAATTTATTTTAGATAAGACAAATACCACAAGATTAATAAACCATAACGATTCATTAATACCATTAGTAAATGTAAGAAGCAATATTGAAGGATTTTTTAATAGAAATACATACTATAAGTTAGTTGATATGGCTTTAGAGAAAGAGTTTATAGATAATAATTTTCTATATATTCCTAGTAATCAAATAAATCATATAATTGGTAAAGTTGCATAAAAAACTTAAATTAAAATCTAAAGAATGTCCTGTTTGTAAGAGATCTTTTGCATGGAGAAAGAAATGGGAAAAAAACTGGGAAGATGTAATTTATTGCAGTGAAAGATGTAGACGTTCTAAGAATTCAAAGTAGTTTCAATCCATTGATCTATATAAAATTCTAATAAATTTAATGGTAAAGAGCCCCTTTTTAAAACTTCATGATGAAAATCTTTTATATCATATTTATCACCTAACATTTTTTCTGACTTGTTCCTTAGCTCCAATATTTTTAATTGTCCTATTTTGTATGCAAGAGCCTGTCCAGGCCATGCAATATATCTGTCAACCTCATTATTAATATCTAGAATAGACTTTGCTGAATTTTCAACAAATATATTTATTGCTTCATCTCTAGTCATATTCTTATAGTGCATTCCTGTATCAACGACTAATCTTATAGCTCTCCACATGTCATATGTAAGTTGTCCAAATTTATCATATGGATCATCATAAATACCCATAAATTCACCAAGCTCTTCACTGTACAGACCCCATCCCTCAACAAATGCAGTTATTCCTTGATATTTTCTAAAAGAGGGCACATTTTCTAATTCTTGGGCAATTGATATTTGAAAATGATGACCAGGTACTGCTTCATGAACTGTTAATACAGGAATTTCATATTTAGGCCTTGATTCTGGTTTGTATAAGTTCGCATAAAAATAACCAGGTCTTCCTGGACTAGGGCTATTGTAATAGGCAGTAGTTGTATAAGGAGCTGATTCATCTGGGATTGGTATCACACCATAAGGAGCTCTTGGAAAAACTTTAAAGATCTTTGTTAATAGCGGATCAATCTTCTTAGACATGATTAGATATGCATTAAACAAGTCTTCAGAATTATCATAATAAAACCTTGGGCTTGTTCTTAAATAATTTAGAAAAGAATTAAAATCTCCATCCCATTCAACTTGATCAATAATATTATCCATTTCAGAACGAATTCTTTTAATCTCATCTAATCCTATCTGATGTATCTCATCGGGTGTAAGTTCTGTTGTTGTATAAAATCTGGCTAAATATTCATAATATTGTTTTCCACCTGGTACTTCGCTAATACCAATAGAATCTCTAGAATTTGGCAGATATTCTTCTATTAAAAATTCATTTAAATCTATATATGCAGGAATAATTTTATTTAAAATAATTTCTTCTGCTAACTCTATAAGTTCATTTTTATCTGTGGAATTAATTAAATTTTCATCAGCATTGATAAATACTTTCATATAGGGATTATCCCCTATATCAGAATCAATAATTGCCTGTATTTGTTTGACAACACCTTCAGTTATCATTTTTGGCTGAGTAATACCTTTTTCAAGACCTTCTTTATTTATATCTAAAAAGTTATTAATATTTTGTGAAAATTGATCTAGTCTCGATAACCAGTCGTAATAATCTTTACTTGATGTATATACAAGTCTATTTCCGGTTTCGTAAAAACTTTGTATACCTCCTCTTTGATTAATTCTAAGGAAGTAAGTGGGGAAATTTGCTTGCTCAATTTCTCTCGAAATATCAAATTCATAAAGCTTATAGTTCAGTACATTATCTTCAGTTAATTTTGAAATATTAATTTCTTTTAAACTTTTTAAAGATTCAATATTAGACTGATATTCAACTAAATATTGTTCAATACTATTTGAATTTATTTTGTTATTTGATCTTTTATCACCAACATATGAAGCGAATAAAGGATTATTATTTAGAGTTTTATCCCACTCTTCATTAAGGAAATCAATAAATTTTATATTTTCGTCAACTAGTAATGGTTTATTAATATCATTGTTTGAAACTTCAATATTTGAACATGATGTTATAAATAATGAAGTAGCTATTAATAATTTATAATTCATATAACATTTATAACTACATATTTGGATAATTCGGTCCACCTGGTCCTTCAGGGCTTACCCAATTAATATTTTGTGAAGGGTCTTTTATGTCACATGTTTTACAGTGAACACAATTCTGAGCATTTATAACGAATTTTTTTTCATTATCTTTCTCGACAACTTCATAAACTCCTGCTGGGCAATATCTTTGAGCAGGCTCATCATACATTGGTAGATTTACGCTAATAGGTATAGTTGGATCAACTAATTGTAGATGACATGGCTGATCTTCTTCATGATTTGTATTAGATAAATACACAGAAGATAGTTTATCAAAAGAATAAACTCCATCAGGTTTTGGATAATCTATTTTTGGCATATCATCTGCCTTTTTTAAGCATGCATAATCTGGTGTAGGATGAGTCATTGTAAAAGGTAATTTACCTCTAAATATAAATTGATCAATGACATTTACTGCTGCGCCAATTAGTGCACCAAATTTATGAAATATTGGGCCAAAGTTTCTAGATTTGTATAGCTCTGTATAAATCCATGAATCGTTTATTTTAGAATCAAAATCAACTGAAATATTATTTTGAAGTTTATCAAAAGCGTGCTTTCCAGCTATTTCACCTGATTTCATTGCAGTATGTGAACCTTTTATTTTTGAAAAAACTAAGGTTCCCGCATTACATCCAATTAACAAACCTCCAGGAAATTCCATTTTCGGTAAAGATTGAAGACCACCTTTTATAAGAGCCCTTGCACCATAGGATAACCTTTCACCTCCAATAAGATATTTTTTTATTGAGGGGTGTGTTTTCCATCTTTGAAATTCATCAAATGGACTAAGGTGAGGATTTTTATAATCCAATGGTATAACAAAACCAATATATACTTCATTATTTTCACCATGATAAAAATATGAACCAGCAGCTATATCTGGAGTAGGCCAACCATTAGTATGTATTACTAATCCTTCTTCATGTAATTTTGGATCAATCTTCCATACTTCCTTAAAACCGATACCATAATGTTGAGGATCTTTTCCTTCAGATAAATTAAATTTATTTATAACTTGTTTACCTAAATGACCACGACATCCTTCTCCAAGTATTGTAAGTTTAGCTTTAATATTTATACCTAGTTCATTTCCAGGTTTCATTTCACCAGACTCTGATATACCCATATCACCAGTTTGAACACCAACTACCTCATCATTTTCAATTAAAAGTTTACTAGCAGGAAAACCAGGAAATATTTCAACACCTAAATTTTCTGCCTGTTCACCAAGCCATCTACATAGATTACCTAAACTAATAATATAATTACCATGATTGTTCATTTCAGGCATCAAAAATGGTGGAACAGGTATACCCATATTCTTCAAAAAATAATAAATTTTATCTTTTTTTACAGGCACATTGAGAGGTGCATTTAACTCTTTCCAATTTGGAATCAATTCATTTAGTGCATTGGGTTGAAAAACATTGCCTGATAATATGTGAGCTCCGATTTCAGAACCTTTTTCTAAAAGGCAAATAGAGTAGTTGGTATTGTTTTCTTGATTAAGTTGGGCAAATTTAATAGCTGCAGCAAGTCCTGAAGGACCTCCTCCAACAATTACAACGTCATATTCCATAGTTTCTCTGTGCATAAGATCCTTTTTAAATTATTGTAATTTGTAACCTAAATACATTACAATTATAGCCTCTTATAAGTACCATTTATATAAAATATAAAGATATGAAAATTCTAGTTCCAATTAAAAGAGTTGTCGACTATAACGTTAAGGTAAGGCCATTATCTGATAATTCAAATGTCGATTTAAATAATGTAAAAATGGCAGTAAATCCATTTTGCGAAATTGCATTAGAAGAAGCCGTAAGATTAAAAGAATCAGGTAAAGCAACAGAAGTAGTTGCAATTTCTGTAGGTAAATCAGACTCTCAGGAACAATTAAGAACTGCATTAGCATTGGGTGCTGATAGAGCTACATTAATCGAAACTGATTCAATTTTAGAACCTTTAGCTATTTCAAAAGTTCTTCAAAAAGTTGCTGAAGATGAAAAACCCGATCTTATAATTTTAGGTAAACAAGCTATTGATGGAGATAATAATCAAACTGGTCAAATGTTAGCAGCCTTGCTTGATTATCCTCAAGCAACAAATGCTTCTGAATTAGTTATTGAGGAGTCATCTGTAAAAGTAACAAGAGAAATAGATGGAGGCCTTCAGACACTTGAATTAAATATTCCAGCAATTATTACAACCGATCTTAGATTAAATGAACCAAGATATGCATCACTTCCAAATATTATGAAAGCAAAGAAAAAAGAACTAAACATAATACCTGTTGCTGATATAGGTGTTGATGTTGATCCAAGATCAGAATTATTATCTGTTGAGCTTCCACCTTCAAGAGAGGCTGGAATTATAGTTGATACAGTTGAACAACTAGTTGATAAATTAAAAAACGAAGCCAAGGTGATTCAATGAGTATTTTAGTAATAGCAGAACATGATAATAGTAATTTAAAGGGCTCAACATTAAATACGATAACAGCTGCTTCTTTGCTTGATGGCGAGATATCACTGTTGATTGCTGGTTCAAACATGAATTCTGTTGTTGAAGAAGCTCAAACAATCGATGGAGTGAGTAAAATCCTTACGTGCGATAGTGATAGTTACTCTAATTCTATTGCTGAGGATTTATCATCATTAATTATAGCTAACTCTGATGGTTATACTCATATTTTAGCTCCAGCAACAACTTTTGGTAAGAATCTAATGCCAAGAATATCTGCAAAATTAGATTCACAACAAATATCAGACATTATATCTGTTGAATCTGCAGATACTTTTAAAAGACCAATTTATGCTGGTAGTTGTATAGCAACTGTAAAATCAAACGATGCAGTTAAGATAATTACAGTTAGATCAACAGCTTTTGATTCGGCAACATTAAATAATTCAGGTATTGAAGTTGTTGATATTAATGATGAAGGCTCATCAGGAATAAGCAAGTTTGTTGGAGAGGAATTAGCTCAAAGCGATAGACCAGAACTTACAGCAGCAAATATTGTTATATCAGGTGGAAGAGGAATGCAGTCAGGTGATAACTTCCATTTATTGGATTCAATTGCTGATAAATTGGGTGCCGCAGTTGGTGCTTCAAGAGCAGCGGTTGATGCAGGTTTTGTTCCTAACGACTATCAAGTTGGTCAAACTGGTAAAATTGTAGCTCCAGATTTATATATTGCTGTAGGTATATCAGGAGCGATTCAACATTTAGCGGGCATGAAAGACTCTAAAGTTATCGTTGCAATTAATAAAGATGAGGATGCACCAATATTCCAAGTTGCAGATTATGGGCTTGTAGCAGATTTATTTAATGCATTACCTGAACTAGATTCGGCTCTATAATATATAAATATTGAATAAAATTTTAAAAAAAGAAAATAGCTTCATAATTACACTGTTAGTAAGTATTTTCTTTCTAATAGGCTTTTACTTATTAAGTTATTTTCAAATTATCCAATCTGTTGATTCATTGGCTGTTATCGGAGAAGCATCTAGATGGTGTGAACGAATAAGTGATGGACCATTTAGAGAACCAATTAATACAATAAGTAATTTGGGATTTATGGTAGTTGGACTATATATCTTATACAAATTATCAAATGAAACTTCCTTTAATGATTTTTCTGGTTTAAATAATATAACTATCTTATATGGTGTCTGTGTAGTGTACTTAGGACCTGGCTCAATGATGATGCATGGTACAAATACTGAATGGGGTGGATGGGCAGATAATCTAAGTATGGTCATGTATATTATTATCCCTTGGCTTTATAACATTTATAAAATGTCTAATTGGACTGTTAATACTTTTATGAAGGTTTATTTTTCAATAGTTATTTTTTATGCTGTTATGAGAGGTCTTTTTGGTGATGGAATGGGGATAGGATTAAGCTTATTTGGTGTTTCAATTGGCCTATGGGTAATAAGTGAATTTTTATATAAATTTTGGTCACCAAATATGAGATTCATATCTGGTTTTGTTGGCTTCTTAGTTTTAATGTTATTTGGAACATTTCCAGCGGAGGTATATGCAAATATTGGTGAATATTGGTGGATTATATTCTTTTGGTTACCTGGCCTTTTAGCAAATCAAAAACCCAAGGGAATTAGAACTTATAGATGGTATTTTGCCGGGATGGTAGCATACATGAGTGCCTTTGCAATATGGTTAACTGGTGTTCCAGACAATGATTCATGCAATCCAGATTCGATATTCCAAGCCCATGGTTTTTGGCATTTATTAACTGCTCTTTCAACAATACTATTTTTCTATCACTATAGATCTGAGAGACTAGCTTAGAATTTTATTACAACCTGTTCCTTTAAGATAATCAGTTACATAATTCTTATCTATATCTGATAATTTATTAAATTCATCTTTAATCCAATTTAAGCATTTAACTTGATACGGGAATGTTTTTTGTTTCCACTTTGATTCATCAATTTTTGTTTCCCATATATCATCTCCTTTTTTATGTGCTTCAGCATTACTAATAAGACATGGAATATAAACTCTTCCAATTTCTATAAACAAATCTTTTAAAGACTTGGGAAGATTATCTAATTCATTCCATCCATACTCATTTGATTGAAAATAATTAATTGATGATGATTTATTAGAATTTTGATTTTTAACACCAAAGAATTCTCCAATTCCACCTTTATCATGTAACCCTGATAAATCAGACATGATATTAACCCAAGCCATTGTCCTTGGTGAAATTTTGATTGCTATGTCTCTTGGTGTTGGGTCAAAACCTACTAATTGAGTTAATTGACCATATAATGCAAAATCTGATGATGAGGGTCTTTGTCCAAACATAAAAGAAGAATTAGATAGATGATTTTCCAATGATGATAAATAACGTTTATAACTTTGATCAATTAGCTCAGCCGTTTCATCATTAGAACCAACCACCCATAATCTATTAATTTGTCTATCAGCAATATGATTAGCAAATTCATTCATAGAGTCATCATCAATATTTAATTTATGTTGAAGGACCAACATTTTTTTAGCGTTTTCAGCATCATCTTTAAAATGCCATCGATAATGAAACATATACTTTGTTGTCCACTCATCAGCAAAATCTTCAAGTAGATAATTAAGAAAGCTAAGGGTAGGGGAATTTGGAATAACAGACTTTTCACTATATAAATCTTCAAGATATCTAATAATTGGAGTTGTATCTGTTTTACATAATATTTCACCATCATTATCAAAAATCATTGTTGGTAATAGAACAGGTTTAGGAGGATCAATATTAAGCATAGATAAATTATGAATTACATCACCCCATGAAACCGTATATGGAATATTTCTATATCTCAGAAGAGATAATATTTTTTGTGTATAGGGCGACCCAGAATTACCAAATACTTTGATAGGTTTAGTCATTAATAATCATCCTAATGGATCATTGGATTCAGTGCCTAATGCAATTGCTTTTTGAAATGCTGGTCTTGATTCAATATTAGAAACATATCTTTTGATATTTTCCATATCCTCATTTACTGCACCAAATCTATTAGCCATAAAGCATGAATGACCTAACATACAATCCGCTGCTGAAAATTCACCAATAAGATAATCTTTGCCTTCAAGGTTAGCATTTACAGGATTTAATGATTTAGATAGTAAATTCTTAGCTTGACTTAATACCGTTTCATCTCTTCTATCAGGAGGCAGTAAGACTGTGTGAACTACGATTTGATTCATTGGAGGCATTACCATTCCTTCGCAGTAATGGAGCCACTGAAGATAGTATGGATATTCATCAGATTGAACATCTGGTTTTAAGCCATTATCACCGTACTTATCTAATATATATTGAATTATTGCTCCAGATTCAAAAATAGATATATCTCCATCTTCTATAACAGGAACTCTTCCAAGAGCATGTCTGGCTCTATGTTTAGGTGATTTAAGACCTTCTTTTGAAAAAGGTAATACCTCAAGTTCATACTCTAAATTTAACTCTTCTAAAAGCCATGCAACTCTTCCAGCTCTTGTACTAGGTGTTAAGTATAGTTTAATCATTATTTCTCCTTATTTTTTTACCATTTTTTGGGCATTTTTAATAAATTCTTTAGTTTTATCTTTATCTTTTAGTTCTTTATCGATATTAATTTCTATTGGAACTTTAATACCTTTAAGCATTCCTGGTTGTTCATACATTGCATTTTTCCATCTTTCTAGGTGGTTTAATCCATCTGTTGAAACCCCTGACCATTTATGAGTTCTAACCCAACACCAGTTTGCTATATCTGCTATTGAATAATCACCAGCTAACCATTCATTATTTTCTAAATGAGAATTTAATACTTCAAATAATCTTCTAGATTCATTTTGATATCTATCAATAGCAGGTTGTATCTTTTCTGGAAAATATCTAAAGAAAACATTAGCTTGACCCATCATTGGACCAACTCCACCCATTTGAAACATTAACCACTCATAAACTTTAGCTCTTTTAATTGGATCAGAACTTATTAATTTATTAGCTTTATCTGCTAAGTAAATCATTATGGCTCCTGACTCAAATATAGATAAATTATTTTCTGTATCGATAATTGCAGGAATTCTTCCATTTGGACTAATTTTTAAAAAGTCAGGTTTTTTCTGGTCTCCTTCTCCAAGATTAACTAAAATTGCTTTGTATTCCATTTTAAGTGCCTCAAGTGTGCATGAGACCTTATGTCCATTAGGAGTAGGGGCTGTATATAGTTCTATCATAATTTATCTTTAATAAAATCTATGATTACTTTAGATAATTCTTTTGATTTAGTCCATTGAAAAAAATGTCCACCACCTATATTTGGGACACTTATTGCATTAGGCACCATATTTAATACATCTTTTTCCATAGCATTTGTAACAGGATCATCACCGGCAAATACAGAAAGAAATGGCTTATCAGTTTTATTAAAAAACTCTCTAGCTTTTTTTTGAGCATTAAGGGATTGATCAGGAATAATAGGAACATGGCTAGGCATTGCTCTAGGACCCATTTTATATTCAGATGATGGATATGGTGCTTCATATGCCTTCATTAAATCATTGATATATGGTGATAATTTTTCTATACCAAGTGAATATAAAATATAATGATTTCTTATAACTTTTTTAGGTCTTTTTTCCATCATAAGTGAATTAAGTAGACCTACTGGTAGATTTTTAGTATCCCAACAAAACTTTTGCCAGTACATGAATTTCAGTGCTGGATGTAATTTACCTGAATCCATTTTTCTTATTTCTTTTGCCATACTCATAGGGGTGAGTTTTATATTGCTCTTTCTAAATTTTTTAACCTCCTTTATTACATCTGAAGGAGTATTAGGCATATAGGGTAGGCCAGTATTACCCATTGATACCTTGATAAACCTTTCATCATTATCAACTATCATTCTCAAACCAATAAGACCTCCCCAATCTTGCCCGAAAAAAGTTAAATTATATAAATCGTTCTTTACCAACCATTGATTCATCCAATCAACTTGATTTTGATAGCTGTAGTCATCTCTAGAACTTGGTTTGTCTGATTTACCATATCCAACAAGATCTGGAGCTATTACTCTTATTCCAGCATTATTAAGTATAGGAATCATCTTGGAATATAAATAACTCCAAACTGGTTGACCGTGCATAGCAAGAAGTATTGGGCCATCTTTAGGCCCTTCATCAATATGGTGAATTCTTATCTCAGTGCCATCCTCAGCAGATATATTTGTATAAATAGGAGCAAATGGATAACCTTTAATATTCTTAAAGTATTTATCGTCCGTTCTTAAAACTTTCACTAAAATTCCTTAATTACACCATCTTTTATTAATTCTTCTATTAATTCATCAAAAGGAGTATCTTGACCAAAATAATAATTTCCATTGTAAACATTTAGAGGCACTCCATGATGTCCCGCTTCCTTCTGATCTATCTGGTTTATCTCTATTTCTTCAATTAACTGTGATTCATGTTGCTTTATGGAATCTCTTACCTCTTGAAGATCCTCACCAAATTCTGTAAAAACATTTTCTAATATTTGATCACTATTCCAATTTTTTACACTCCATATGGCTTTAGATAATTCATAAGCAAATTCCATACCTTTACCTCTATTACACATAAGTTGTCCCATATGACATACATCAAAGATATATGGTTGATTGTCTGAAATCTTACCAGTAATAGTATTTTGTTTTATTGGATCTGGTTTGATCGGTAAATTTAATGACATATTAAGTTTTTTTGCCTTTTTTTTAATATCTACCATTACAGATGCAAAATATAATATATTTTTTTTTCTAAAAAATTCAGGTAATCGTATTGCTATTGGATATACAATTTTAAAGTTAACATCAACATTATATTCATTTTTTAGCTTTAACATTCTTGGTAATATTAAATATGAATATGGACTTCGATAAGAAAAATAAAAATCAATCATTTTGTTGACCTCCTTTTTTTAATGATAAACAAAACATAATAATTATGTATATTAAAAATGGTATGTTTGAAACAACACCGGGAGGTGTATTAGTGTAGTAATCCTCAGTTAGTGGATGCAGAAAACCTGAAATTAATCTGAAACATTGATCTAGAAGACAAATCAAATATATTAATGGTATTAAATTTTTATACTTTATAAATAAAATTAATAAAATAATTGTTAATGACACTTGCGTAGCACCCCATAGAGATGCAAATAAGTAAATAAGTATATTAGGATCTAAACCATTAATAATAGGAAACTCTTTAATCGTTGCTATACCAACAAGACCTGAACTTTCTGCTAAAAAATGTACCAGTGATCTAAAAATATAAATTACAAATATTGGATATAAACCATATGTAGCTACTTTTAAACCTTTGTATTCGTTATTTAACTTTGAAGGTAGTAAAACCATTAATTTATTTGATCTATAAAAATTTCATTATTTCCAATAGGCATAATGACTCTTGTTCCATCATTAGAAAGTGTATAGTTACTAAATATTCCTTCAATAGGTCTAAAAAATACTCTTTCCATTAAAGTATTTCGAGGTGTTGGTATGGAATGGTAAATGAGTAAATGTTTTACATTAGCATCTCTAGCAATTTCACCTGCTTCCTCTATGCTTGTGTGATAGTCTTGAATATCAAATAGTATTTTGTCCATTTGAGGTATTGGAGCAAGTCCTCTCATTCTCTCAACTATATCTATTGATATAGCCGAATGTACCAATAGATCAACATCTTTTGAATATTTTAGAACACTTCCATCATGAATAGTGTCCCCGCTGATAACTACCATTCTTCCCTTGTATGATATTTTAAAACCAAAAGCTGAATTTACTGGATAATGATCAACTACAAACGGTAGAATTTCTAATCCTGGAGTATCATTTGGAATTAATTGATTATCAATAATTTGGATTGCATTAAATCCTGCAATACTCATTGGTAACATATCATCTCCATGATGTTCATTTCTGTATTGATAATCTGCTGAGTATGCTAGTTCAAAGCCCTTAGTAACAAGATTTATTCCCTCTGGACCATAAACTTTTAATGGCGAAGTTCTTCCTTGAATCCATGATTGAAGATGGGCATCTGGTAAATCAGCCATATGATCTGAATGCATATGTGTTATCAAGACTGCTTTTACATTTGGCCATTGCAATTGGTATTGAGTAAGGTTATTAACACTACCATTACCTAAATCAAAAATGTATATATCATCACCAGCTTCTACTAGGACACATGATTCAGCTCTTCCAGGAGATGGAAGAGGGGATCTTGAACCACAAATAACAACTTTTAATGTATCTTCTTTATCTAAAAAAGGCTCTGCGCTAGATAGTATATTTTTTAAACCAATATTTAAGATTCTGTCTTGTATTGAATGAGAGTTTAATGATACTAGGCCAATAATAAATATTGAAACCACAAAACTTATTAATATTAATATTTTCTTCATATTTTTTAAATCGTTTCTATATTAAGCTGTCCCTCTAATCCAGCATCTCTATGAACATGAATTTTTTGATATTCTGGGTCCATTGTCATTTCAAACATTGCTTTCCTATTAGGGTATTTTGCTATTGCAATTGAATCCCACATTTCTTCAACTTCTCCCAACATTAATCTATTTACTTTACCAGCAAATAGAAATTCTCCACCGTATTTTTCTACTAAATTAATTACTTCGGCTGCATAAAGACCATATGCCTCTTCTCCTGAGAGATTTGTATCACGACCATCATCATAGATCGCCTTTTCTTTATATTTAAGTAAATTTACCATTGATATTGGCCCAATTTCAGGGTTTTTTAAAAAGCCATTAATTTGCTCTTCATTTGGCGTAACTTTATTTTTAACTATCATAATTAATCTACCTTTGACATTTATTACATCAATATATTATCTTTATTATATATCTGGGGAATGTTGGTGAATAAATTTTTTTCAATTTTATTTTTTATTTTAGTTATATCATTAGGATTACTTCAATATATTAGAAATTCTGAACCATCCGTAAATTATGATAGGTTCAATTTAGTTTCCCCAGGTATATTAAGAACTCCTGATGAAAGATTTAATGACTTAAAAGACTTTCCGTTTAGCCCTAATTATTTAACTATTGGTGATACAAGAATTCATTACATTGATGAAGGACCTAAAGATGGTCAGATTATTTACCTACTTCACGGAGAACCGACATGGAGTTATTTATTTAGAAATATTATTCCTACTCTTGTAAAGAATGGTTATAGAGTTATTGCACCAGATATGGTTGGATTTGGTAAATCAGATAAATACATCTCAACAGATGACTATTCACACCAAATGCATGTTGATAAAATGACTCAATTAATTATTGAACTTGATTTAAATAATATTACTGCTCATTTTCATGATTGGGGTGGACCAGTGGGGTTGAGAGTTTTAGCAAAGGAACCTGATAGATTTGATAGAGTTATTGCAACTAATACGAGTTTACCAGCAACTGGAAGAGGTTTTATAAACGATTTACGTAGTTACTTGTTATGGCCAATATTTAAATTTACGATATGGTTACAAGGTCCCGCATCATGGGAAGAATTTATTGGCGGTGATGGATTCACAAATTGGATTAGATATTCAACTTATACAGATAATATTGATATTGGTGGAATCATGCAGGTTCTTGGATCTGTATCTGACGAAGAGAGTCTTGCTTACGAAGCTCCATATCCAAATGCATCATATAAAGCCGGAGCACAAATTTTTCCTTATCTAATTCCTAGTGAAATTAGAAAAAATGAAATGGCTTATAGAAATGTTCTAGAAAAATGGAATAAACCTTTTTTAATAGCAAATTCTGATAACGACCCAGTTACTGGAAATAATCCCGAAATAGTAAAGCTGCTTAAGCGTATACCAACAGCACAAGAAATTATTATAAAAGGTCCTGGACACTTTGTTCAGGAGGAAGCTGGACCAGAATATGCTCAATTAATCATTGATTTTATTAATGGAAATCCACAGGGATTTAATATTGAGTCAATAACTTTAAATAAAAATTCTATTTTATAAATTTATAGATACAATTATTAAATGAATAGAGTAACCGATCATACCGGGTCAAAATATCCAATTATCCAAGCTCCTATGGGTTGGATTGCAAGAAGCCAACTTGCTTCAGCAGTGTGTGAAGCTGGTGGAATGGGAATTATAGAAACCTCGTCTGGTGAGGTTGATAATTGTAAAAAAGAAATCCAAATGATGTCAAAGTTAACAAGTAAACCTTTTGGAGTTAATTTACCTTTATTATTTTTAAAAGATGATTCTATGGTTAAATTTTGTGTTGAATCAGGTGTTAGATTTGTAACAACTTCTGCTGGTGATCCTACAAAATATGTTGGTGTATTAAAAGATGCTGGTATAACTGTTTATCATGCTGTCCCTAGCTTAGAAGGAGCGATAAAAGCAGCAAATGCAGGTGTTGATGGTCTAGTTATTGAGGGAACTGAGGGTGGTGGTTTTAAAAGCCCTGTTGAGGTTGGTTTATTGGTTTTGTTACAAGCAATAAAACAAAACTTAGATTTGCCTATAATTGCTGCTGGTGGGATTGTTGATGGGAAAGGAATGGCTGCTGTTTTTGCTGCTGGAGCTGAAGGAATACAAATGGGTACAAGGTTTGTTTCAAGCGCTGAAAGTCCTGTCCATAAAAATTTTAAAAACAAAATAATTGAATCAGGAATTGATGGAACTTATATCTTAAATAAAAAATCTAAGCCTGTTATTAGAGCATTAAAAACCAATTTAACTAAAGACATTGACGAAAAAGGAGAAATGGATATGACTGCCTTAATGAATATCAAAGATTTATATTTTGGTGGTGATATGGAAGCAGCTCCCGCATTATCTGGTCAATCAACTGGACTGATAAGTGAAATTAAGTCAGTTAAACAAATAATTACAGAAATTATTGATGAATTCAATACAACCTGTAAATCTATGGGAGAGCTAAAACTATAAGATTTCCTAATCAGTTAAATCAGATTCTTCAATCTTATCTCTAAGTAAAAGCTTCTTTAAACTAATCTTATCTTTAAGAGTCATTATATATGCAGATATTGCGAGAATTAATATTCCAGCAGCCTCATAAATTATATTAACCGCATTTAAATCTTTAGTTTGAAGAATTATCATTCTTGTTAGTGCAGTCATAGCAATAATTAATGGTAAAGTTACTGGAATTCTATTATTTGCATAGAATGTTGCAACCATACCGAGAACCTCAGCATATATAAATAAAAGAAATAGATCACTTAAATTTACTACTTCAACTTCTATAATTCGAACAACTTCAGATGCAGTTGCATAGATAGTAGCAAATGCAATTAATAGCAATATAGATCTTTCAGATAACCAGATAAATTTTTGAACAAAATTAGAATCATTCATAATTTTTAATTTTACATGTATATGCAGTTAACTCAAAATTAGTTTTTTGGTGGAAGAATAAGTAATTGAGAAGTTTTTTCCATATATTCTTTATAATCTTTTCTATTTTTTAAACTTCTTTCGTCCATCATAGGGCATGAAGCAAATATAAATAATGCCAACATTGATAATGGACATATAATTATCCATATCGGTGCTAAATTTGAACTTAATCCCATAAAATAAATACCAAACCAAAAACATATTTCACCTAAATAATTAGGATGTCTTGAATATTTCCATAATTTATATTTCATTGTTTTACCTTTATTATTTGGATTACTTCTAAAATGTCTCATCTGTTCATCAGAAACTGTTTCAAGTACAACAGCCATAAAAGTAAAAATTGACGCAAAATATAAAAAAGGAGTAACTTCAATAGGATTTAAAAATATAAAGACAAGAGGGTACAAACATATATTTACAATTAACGTTGGAAATAAATGTATGCCAAAAAAGTTATTAAATTCAGCTTTATATATGTTGGTGTTTTTTAAGTCTATATATCTAAAATCCTCATGTTCAAATCCTTTCCAACTAATTAGCCAATTCCTAGTTAATCTGGTAGCCCAAAAAATGATTGGGAAGGTTACCAATATTTTTAGTAACATAGAATTATCAGAATTTATTGCTAAATATATAACGATAGGGACTGGAGCAACTGACCAAAAAGGATCATATAGACTTGAATTCTTAAGTATCAAACTACCTATATAGATGAATAAAGTTGCATAAATATGCCATAAGGTTATTTTCATCCATATATATGAAATTGATTCAGGTAATAAAAGATAGGATAAATAAAATGATATCGCATAGATCAATATGCAAATTATTTGACTAATTATTTTATCTTTTAACATAAAAATGGGGCCATTTAGACCCCGAATAATTGATGTTAATTAATTATTTTTTTTGCCAAACTATTGCTAGTTGGAAAACAACAACAAGCAATACAAACAATGTTTGTAATGTTCCACCTATCGATAATGGTGAATCTGTATATGTTGTCATTCTATCAGCCGAAGCAGCTCCTATATCACCCAATGATGTAACAGCTGTGCTAAGTATTGCAGCACCAATTTGTTGTGTATAAAAAAGTTGTACACCAACAAGAACACAATATACAGAAGTAAATATTTTAGCAGCCATATTTGCATCTGGGCTGTTATAAATATTATTTGCCATTCTGAATCCTAACCATGTTAATAACACTAGTCCTACGAAATACATAGAATTACTTATAAATCCTACATACATCATGTTGAATATTTGATATTCAGTCATATTTTTCTCCTCATAAAAAATTATCAAACATAATAATAATATAAATAGAATTAAATAGCATTTTCATTGCAATATTATGTTTATGATAAAATATAACCTCTATTTTATTGAGCTTTCAATATTAATTAATAATTAAAATTTATGGAAAACAAAAAGCCAAATATCACGGAATTAGTATTGAGAGATGGTCAACAGTCTCTTATTGCAACTCGAATGAAAACCTCTGATATGGTTCCAGTTTTATCAAAGTTAGATAAGGTAGGTTATTCATCTATAGAGGCTTGGGGCGGGGCAACATATGATTGTTGTTTAAGATTCTTAAATGAAAATCCTTGGGATAGGTTAAAAATTTTTAAAAAGCATTTCAAAAAAACCAAACTTCAAATGCTATTAAGAGGAAAAAATTTAGTTGGTTACAAAGAGTTTGATGACTCAATTATTTCACTGTTTATAAAAAATGCTTCAAAAAATGGCATTGAAATTTATAGAATATTTGATGCATTAAATGATGTTAATAATATTAAATCATCTATTAATTTTGTTAATAGGGAAGGTCATAACTCTCAAGGAACAATGTGTTATACAACAAGCCCTGTTCATAATGAAAAATACTGGTTAAATAAAGCAAAAGAAATAGAAAGCTTAGGAGCAAAATCTTTAGCTATAAAAGATATGGCTGGGCTTTTAAGACCAAATGTATGTTATGAATTAGTTAAAAAATTAAAGAAAAATTTAAAAATACCTTTATATCTTCACACTCATTCAACAACTGGGCTATCAGACGCTACAAATTTAAAAGCTTACGAAGCTGGAGTTGATAATATAGATACATCAATATCATCTTTTAGTAATTTATATGCACATACTGCAACTGAAAGCTTTATATCTATGATCTATGATAACGATAATAATCCTTATGATATGAATTTGTTAACTGAAATTTCTGATCATTTTCATAATGTAAGACAAAATTACACTGAATACGAAGGTTCGATGAGAGGCGTTGATATAAATATGTTAGTTAACCAAGTACCAGGCGGTATGTTGAGTATTTTAGAAAAACAATTAGCCGATCTAGATAGGAAAGATAAACTCAAGGCTTTAATTGATGAAATTCCTAATATAAGAAAAGATGTAGGATATGTACCTTTAGTTACACCATCTTCACAAATTCTTGGAGCTCAAGCCTTAATGAATGTTTTAGATGAAAAAAGATATAAAACTTTAACAAAAGAATTTGTTGATCTAGTTAATGGTAAATATGGTGAGATACCAGGAACAATTTGTCCAAAACTTCTAAAAAAAGTTGAAAAAAATACTGATTGCAAAGAAGAAAAAGCACAAATTTCCATTAAATCATTTAAAGAGGAATTTAAAAAATTCTGTCTTGATAATAAGATAAATGATTATTCTAAGAGTGAAACCGATTTATTAAATTATATTTTATTTAAGAATGAGGCAAAAGATTACTATTTATCTAAGTCTTTAAATAAGTCAGACGATATTATTTCACTTCAAGAGGGCTTTGGTTTATATCATATTATAGATTAGTCTTTTTATATTTAAATTAGTAATCACAATACACAAATGAAAAACGATATTTTTCCTAAAATCAAAGAAGAGATTAAGCTTAGAATAAATGCTGAGCCTTCACTTGAACCCTATCTTAATGACTTAATTTTATCTCAAAATTCTTTAATAGATTCAGTTGCTTCAGTTTTGGCATCTAAATTAAATAGCGATGCTTTATCATCAAACAAAATAAAAGAATTTATTTTAGATGTTTATCATAAATGTGATCATATTGAGGAAGATTTAATAAATGATATTATTTTTTTTAAAGATCATGACCCAGCCTGTAAATACTTTTCAACGCCTATTTTATTCTATAAAGGATTTCAAGGTTTAGCGACTTATAGAGCAGCAAATTGTCTTTGGAATGATGATAGACATACAATGGCGCTCTTTTTTCAAAATAGAGCATCTGAAGTTTTTGGTGTTGATATACATCCTGCTGCTGATATAAAGGGTGGTGTCATGATAGATCATGCCACCGGAGTTGTAATTGGTGAAACTTCTAAAATTGATAAAAATGTATCTATTTATCAAGGAGTTACACTTGGTGGAAAAGGTTTTGAAGTAGGTGATAGACATCCCAAAATAGAGTCTGGTGTATCAATCTTTGCTTCAAGCACCATACTAGGAAATATAACTATTGGGAAAAACTCTAAAGTAGCTGCTGGAAGTTTGGTTTTAAAAGATGTAGATCCAGATACAACAGTGGCAGGAATACCTGCTAAAAAGTTGTAAGAATTTAAATTGACTCAAGAAGATTCAACTCTTCTTTATTCATCTCTGGATCAATAGAGTCAAATAATATACTAGACATATATCTCTCTGCTGTATCAGGCAACATACATAAAATGTTCGAATCATTTTTAGCTTTTTTAGCAACTTCAACTGCAATTGCAAATGTTGATCCTCCTGAAACTCCCGTAATAATTCCTTCTTTTTTAGCTAACTCATGTGACCAATATAGCCCATCATCCCCAGAAACTGGAATTAACTCATCATAATATTTATTATCAATAGATTCTTGCAAGACTAGTGGTATGAAGTCTGTAGTCCACCCTTGAATTGGATGAGGATTCCATGATGGATGTGATTTTGCAGCTGATCCATCATCATTTCTAACTTGTTTTATGCCACTTTCTAATAAGGGAGCAACATCGGGTTCAGTTAATATTAACTTGGTATTAGGTAGTTTTCTTCTTAGTGTTCTTGAAACTCCAGTAAAAGTTCCACCTGTTCCATAACCTGATACCCAATAATCTAATCCAATTTCTTTAAAATCATTATATATTTCTATACCCGTTGTTTCTTCATGAACATTAGCATTGTCTTCATTTTCAAATTGTCTTGCAAAAAACCAATTGTTTTTTAGAACTAATTTTTTTGCGACTTCATAAGCACCAGTTCCTCCTTCTGATGCTGGCGTTAAAAGCACTTTTGCTCCAAGAAATCTCATTAATTTTCTTCTTTCTATAGATGCACTATCAGGCATTGTTACTACTAATGGATAATTTTTAGCAGCACACACCATAGCTAGACCTATTCCAGTATTACCACTAGTTGCCTCAACGACTGTTTGACCTTCCTTGATGGAACCATTTTTTTCAGCATTTTCAATAATACTTATAGCTAAGCGATCTTTGACAGAACTAGCAGGATTAAAATATTCAGCTTTTACATAGATATTAGTTTCATTGATTGAAATATTTCTAAGTTTTATAGATGGAGTATTACCAATCGTCTGAAGTATGTCTTTATAAATCATTATTAATATATAGAGTTAAGATATATATTTGTAACACAAAATAATATTATTTTGTTATATTTTGAGATTAATAAATAATTCAATAGGGAGATAAACTTATGAAAATTAGTAAAACTTTTTTTAAATATTCTTTTCTAGTAATATTTTCAATTGGAATAAATGCAAATATTCCTGAAGGTGCTTTTACAACACTTCATGTTAAAGCAAAAGATTTAGATGCATATGTTGATTATATGAAGAATAACTCAACTGCTTTCGAACAAATTGGTTCAGACATAGCAGGTGTTTGTGTAACAAAAACCGGTAATCAATATGCTGGTGAAATGTTTGTATGGAATGCATATCCTAGTATAGAAATGGCTTTCCAATCATCTGAAAAATATGATCCTTTCAAAGCAACTGATGAATTTAAAAAATTAAGAAAGGTTATGTATTCAGTAACATGGAAACCTTTAAAAGAATTTGATTTAAGGCCTGGTTATGAAAGACTCTGGAGAGTCAATCTATCTGATCCTATGGCATTTACTCAAATGATGACAAAATTAGAGAATGAACTTGAAAGTGCAGGTCATGATATGAGAATTGGTGTTTTTCAACCTATGGGTGGTGGCACAGAAACTTTTCATCTAAGAGCAGTCTCCAATAACGCTTCTGATAGTGGAAAAGTTGCTGATGGATATTTTGCTGGAGCGTCTTATGGAAAAACATGGGATGAAGCATTTGCTAATTACGTTACAGAGGTAGTAAGTGAAACAACAGAGTTTTGCGAAGTTGTTTATACAAAATCATAAATAATTATCGATGTTAGTGAAGAAAATTAAAATATACTTTCTAACAATATTTAGCTCCATTAGCCTAGCAAGTGTTTATGAAATTACCGTACTTGCTACAAACATTTCTAATTATGGTGGATTTGGTGAATGGAGCTTTTCTGCTTTATATGAGAGCGAGACTGAATCAGTATTATTCGACACGGGCTTTCATGAAGATACAGTTTTACATAATGCTAAAGTCCTAAATAAAGATTTATCAAAAGTTAAAAAAGTCGTATTAAGCCATTTTCATAGTGATCATACTGGTGGTCTAATTAAACTTCGACAAACTTATAAGCTAATAAATCCTGAAGCATTTTCTGAGGTTTATGTTGCAAGAGGTTTTTTTGATCAACGTTATCTTGAAAATGGCAATAAAGTAGGGCCTGGAAACTTTGAAGATTCTTTTAAATTTAAAGAGACTGCTGAAGAAGAGGGTATTAATTTTACAATTTTAGATGATCATTATTTAGTAGCAGAAAATCTTTATGTTACAGGAACAGTTGAAAGAACTGATGAGTATTTTAATGGACCAAAGGGCATTTTTTTAAATCCCGAATTAACAGTACCAGATATTATTAAAGATGATCAATCTGTTGGGATGTTAACAGAACAAGGTTGGATTATGATGTCAGGATGTGGTCATTCTGGGATAATCAATACTGCTAAAAAACTTCAATCAATTAAAGATGTTCCTGTTTATGGAGCTATTGGCGGATTTCATTTATTTAGAGCAACTGATCAGACTATTATAAATACTGCTAATTGGTTTAAAGACAACGGGTTAACTAAATTCATGGGCGGTCATTGTACAGGTATTCATGCTGCAAATGAGATCGCAAGTATTATTGGAATTAAAAGAGAAGATCTTTCTCATACAGCAATAGGAAGTATATTAACGAAAGATTTAAATATTATTAGATCATCTGTTGAATAATTTATAAATCAATTTCAGAATTAGATCCCAAACCAGATCCATAAACTACAGCATTTAACCATAATCTGTTTGTGCCTAAAGCTGAGCCTCTATAATTTGGCTCTCCAGAAAATAATATTACTTGTCCTTTTCCTACTTTTTCTCGTGTTAAATATGCAGAATTTGCTATTCTCTGTGATGCTTCTGGCCATACTAGACCACTCATTCTTACATTAATATCTTTACCAGCTGGCAATGAAGACCAATTGATAGTCCTTGGCGATTCAATTGTTTGATCGTTTATTAATTCACCAATTCTAACTGCAGCTTCAGCATTATCGCTTGTCATTAGGATAGGGTAGTTACCATATAAGATTGGCAGAACATCTATTGATCCAAATGTTAACCAATGTTTTTGATCAGTTCGACCAGCAACCATTGCCCCAGATGGCATCAGTATAGATTGCCATTTATCACGTTTTGTCAGATTTTCAATTGTTTGATCAGTATTTTCCCAGGGATAATTGATATTAAGATCAACTTTATTATCATTTGTTTTTTCTTTGTTGATATTCTCATCTAAAGAATAGATCTCTCTTTGCAAGTCCAGATTGTAATCATCACTTTTATCTAATGTATTGCTTAAGTGTTTAACATTACCAATTCCATTTTCATCAATAATTGATCTAGTACTATAGTTATGTGCAATTAATGTACCACCCTGTTTTATCCAATCAGTTAGTAGTTCTATTGAACTGTCATCAAGACCTTGTCCGCTTGGAACAATAATTGTGTTATATCTTCTTAAATCTGCATAATTCAATATAGAGGTATTGAGTTGACTGTGTCTAATGCCTAAATGATGATCGATAGACCACCAACTTACTCCAACATCATATGAATTGAAACCTTCGTGACTCAAAATTGCAATTTGTGGTTTTTTTAATAATCTGAAGTGTCTACCGCCCCAATCAGGAAGATCTTCTGGCCCAAAACCAGTATCTAGAGAAACAACTGAAATATTTAAATCAGATGAAACTTTTTTAATAATCTCATTTATATCATTTATTTCAGGATTATCCATTGCAATGACAACCACACTTCCTCTTGATAGATCGTAACCGGATAGGGTTGCTTCTTTATCTAAAACTCTTGTTTGAACTCCTAATTCCATTAATCTAGCTGCGAAGGCAACTGAATTATCATCCATTCCATCTGTTGCCCACATTACTGCATCTTTTTTAACATCAACTGATGGTGGTATTGATTCCCATATTTTTAAATTAGAATTTATATTTTCAGGTACAGTTATAGCCTCAAGACCATAAACCATAGAAAAATTAAATGCAGTTGTGTCATACATTATTGAAGAACCATCTCTAAGTGCGGTTTGTTTTTCTTCGATAAGTACTTCTTCATCTATATCTGCATCAAATTCCATTATTGCCGATATGAGAGGGGCCTCAGCTTGACGATTTGGAATGATTAAACTTCCTGGAGGAATGGTAAAATTTTCTTCTATATCACCTGTTTGTTTTAAAACATTATTAACAAGTATTGGTTTAAGATTTTCATAAATTTCAATATCTTGAAATTTAAGTTTTTCTGCAAGGGTATTAATTCTTGTTTTGTTCTTAGTTGGTAGTATTACAAAAGTTCTATTAGCATACTTACTATCTCTAGATATGTTATATTTTCTGCCTTCCCAGAAATCTTGATACATTGATTTTGAGTTGTTGAGTAAAGTCTTCAAATTCACCATTGTGCTCACATATTGATGATGAACTGATTCTTTATATGATTGAATAGTGCCTTCAGGACGCCTTACACCATCTTCAGCCATTCTTGATTGTTCATACAAAATACCTAGTGTTCCTCTAAACTGGACATAAAAAGAATAACCAGGATAAAGATCTTCATGCCATTCGCCGGTATAAAAACGCCAATCTCTTTCATCAAATGCATTGCCTTGATCTTGAGCAAATACATTTCCCCATTTAAGTAAATCTTTATCAATATTTTTATTAATTGGCTCTCTAGGAGGACCGGTCATAAATGTATCTTGCGGGCCCATTTCATGTGCGTCTACTAGTATTTGAGGACTCCACTCATTTATAAGTTTAACTCTTCCTTGAGTTTCTGGCTGTGTTAAATAAATCCAATCTCTATTTAAATCAAAAAAATAATGATTTGTTCTACCATATGGCCAGTCACCTGTATGAAGTAATGATTGATCATCATAATTGGGAGCTGTACCTCTATATTCTTGTAAAGATTTTGCAAATCGTGCTCTTCCATCAGGATTCATCATTGGATCAATGATTATCAACATATTTTCAAGCATTTTTGTAGTTTCTAGATCATCACTTGCTATAAAGTGATATATGGCTGCTAATGCTGCATCTGCACCAGAGGTTTCATTTCCATGAATTGAGTAAGCCATCCAAGCAATTGCTGGTAGTTTTTCAATTAATGATCTAGCTTTATTGGCATTAGTATTAGCACCATCTGATAATAATCTTACATTTTGCTTAATTTCATCTAATTTTGATAAATTTGAAGGCGATGAAATAAAAACAGCATATAGTGGACGTCCCTCATGTGATCTTGCATATTCTTTTACAATCAATCTATCTGATTGTTTAGCCCAAGCAAGAATTGCGTTAGATATCTGATAGGGCGTTGCAACTTGTTCACCGACTTCAAAACCTAAATAAACTGATGGCTTATCAATATCATTTGAATATGACCCATCCAAAATTACACCACTATATAAATCTTTTGATAATGAAGTGGGTTCCATTAATGTTGTAGATTGAATATTTAATGAAAATATAATGATTAAAAGTGTTTTATTGGTCATTCATGTCTCCAGTTTCTGAATAATTATAGAGTAGGGATTATCTCTAAACAATATATAGGTTCGCATAATATATATTATGTTAAATTATATATGTCTATCTAGGTGGTAAACCGTTTATTCTTGTGATTGTAGATGTCGTACCACTTCGTCTATGTTCACTTATAGCTTGGTATTCAGGATCTGAATACCATTCATCTGCATGTTTTGCTGATGGAAAGCAAAATAATATTACTCTACCTTCCATAGGCTTAGCGCCTTCAACATGAACTATATTGTCATCATATGTAATAAATTCACCTTCATGTTTTTTTAAAATAGGAAAGAAACCTTTTTCATAAAGCCTATATTTTTCAGCATCATGAATTTGAAGGTTTGCTATCATATAAACTTTTACATCACTCATATTGATTCCTCGTTATAATTAGATTCTAGCTTAATGGTTAAATAATTCAATTTGTAATATTCTTTTGTAATGCGTAAATTTTTATTAATTTTATTCTTTTCTATAAATCTTTACTCAATCGATAATAAGCCTAATATCATTATTATCCTAACTGATGATCTTGGTTGGGGTGATGTTTCTTATAATGGTGGTCCGATACCGACTCCAAATATTGATAAATTAGCAAATGATGGTCTTAGGATGAATAGATTTTATAGCGCTCCTACATGCAGCCCCACTAGAGCAGCATTATTTACTGGTTTAAATAGTTTAACTAATGGAATTATAAGGCCCTTAAATAATCCTACAGCAGAGAGATATGGACTTTCATTAAAACATAAAATTATGCCTGAGTATTTTAAAGAAATGGGTTATCAAACTGCGTTATCAGGAAAATGGCATTTAGGAATGTTTAGTGATGAATATCTTCCAAGAAATAGAGGCTTTGATTCAACATATGGTCATTTAGGAGGTGGCATTGGTTATTTTGATCATGCCCTTGCAGGAAGACTAGATTGGCATAGAAATGGTGAAATCTTATATGAAGATGGATACTCAACAACTCTAATAGCTGATGAAGCTATCAGGATTATTGAAAACAAGGATACTTATACTCCCCTATTCCTCTATATAGCTTTTAATGCTCCACATACTCCGATTGAGGCTGAGGATGAAATCATAAATCAACTCTTTAAAATTAAAGATGAAAAAGAAAGAAAATATGCTGCAAATATTATTGCATTAGATCGTGAAATTGGAAAAATAATTAATGCGGTAGACTCTAAGGGAATATTAGACAAAACAATAATAATATTCTTTTCAGATAATGGTCCAGTTTTTGATGTGGATCCTATTGCCGCAACAATTGCTCCAGATATAGTTGATTCAAAAGGTAACACACTCGGACTTAAAGGAAGTAAAGGATCAGCATATGAAGGTGGAATAAGAGTCCCTGGCGTTATTTACTACAAAGGCGTATTAGAAAAATCGATTAGTAACCAATTTTTCTTTTCCGACGATGTATTACCAACCTTATTGAGTGCTATAAGTTATGACAAAGATATAAATTATTTTACGGGCGTTGATAGATGGGAAAGTCTAATTAGTAATAATATTGAGGATCCAAAAAATGTAGTTACTGGAAATGTAATAGTTAATGATGAGAGAGCCCTCTTTAATGGTGAATGGAAATTGTACTACAGCCATTTTGTATACAATGAAAATGCTAAAAAAACATTTGAGCTTTATAATATTCAATCTGATCCGTTTGAGATGAATGATCTATCCTCTGATCATCCTGATATTTTTAATTCAATGAAAAAAACACTAACTGAAATGCCGATTGTAATAGAAACTCCTTATATTAATCCTGTTCAATCATATCTTTATGGAGATAGATATATAGGTATCAATAACTCCCCATGGCTTCAGAGAACGTATCAAGAAAGAGATTTACCTCATCCACTTATTCAAAATCTTATTTTTGCTTGGATAATTTTTTTAACATTTAAACAATTTTTTATACCGATAATAATATTACTTATATTTATAATTTTCTTTGTAATTAAAAAAAATCTTAAATTTTAAATTTAACTTTTAGAGGTATTATTCGGCTCTTGAATAATATTGTTTTGAATAAATCCAAGTTTATCGATTTCTACTTTTACGTTATCACCAGGTTTCAACCAATCTTGTGTCGTCAATGCGACACCCTCTGGTGTTCCAGTTGCAATTAAATCTCCAGGCATTAATGTAAATGCTGTTGATAAGTATTCAATTAAAGTAAAACAATCATATATCATTAAACTTGTATTTGAATTTTGTCTTTCTTCATCATTTACATATGTCTTTAAAACTAAATTATGTGGATCTTCAATCTCATCTGATGTAACAATATATGGACCAAACGGACAATGAGTGTCCCATGACTTACCCATTGTCAATGTATGAGGCGGACCTCTAAATTGCCAGTCTCTTACTGAAAAATCATTCACAATAGTAAAACCATAAATACAACTGATTGCATTTTCATATGTCACATGT
Source organism: uncultured SAR86 cluster bacterium (assembly GCA_902531245.1). Taxonomy (GTDB): domain Bacteria; phylum Pseudomonadota; class Gammaproteobacteria; order Magnimaribacterales; family D2472; genus SAR86A. The sequence goes on from CACADH010000001.1 coordinate 183,057, forward strand.
CTGCATTCTTTACCGATTATTATTCCTAATTCACCCTCATAGTCCAACCAATCAGATGCATTAGGTCTATGAACATCACCATATGGGTCATTAACTGATGAGTTCTGTTTATTAAAAATATTTGGGAATTGTTCTTGAAGTTCAACATTTTCAGAATGATGTTCAGTTACCACTTTAGCTTCATCTATATGTTTTTTGTAATTTAGTCCAACACCTAATATTTTATTTGGCACTGATATAGGAGCTTTTACATTTATCTCATCATACGAATATATGGTCTTACTTAAATCAATTATTTTTGAAGCTTGTTTTAATCCATCATCACCAAGATTAATAAAATTAATCATGTCATTTGGTAAATTAGATGAATAAAAGTCTATTATCTTGTCATTTTTTACAGCTCCTATCCTAGATATATTTTGATCATCTTTTAGTGAAAATGTTATAAGTTTCATAAAACTGAGTATAAATAAAAATAATCATTAGTATAATAAAAATAATGAAGAAAATACTAAATAAGAATTTATATATGAACTATCAATCTGAATATTCACCAGATGATATTCATCATATTGCATTTAAGACAACAAACTATAAGAATATGGTTAATTTTTATACAAACTTATTTGGATGTGAGCCTCTATATCAGAGTGATTTAATATCTTTTCTTGCCTATGACAATGAGCACCACAGAATAGCTATAGCTAATACTTCTGACGTATTAAAAGAATTATCCATTTTAGAAAGATTTGTCATGAGATTTAAGATTTTTTTAAACAGAAAAATACCATCAATTGAAGGACTTGATCATATTTCATACAGAATAAACCCAATAGATAGATGGTTTAAATTTTACTTTGATGCTAAAGAAAGAGGATTAATACCCCTATGGACAATTAATCATGGGTGGATAAGTGGAATATATTATCAAGACCCTGATGGTAATTTAGTTGAAATATTCTTTGAACATTTTAATAGTCCTAATGAATTTAAAGATAATATTTCACCTGACTTTGAAGATGAACCCATAGGAACAAATATGGATATTGAAATCTTGTATGAAATGTTTAAATCTGGGACCCCTTTCGATGAATTAATAAAAAAAGGTAATACAGTGCCGTCAGGTAAAAAACCAGTGTCAGGCTTAGATGCAGTCAAAAATATGAAGAAAAAGTTTAATGACTAATTCCTTTGATGCAAGATAAAAAAATTACTCTTTATCACGCAAATTGGTCACTTTGTAGTCAAATGGTCAGAGTTGCTTTGTATGAAAAAGGCATTGCTTTTGAAGAGATTCATATAAAGCTTTGTGATCAATATTCTGAAGGTGAAAACTTAAATAAGAGCTTTCTTAAGATAAATCCTTTAGCTACAGTTCCAGCAATTTCTATTGGAGATAATATATTTATAGATAGCGTCAATATCATAAAAAAATTAAATACTATTGATGGCTCAAATGAATTGGATTTATATCCAGTTATTGAGCCTGATTCAAATTCAATTATTAGAGATACAACAATTACTGAAGGAACGAAATTTGCTTCAACTATTGGAACAATAATACCAGTATTTTCAGCTCCATTAATTCAGTTTATGATTAAAAAACTTCCTTTTAAATCAATAATTAAAATTTTGTTTAAACACCCTAGACGTGATAGAAAAATAATTTTTATATCTATGTACTTTTTTAATTTTTCTAAAAAACTTCCGATGATAGGTATTAAAAAATTTGTGGACGAATTAATAAAATTTGAAAACCTATTATCTAATGACAATAAATATTTTTATAGTAAGTTTTCTCATGTAGATATAAATATGATGTGTCTAATTAATAGATTAAAAGACCTTCAACTAGAAGAATGTATTAATACTAAATACACTCCAAAATTAAAAAAATATTGGGAAAATTTAAAAAACAGAGAAAGTTATATTAAAGCCATTTTAAATTATTATTCTAAAAAAGAATTTGATCTAATTGATGAATTTTATGGAAACAAAAGATCAGAATTTTTAAATCACATATTAAAAGAAATTGAACTAAGAAATTAGTGTAAAATAAGGCATGTCAAAAGAAGATCAATTAGAATTTGAAGGTGAAGTTATTGAAACTTTGCCTAATACTAAATTCAAAGTTAAATTGGAAAATGATCATATTATTACTGCTCACATATCTGGAAAAATGAGAAAACATTACATTAGAATTCTAACAGGTGATAAAGTAAAAGTTGAGATGACGCCATATGATTTAACAGTTGGGAGGATAACTTTTAGAGGAAGATAAATTAAACCTTAACTTTTGATTTGGTTTCTTTATATTTTAACTGCCCTTTTTCAATATCAAGCTGAATAACTCCACCACTTTTTAGATTACCAAATAATAATTTATCAACCAGGGGTTTCTTTATATTTTGTGATATAAATCTTTCCATAGGCCTTGCACCCATTTCTTTGTCATAACCATTTTCAGATATCCAATCAATTACTTTTTTGGATACTACGATTTCAACATTTCTTTTATCAAGTTGTGCTTGAAGTTTTGTTAAGAATTTATCAACAATCGACAATATTACCTTCTTATCCAAATAATTAAATTGAATGGTTTCATCCAATCTATTTCGAAATTCAGGTGAGAATAGTTTATTTAAAGAATTCATAGCATCCGATTCATTTGAAGATTCAGCAAACCCTATATTTCTTTTGCTTAATAACTCTGCACCAATGTTTGTTGTCATGATAAGTATTACATTTCTAAAGTCCGACTTTCTTCCATTGTTGTCTGTTAATTGGCCTGCATCCATAACTTGAAGAAGGATATTAAATATATCTGGATGTGCTTTTTCAATTTCATCTAACAATAGAACACAATGAGGTGATTTAACTATCGCCTCAGTTAATAAACCACCCTGGTCAAATCCAACATATCCAGGAGGTGCACCTATTAGTCTTGAAACAGTATGTCTTTCCATGTATTCACTCATATCAAACCTAAGTAGATCAATGCCAAGTATCTCAGCTAATTGTTTAGAGATTTCAGTTTTACCTACACCAGTAGGACCAGTAAACAAAAAAGAGCCTATAGTCTTATTGTCATCTCTTAATCCAACTCTTGATAACTTAATTGCATTAGAGAGTGTTTCAACCGCCTTGTCCTGACCAAAAATAACTCTTTTTAAATTATCTTCAATATTTTTAAGACTTTTTTTATCGTTTCTTGTTATAGATTGTTCAGGTATCTTGGTAATTTTTGATATAGTTATTTCTATATCATCTTTTTTAACTTTAATATTTTTATTATTTTTTCTATTAATATTTAATAAAGCTCCTGTTTCATCAATTACGTCAATTGCTTTATCTGGTAAAAATCTATCATTTATATATTTTGATGATAATTCTATTGCAGATTTAATTGATTCGTCTGTATATGTTACATCATGGTACTTTTCGTATACGTCTTTTATGCCAGTTAAGATTTCTTCACATTCATCAAATGATGGTTCTATAACATCAATTTTTTGAAATCTTCTTGATAAGGCCTGATTTTGATTAAAAATGCCTCTATATTCTTGAAATGTTGTTGATCCAATACATCTAATTTCACCTTTACCAAGTGTTGGTTTAAGAAGATTTGATACGTCAAGAGATCCACCCGAAGCTGAGCCAGCGCCTATAATTGTATGAATTTCATCAATAAAAAGGATGGGGTTATTTTGTTGAGATAGAAAATTTAATACATCTTTAATTCTTTTTTCAAAATCACCTCGATATTTTGTACCAGCAATCAGTGCAGCTATATCTAAAGAATAGACAATTGTATCTTGCATAATAGAAGGTACATTATTATTAGAAATTAAATAAGCAAGGCCTTCAGCTATTGCTGTCTTACCAACACCCGATTCACCAACTAATAATGGATTATTTTTATTTCGTCTTGAAAGTATTTGTATTAATCGTTCAATTTCTTTTTTTCTACCAATGATTTTATCAATTTTATTATTTGATACTAAATTATTTAAATTGATTAAATAGTCATTTTCTTTAGATGCTTCATTATTACTATTCTCATCTGGTATTTCATTAGATGTCTCTTTTTTTTCTATCTCTTTGGGCCCGTGTGATAAATATGTAACAACATCAAGCCTACTTAATTTATATTTATTAAGCAAAAATACTGAATGTGATTCTTTTTCAGAAAATATTGCAACTAAAATATTAATCGGTTTAACAACACCCTTTCCAGAAGATTGTATATGAAATACAGCTCTTTGAAGCACTCTCTGAAATCCTAATGTTGGTTGAACAGGTTTTTGTTGATCAACTTTTGGGACTATATTTTTATTTAGATGATTATTCAAATCATCCTTTAAGTTCTCAATTTTGATGTCATTTGATTTAAAAAACTCTTTTACATCAAAGTCACTTAAAATCATTAGAAGCAAATGTTCTACAGTAATGTATTGAATATTAGCTTCATGAGCTTTATCAAATAAACTTGCGATAGATAATTCTAATTCTTTACTAAACATATTTAATCTGTAAGTGGTTCTATTTCGCTTAAAAGTGGATGACCATGGTCTTTAGCCATTGTATTAACTTCATACGACATCATTTCAGCGATCTCTTTTGAGAATATACCACAAACACCCTTACCTTTTGTATGGACTATCATCATTATTTCTGTTGATTTCTCATGATTGTGTCCAAATACAGTTTGTAAGACAAATACAACAAATTCCATTGGTGTATAGTCATCATTAATTAAAACAACTTGGTAAGAAGGAGGTTCTTTTACCTCTGGATCCTTTTCAAGAACAATCGCGCCTAGATCTGATGAAGTTGATTCATTGTCATTATCCTGAGATAACTTAAACATTACATTCTTTTAATCATTTCATCAGCGAATCCTGATGAAGTAACAAGATCAGCATCACTCATCATTCTTGCAAAGTCATAAGTAACTTTTTTAGCACCTATAGTTCTTTCCATTGATGTCATTATTATATCAGCAGCTTCTGTCCAGCCCATATGTCTTAACATCATCTCAGCTGATAGTATTAAGCTTCCTGGATTAACTTTATTTTGACCGGCATATTTTGGTGCAGTTCCATGGGTAGCTTCAAAAACAGCATACTCATCTGAAATATTAGCACCTGGAGCTATCCCTATACCACCAACCATTGCTGCCAATGCATCAGATATATAGTCACCATTTAAATTCATTGTAGCGATAACATCATATTCTGTTGGTCTTAAAAGTATTTGTTGTAAAAATGCGTCACATATAACATCTTTAATAATAATTTTTTTACCATTTTTAGGATTGATAATTTCTTGCCATGGACCCTCATCAATTTCTATTCCGTTATATTTATTTTTTGCTAATTCGTAGCCCCAATCTCTAAAAGCACCTTCGGTATATTTCATAATATTACCTTTATGAACAAGTGATACAGATGACCTATTATTTTCTATTGCATAATCAATAGCTTTTCTTACTAATCTTGATGTCCCCTCTTTTGATATAGGTTTAACTCCAATACCTACATTTTCATCAAATCTAATTTTAGTAACATTGAACTTAGATTTTAATGTTTTGATTAAACTAGTTGCTTCTTTGGTATTACCTTCAAACTCGACACCACAATAGATATCTTCAGAGTTTTCTCTAAATATAACCATATCAACATCTTGAGGTCTTTTTACTGGTGAAGGTACTCCGTTAAAATACCTAATTGGTCTTAGGCAAACATATAAATCTAACATCTGTCTTAATGACACATTTAAAGATCTTATGCCGCCTCCAACCGGAGTTGTTAATGGTCCTTTAATGCTTACTACAAACTCTTTTAATGCGTCTATGGTCTCTTCTGGAAGCCAAGTATCTTTTGAGTAAACTTTAGTTGCTTTTTCACCGCAATATACTTCCATCCACTCAATTTTCTTTTTATTGCCATAAGCAATTTTTACAGCTTCATTTACTACATTAATCATAGGAGGCGTTATATCGACACCAATTCCATCACCTTCTATATATGGGATAATTGGCTTATCGGGTACAATTAGTTCTCCATTTATGTAGGAGATTTTATTTCCTCTTTTAGGTACTTTTATTTTTTTATAAGTCATCTAGTAAAGTGTCTCTAAAAAACATGGTTTGCAGTTCAAATCGGTGATAATTATACTCCTAAATTATTAATTTATGAATGAATTTGGAATATATGAGTAATTCAAATAAAACTGTTGTTGTGGGTATGTCTGGAGGTGTAGATTCTTCAGTTTCAGCTTATCTTTTAAAAGAGCAAGGATATAAAGTTATTGGTTTATTCATGCAAAATTGGCAAAGCGAGCCAGGTGAGATTTGTACATCAGAAATTGATTTTAAGGATGCTTCAGAAGTATGCGATAAATTAAATATACCGCTTCATAGAGCAAACTTTTCAAATCAATATTGGGATAAAGTTTTTGAAGAATTTTTAAGAGAACATAAAGCTGGAAGAACTCCTAATCCAGATATTTTATGTAATAGAGAAATTAAATTTAAATCATTTTTAGAATATGCCATAGATATTGGTGCTGATTATATAGCCACTGGGCATTATGCTTCTTTAAAAAAGATAGAAGATATAAATTATTTGTGTAGAGCTAAAGATACCGATAAAGATCAAACATATTTTTTACATGAAGTTAAAGAGTCAGAATTTAATAAATGTATTTTTCCTCTTGAGAACTTATTAAAAAATGAAGTAAGAAAAATCGCCTCTGACTTAAAACTATCTGTATCGAAAAAGAAGGACTCAGTTGGAATTTGTTTTGTTGGTGAGAGGAATATGAAAGACTTTTTAGGGAGATTTATTACTTTAAAAAAAGGAAATATTTTGGATGATACTGGTTCTCATATTGGTACTCACAGCGGAGCTACTCTTTATACAAGAGGACAAAGACAGGGTTTAAAGATTGGTGGCATTAAAGGAAAGGATGATCTTCCTTGGTATGTTTATGATAAAGATATAGTTAAGAATGAAGTATATGTTTGTCAGGGTGTTGATAACAAACTTCTATTTAGCAAAGGCTTAAAATGTGAAGCAATATCCTTTATAAATGATATTGATATTGAATATCCGTTAGAGTGTTTTGTTCAAGTAAGGCATCAACACAAGCCAATTAACTGCATCATAAATAAGGAAAATGAAACGTTTAATATTTCTTTTGAACAAAGTATTCGAGGTGTAACGCCAGGTCAATCAGCAGTTTTCTATAATAAGAATATATGTTTAGGTGGGGGAATTATCTCTAATATCACCTAGCCTAATAAAAATTAATAATTAATGATAGAATGGCTTGTGAAATTTGATCATAACAATATTTCTCCATTAGATAATAGATACTCATCTAAGATAAACGACATTAAAAAAGTATTTTCTGAATATTCACTTATTAAAACAAGATTCATTATTGAAATTAATTGGTTGTTATATTTATGCGAAAAAAAACCTAAATATTTCAATAAGATTAGCAATGCTACAAGAAAAAAAATCATTAAATTTAGAGATAATTTTGATGATAAAAGTGTAATAAAAATTAAAAAAATTGAACAAAGTACAAATCATGATGTTAAAGCTGTTGAATACTTCATAAGAGATTTTTTTAAAAAAGATAAAACATTATCTAAATATATTCATTTAATCCATTTTGGTCTCACTAGTGAAGATGTAAATTCATTATCTTATGCCATCATGTTAAAAGATGGCCTAAATATTTATACAAAAGACATAGTTAACATCAATAAAATTCTTACAAAATCATCAAAGAAATGGAAGTCTTTGCCCCTACTTTCAAGAACTCATGGGCAAGCAGCGTCTCCAACAACCGTTGGAAAAGAATTAAAAGTTTTTTCTAATAGAATTGATCGAGAAATAATAAAACTTAGAAATATTTATCCATTAGCAAAATTTAGTGGCGCTGTTGGAAATTATCATGCATTTGATATAGCGGTAGATAATATTAATTGGCCTGAATTTAATAGTAAATTTATTAAAACATTTAATGTTCATCAAAACTTACTAACGACACAAATAGAACCTCATGACTGGATTGCTGAAATGTTGCAGATAATGACTAGATTAAATAATATTTGCATTGATTTAAGCCAAGATATGTGGATATACATATCAAATGAAATATTTAAACTAAAATTAAATAAAACTGAAGTTGGCTCATCTACCATGCCACATAAAGTAAACCCTATTGATTTTGAAAATGCTGAAGGTAATTTTGGTTTATCAAATTCATTAAATGATTTCTTTATAAATAAATTAACTATATCAAGATTACAAAGAGATTTATCTGACAGTACTGTGCTTAGAAATTTAGGATTGTCATTTGGATATTCAAAACTAGGTTTATCATCTCTAACCAAAGGACTCTCAAAGGTAACTCCAAATAAAGAACTTATTTATCATGAGCTAGATAACAATTGGGAGGTATTAACTGAGGCAGTTCAAACTGTTATGCGATATGAAGGAATTGATAACGCTTATGAGCAACTAAAAGATTTATCTAGAGGTCAAAAACTAAATAAAAAAACTTACGTAGATTTTGTTAATAATCTTGAAATATCTAATAAATCTAAAAAGAAATTAATTGACCTAACTCCCGCAAAATATATCGGCCTAGCAAAAACTCTTTAAAATTAGATAATTTTTGTAGTATAACTACACAATAAATACTTTAAAATCGCATTTTTATACTATGTTGACTTAATTAGTAAATTATTATTTACTTCACTACAAATACGGGGAATTTTATGTCTAAATTTAATAAAACTATTGAAGAAGCTTCTTCAATCAATGAAATGAATAATTCAAACTGGGATTCTATTAATCCAGAGTATGTTGCAAGAATGAGATTACAAAATCAGTTTAAGACTGGTATTGATATAGCTAAATACACTGCATCAATAATGCGTAGAGATATGGATGAATATGATTCAGATTCATCGTCGTACACGCAGTCACTCGGTTGTTGGCATGGTTTTATAGGACAACAAAAGTTAATTTCAATAAAAAAACATTTTGGTACTAATAAGAAAAAGTACTTATATTTATCTGGATGGATGATTGCTGCATTAAGATCTCAATTTGGTCCTTTGCCAGATCAATCAATGCATGAAAAAACTTCTGTTGCGAGTCTAATTAATGAACTTTATACATTTTTAAAACAAGCTGATGCAAGAGAACTTGGCGGTTTATTTAGAGAATTAGATCAAGCCTCTGAAAAAGATAAAAAGACTATACAAAAAAAGATAGATAATTTTGAAACACATATTGTACCTATTATTGCAGACATTGATGCTGGATTTGGTAATGAAGAAGCAACCTATTTAATGGCTAAACAAATGATTGAGGCTGGTGCGTGCGCAATACAAATTGAAAATCAAGTTTCTGATGAAAAACAATGCGGTCATCAAGATGGTAAAGTTACTGTTCCTCATGCAGAATTTCTAGCTAAAATTAATGCCGTAAGATATGCATTTTTAGAATTAGGTGTTGACGACGGAGTTATTGTTGCTAGAACTGATTCTCTTGGCGCTGGGTTGACAGCAAGATTAGCAATAACTAATGAAGAAGGAGATTTAGGCGACAAATATAATTCATTCTTAGATGTTGATGAAATTGACGAAAATAATATGAAACATGGTGATGTCATGATTAATAGAAAAGGAAAGATTGTGAGGCCAAAAAGACTTCCTTCCAATTTATATCAATTTAGAAAAGGAACTGGTGAAGAAAGATGCATTTTAGATTCAATAACAAGTCTACAAAATGGAGCTGATCTTATATGGATAGAAACTGAAAAGCCACATATTGGACAAATAGCTGCAATGATGGATGAAATAAAGAAAGTAGTCCCAAATGCAAAATTAGTCTATAACAATAGTCCTTCCTTTAATTGGACGCTTAATTTTAGACAACAAGTCTTTGATGCTATGAAAGAATCCGGTGATGATATTTCATCTTATGATAGAGATGATCTTATGAACGATAAATATGATGATACTGATCTTGGAAAACTTGCTGATGATAAAATTAGAAGTTTCCAGGCTGATGCATCAAAAGAAGCTGGTATATTTCATCATTTAATTACTCTACCAACATATCATACTGCTGCACTTTCAACAGATAACCTAGCTAAAGAATATTTTGGATCTGAAGGAATGTTAGGATATGTTGCTAATGTTCAAAGAAAAGAAATACGTGAAGGAATAGCATGTGTAAAACATCAAAATATGTCAGGTTCTGATATGGGAGATGATCATAAAGAATACTTTGCAGGTGATGCAGCGCTTAAGGCTGCTGGTAAAGATAATACAATGAATCAATTCTAGCCAATTAAATCATATAGAGCTTTTGTTAACATATTAGATGTTTTATATAAATTAGATGACTTTTGTTGTTTATTACATACAAAGCTATACCCTAATTTATTTTTTCTATCGCCAAATGCTACGGAACCCCCTATTCCTGCATGTCCAAATGTACCTTTATAAAATATTGGTGCAAAATTAATATTAGATTTTTTATTACCTTCTAACATAAAACAATATCCAAAATTTAATTTTACTCCAAAGAGAACAGAATCAGGGCCACTTGAATAAACCCTTGTAGCATCTTCTAAAGTTTTTTCACTCATTAAAGTTATATTATTTCTATAACATCCAGTAGATAAGATTCCAAATAACTTAGCTAAGCTAGATGCAGTTCCATGTCCATTGCCTGCAGGAAGTTCAGCTGTTCTATAATCAATAGAATTAGGTCCATTATCGGTAAAAGGTTCAGGCATGAATGCTTCTAAGAAATGCTTTGACTGGAATGATTGTTTTAAATTTCTCAATTCCTCATTAAGAAAAAAATTAGGAACATATTTAATAAAATCAATCGGGGGTTTAATTGAATCTAGTCTATCAAATGAAGCTATTGATGCACATCTATTTATTTGCTCAGCGTTTAAGCCTATATGAAAATCAATTTTATAAGGTTCAGCAATTTCATCTTTAAAATAGTTACCTATAGTCCTTCCTTCAACTCTTTTAAATAATTCACCAACTAACCATGCAAAAGTAACTGCATGATAGCCTTGTGAACTTCCAGGTTCTATATAAGGACTTTGTTTTTCAAGGGCATTTACATACATATCCCAATCATTCCATGAAGCTTTTGGTATACCATTCTTAAAACCAAACATTCCAGCCCTATGTGTTAAAAAATCTATAACTTTTGTATTTTCTTTTCCATTACATCCATATTCAGGCCAATAATCAGAAACTTTATTATTTACATCTAACAAGCCATCATCAATAATTTTAGATATACAAATACCTGATACTGCTTTAGTTACAGAGAAAACATTAACTAATGTATTTTTTTCCCATTCATAATTCTTATTCTCATCTATATAACCACCGTATAGATTTACAACTTCTTTTCCATCTAATTCAACAGCAACAGAAGCACCTAATTCATAATTTGTTATAAGTTGGTTTTCTAAGATATTTTTAAGTTCTAGGAATTCTTTGTCACAGTGGCCTTTAATCATACTTAAAGATTAGACTAATCTTTACAAGATTGTGGATCTGTTCTACCGCATATCTCACATGCTGAACCTTCATCAAGATTTGCCATTCCTCCACAAGAGCCTTTTATTGGTTGATTTTTAAATATAAGACCTATTGCAAGACCAGTAAAGGCAAATGCTATTATTAAAAAAGATAGTATTAACTCATTCATGCAAATAAATCATACCATTTATCAGAAAAAATAATGTCAATTACATCATCGTTTTTATATATAACCATAATTGCAACATTATTTTTATTTGCAATATCTATTGCCTTTTTCATACCCATAGCATTAAAAGCTGTAGCATATGCATCAGCATAGGTTGCGGATGAATCATTAATTACTGTAACTGACAAAATATTATTATTTATTGAAGTAAGTGTATTAGGATCAATGGTATGAGTAATTTTATTGCCATCTTTATCAAATTTAAAATTTCTATATTCACCAGATGTAGCAATTGCAAGAAAATTATGATCAGAATTGTTAATAGTAATAGTTGAATTATCAATATCAGACAATGGGTTTTGTATGCCTATATTCCAAGGATCACCATGTTTATTCCCACTTATTATTATCTCACCACCGATATCAATTAAATGATTGATTAAATTATTTGATTCAAGATAATCATGAATTTTTTGAACAGCATAACCTTTTGCAATTGACGATAAATCAAACCAATTATCTGAATATCTAATAAGAGAACTATTCAATTCATCCAAATCATATGTAGATATATTTTTTTGCAATAACTTATTACCAAAATTTGGTGAAAATCCTAAATTACTTGATACCTTTCCAAGCATTATGTTGTAAAAATTTTCTGATTCTAATTCAACAACTTTTGCGATTTTTAATATGTTAAAAAGATCAGATGAAACAAATTGATATTCTGAGTAGTTCATATTAATTTTCGAGATCTCAGATTCAGGCTTATAGTTAGATGCGACAAAATCTATATCATTAATAATATTTTTGATTTCTTCTTTGTGATGATCTGCAATATACTCCGACGATGAAACAGACCAAGAAGTTCCATAAGCTTGACCTGAAATATAATATATTGAACTACTATTATGATTGAATGCAATTAATAATAAAATTAACCCTGCTAAAAGAGCTATTATTTTTGAAATAAGGTATCTGGACACTTTGTACTTATTTATTAGCCACCAAAATCATCAAGAGCAATATTTTCAGGTTCAACCCCTAAATTAATTAACATATCAATACACGCTTTATTCATCATTGGAGGCCCACACATATAATATTCACAATCTTCCGGTGCTTCATGATTTTTTAAGTAATTTTCATATAAAACATTATGAATAAATCCTGTTTCACCATCCCAGTTATCCTCGGGTAATGGATCTGACAATGCAACATGCCACTCAAAATTATCATATTTTTTTGCTAAGTTGTCGAAATCATTCACATAAAACATTTCTTTTAAGCTTCTTGCACCATACCAAAATGTTATTTTTCTATCTGTATTAATTCTTAATAGTTGATCAAATATATGGGATCTCATCGGTGCCATTCCTGCTCCTCCACCTACAAATACCATTTCTGCAGCAGTTTCTTTAGCAAAGAACTCACCGAATGGTCCAAATACTTTAACTTTATCACCTGGTTTTAAGCCAAATGTCCATGATGACATCAAACCTGGTGGAACATCTTGTCCTGGTGGTGGTGACGCTATTCTTATATTAAATTTTATAATTCCTTTTTCTTCTGGATAATTAGCCATTGAATAAGCTCTAATTACAGGTTCGTTAGTAATAGATTTATTATCCCAAATCTTAAATCTATCCCAATCTTCATGATATTCCTTATCAATTTCAAATTGCTTATAATCAATTTCATAAGCAGGTGCTTCAAGTTGAACATAACCACCAGCTCTAAAATCAACATTTTCACCTTCTGGAAGTTTTAGGACTAATTCTTTAATAAAAGTTGCAACATTATCATTAGAAATAACTTCACATTCCCATTCTTTAACACCAAAAACATCCTCAGGCACATTAATTTTTAAATCGTTTTTTACAGGAACCTGGCATGATAACCTCCAACCTTCCTTCTGTTGAGTAGAATTAAAATGAGATTCTTCTGCAGCAAGAATAGAACCACCACCTTCTAAAACCTGACACTTGCATTGACTGCATGTCCCACCACCACCACATGCAGAAGCTAAAAATATATTATTTTCTGCCAGTGTTTGAAGTAATTTTGACCCTGCAGGAACAACGATTGGATTAGAGTCATCGCCATTGATCTCAATTGAAACATTTCCTGTAGAAACAAGCTTTGATCTTGCAAAAATAATTACCATTACAAGTAATAAAATTATTCCACTAAATGAAACAACACCAAGAATTAAATCAATACTCATAATTAAAGAGAAATTCCTCCAAATGACATAAAACCAAAACTCATAAGTCCAACTATAATAAACGTAGTTCCAAGACCCTTTAACCCTTCAGGTATATCAGAATATTTCAATTTTTCTCTAATGCCAGCTAAAACTACAATAGCTAACGCCCAACCAAATCCAGCACCAAAACCGTATACTATGCTTTCAGTAAACAATAAGTCTTTTTCAATCATAAATAATGAAGCACCTAAAATTGCACAATTAACGGTAATTAATGGCAAGAATTGTCCTAAAGCGTTATATAAAGCTGGTACATATTTATCTAAGAACATTTCAAGTATCTGTACACTTGCGGCTATAACTCCTATGTAACTTATTAGCTCAACAAATTCAAGATTAGTTCCTTCTATACCAATCCAAGTTAATGCATCTTCTCTTAATATATAGTTATAAATTAAATTATTTAAAGGTACTGTTATCAAACAAACAACTATTACAGCAATTCCTAAACCAAAAGCTGCATCTATTTTTTTTGAGATAGCAATAAAGGTGCACATTCCTAAAAATAAAGATAATGCAATGTTTTCAATAAAAACAGTTGTTATAAAAATATTCAAATAATGTTCAAACATTTAGCTCTCTCTTGCTTAAATCAGGGCTTGTTGAATGATTTGACACAACAAAATCATCTTCTTCAATTTGACTAGGTTTTATTGTTCTAATTAACCATATAAATAAACCTATAATGATAAAAGAACTCGGTGGCAGAAGAAGTAAGTTATTTCCCATATACCAACCTCCATTAGTAACTAATGGAAGTATTTCATATCCAAACAATGTTCCAGCACCAAATAATTCTCTTATTGTTGCAACTCCAATAAGAATTAAACTATAACCCAGTCCATTACCAAGGCCGTCTAAAAAACTTAATAATGGTTTTTCTTTCATGGCAAAAGCTTCAGCTCTTCCCATAACAATACAATTTGTAATAATTAAGCCTACAAAAACAGAAAGTTTTTTACTTGTTTCATAATCGTAAGCTTTAAGAAGCTCGTCAACTACTATCACCAAAGACGCAATTATAGTCATTTGAACAATAATTCTAATACTTGATGGAATATGATTTCTTATAAGCGATATAAATAAATTTGAAAATGAAAGAACGCTTATTACAGCTACACACATTACTAAAGTAACTGCTAAATTATTTGTAACAGCTAAAGCGGAACAAATACCGAGAATTTGTAGCGTAATTGGATTTTCATCTATAAGAGGTTTGATTATAACGTCTTGATATTTCTTAAGATTCATAATCTAACTCTTTTAGTAATTGAGAATAACCAGATTCACCAAACCAATATGAAACCATGTTAGAAACACCCCTACTCGTTATTGTAGCTCCTGAGAGTCCATCGACCTTATAAGCTGCTTGAGAGTCTGTGTTGTCGACCTTCCCTTTTATTACAGACAAAACTACTTCATTATTTTTATATATTTTTTTACCTTTCCAAGAATTTTTCCAATTTGGATTATCAACTTCCGCACCAAGTCCTGGCGTTTCTTTATGTTCATAGAACTCTATTCCAGAAACAGTATTAAAATCATCTTCAATTGAAATATAACCGTATAAAGTTCCCCACAAACCATATCCTCTTATTGGAAGTATTAGCTTATCCACACTACCTAAATTATTCCTTAATATATAAATTTTTCCTACATTTTCTCTATTCTTTATGATCGCTATATCTTGTGACGTTGGTACTTTAGATGAAAGATTAGGATTTTTTGTAGCAACAACTTGATCATAATCCTCTAATGAGAAATTATTGTATTCATCCATTAACATTCCAGTTTTAAAGTCAATAAATTTAGATTCTAATTGATTGAATTGCTCAGATATTGATTCATTTGGATTATATATATCTGCAACTTGAAGAACTTTTATTCTTCTATCATTTAATTTATTTTCATTTTGTAAATCTCTTAAACTTACAGCTGCCGATGATACTATTAACGAACATACTAAACACACTGAGAATGCCACTCCAATAGTCTTTAAAATTGAGTCATTCATTGTATAAAGCCTTTCGTTTCTTAATATTAGACATGACGACCATATGATCAATTACAGGTGCTAATAAATTTGCAAATAAAATTGCCAACATCATTCCTTCTGGAAATGCTGGGTTTATAACTCTTATTAGAATTACTGTGACACCTATTACAAACCCATAAATCCATCTACCTGTATTAGTTCCTGAACCAGATACAGGTTCAGTAGCCATAAATACCAAGCCAAATGCAAAACTACCAATTACAAGATGCCAATACCATGGAATATTAAACATTGGATTTGTTTCTGAACCAACAAGATTTAACAATGACGACATTAAAATCATTCCTATTAATGTACCTAATATAATTCTATATGAAGCAACTTTTGTAGCCAATAAAATAATTAGGCCTATTGATATAGCAATTATTGAAGTTTCACCAACTGAACCAGGGATATTTCCAAAAAATGCGTCAAGCCATGTATAGGAATTTGTTATACCTGCCATTCCACTTTCTGCAGCTACACCAAGAGCTGTTGCACCGCTGTAACCCTCTGGTATTAGGTTATAATCAGAAATTCCTGCAACCCATACTTTATCACCTGATATTTGAGCTGGATAAGCAAAATACAAAAAAGCTCTACCTGTTAGTGCAGGATTTAAGAAATTTTTACCAGTTCCACCAAAAATTTCTTTACCAATAACTAAACCAAAAGATATACCCATTGCTGCCTGCCATAATGGAATATCCGGAGGACAGCTTAGTGCAAATAAAACAGTTGATACAAAAGCACCTTCATTTATTTCATGCTTTCTTACAATGGCAAATAAAGCTTCCCATGCTATTCCAACAGCAAAAACTACAAAGTAAATTGGTAAAAAATAACATGCACCAAACCATAATTTGCTAATAAAACTATTTGAATCATACCCAACAATTGAAACAAAATAATGATGCCAATCTCCTGTATTTTGCTGATTTATTGATTCCAAATATTCCAACGAATTGGCTCCTAAGTTATACATTCCAAAAAACATTGCTGGAAATGTGGCCAACCAGACTGTGACCATTACTTTTTGAATGTCTACCGCATCTCTTACATGAATAGGGTTTTTTGTTTTCTTGTTATAAGAAAAAAATAAGTTTTCTAATGCATCAAATAATGGAAACCATTTTGAATATTTTCCGTCATCAATAAAATTAGGTTTGATATTGTCAAAATAATTTCTTAAAACTTTCATGATTCTAGATAAAGTTTATTTAAATTATCCATAAGAATTGATGAATAATCATATTTACTAGGGCAAACATAGGAACATAAAGCAAGATCTTCTGGGATTAACTCAAGCATACCTAAATCAATCGCCATCTCTATATCAGATACCACCAAAGCCTTTAAAAGTTGTGTTACTAAAATATCCATTGGAACAACTTCTTCATATGAAGAAATAGGAACAATCGCTCTATCTCCACCACTTATTGAGGTGTTAAAAATAAATTCCTTTGGTTTCCGAAAAGATGATAAAAAAACATTAAGTTTTGAATGTAATGATGATCCTGGCATTAACCAATTCATAAATATTTCATTAACCTCATCTGGTAATGCTGAAATTTGAGAATCATAAAATCCAAGGTAATTCATAACACCTTCTGATTGATGCCCATGTAAAACGGAACCAGAAATAACTCTAGAATTATCATGAGTTTTACCTGCTACGATTTGGTCAATATTCCCACAATTTCTTACTTTTAATAGGGATGGTTCATAAACAGATGGTCCACCGAGAGATATTATTTTATTAGTTCTTATTTTTTTATTAAGTGTTAAATATCCTAAAGAAATAATATCTTGAAAATTAATAGTCCAAATACTTCTGGTAGGGTTCATAGGATAAATTTTTGATATGTGAGTGCTTGATAGGCCAGCAGGATGAGGTCCTGAAAACTGATGATAATTAATATATTCATTAGATTTAAGAAAATTATCATTTTGATAAGATATATGAATATCGCATTCTAAGAAATTATTGATTAATTTTAATCCAGCATCAAAATCATTTTGATTGTGTTTTATTATCTCGAATGGATCCATAGATAATGGGTTAGTGTCACAACAATTAATAAAAAGTGCATCGGGAGTTTTATCAATTGATGGAGTCCTATTAAATGGTCTAGCTCTAAATGCGTTCCATAATCCAGAATCTATAATAGCTCTTTTAATTTCATCAGATGTATCACCAAAATCAAATACTTCAAAATCTTCATTATTAGAGATATTTATTTCAATAGATAAAAACTTTCGTTTATCTCCTCTATTTATACTCTGAACTTTTCCGCCAGCCGGTGAAGTAAAAAATACACCAGGATTTTTTTTATCTTCAAAAATTTTTTGGCCTGCTTTAACTTCATCACCCTC
The DNA here is from genome assembly GCA_902531245.1 of uncultured SAR86 cluster bacterium. GTDB lineage: Bacteria > Pseudomonadota > Gammaproteobacteria > Magnimaribacterales > D2472 > SAR86A. Next base: position 201,517 of record CACADH010000001.1, read on the forward strand.
TTTAACAAACATAGTGGGTTTCATACCAACAAAATCATTAGATAATAATGCTACAGACGAAGAAACTGGTTCGTCACTTAAAGATGCTTTAGGTGCTCCTGATATCGGTAAATCAAGACCTTTTGATATTTTAATCACTATTTGTGCGCCTTAATAATTTAGCTATTAAAAACAATAGAATTATAAGACTAAAGTCACTATGTTTCTATATTTTTAATTAACTGGTTTTGGTAATCTTGGTAGATTAATATTAGCTACTTTTTTAGCTAAACTTATGACCTGTTTAGAGTATCCATATTCATTATCATACCAACAATATAAAGTTAATTTATTACCGCTCGAAATTGTTGCCTGAGAATCAACTATAGTTGCAAATGGAGATGAATAGAAATCTGTTGAAACAATTTCTGTTGAATTTACAAATCCAATAATTTCTCTATATTTTGAATGAAATGCAATAGATCTTAAATAATCATTTACAACATCATTTGTTACTTTTTTATCTAATGTTAAAGATAATATAGCCAAACTTACATTTGGTGTTGGAACTCTAATGGCATTACCTGTTAATTTTCCATCAAGCTCCGGCAAAGCTTTAGCAACAGCTTTAACAGCACCAGTAGATGTAATTACCATGTTTAATGGTGCTCCTCTACCCCTTCTGTCTTTTTTATGAAAATTATCTATCAGATTTTGATCATTTGTATATGCATGAACCGTTTCGATGTGCCCATCTTTAATTTTATATTCATCATTTATTACTTTAAGAACAGGAACAATAGCATTAGTAGTGCATGATGCTGCAGATATTATGTTGTCATTATCATCAATTATTGAATCGTTGATGCCATATACAATATTTTTTATGTCTCCTTTTGCTGGTGCAGTTAAAATAACTTTAGAACCGCCTGAATTAATATGAGCTGATAAATCATCTTTGTCACGCCATATCCCAGTATTATCTATAATTAAAGGTTCATTAATTCCATAATCATTATAGTTAACCTCTTCAGGGTCTGAAGCGTATATGACTTTTACAGGATTACCATTTATTACAAGACATGAATTATCTTCGTCTACCCTTACCGTTCCATCAAATGGACCATGGACAGAATCTTTTGTCAAAAGACTTGCTCTTTTAAAAATATCATTATCAATAGCCTTTCTAATAACTATAGCTCTAAGCCTAAAGTAATTGCCTGGACCAGTCGTTTGAGTCATCATTCGAGCAACCAATCTTCCAATTCTTCCAAAACCGTATAAAACAATATTTTTAGGTTCACTTGGTCTACTTGAATCTTTATTAATAACAGATTCAAGTTCAGAATTAATATAATCAGGTATCTCAGATATATTATCTTTAATGTCATCAAAAAATGGGCATTTAACTGCTATTTCACCAATATCTATTTCACAATCTTGTAGATTTAAAGTGCTTATATATTCTAATAAAGGATGTGTCTCAAGCTCGCTTAATTCGTTATTATCAGATTGTCTTGCAAATCTATGAGCTTTCATAATGCCTACAGGAGATTCATTAACTAATGACTTACCATAAATTAATATGTTGATACCATTTCGATATAAGGCACCAATTAATGGGACCATAGATTCAGCTAAGCCCTCTCTCCACTTCCAATCTCCAAATGAATCTTCTGGCAAGATTCGTTTTTGCCTTTTTGTTGACTGTAGATTTATATCTTTGTCGTTATTCATGAGGTGATTATAAGTGTTTTATTGAGATACCTAAATAAAACTAGCTAGAAAAAGTTTTTAAATGGTAATCAGCATTACCAAATAAAGCATCAATAGAGATCATTTTTTTTAAGTAATGTCCTATCATCAATTCTTCACTAACACCCATGCCTCCATGCAGCTGAACAGCTTCTTTTGCAGACATTTTTCCTGATTTACCAACATAGGATTTTAAAGCTGATACATGTTTATACATTTCATCTGATCTATTATTAACTTCTAGCATTGCTTTAATTAAAAGAGATTTAGCTAATTCAGATTCTATGAACATATCTACCATTCGATGTTGAAGAACTTGAAAGCTAGATATTGGTTGGCCAAATTGCTCTCTTCCTTTCGTATATTCTAAGGTTTTATGATAACAAGATTCCATACATCCGACCGCTTCTGCACAAATACATAAAGAAGCGAGATTAATAGTTTCCTTTAGAAGGTTCAGAGCATCATCTCCAGAAGAAATAATATTAGATTCATCTATTTTAACGTTTTCAAAAGATATTTCAGAACAAGATTGGCCATCAACAGTTGAAAATGAATTCATAGAAACACCAGAAGCTTTTGCATCTAGGATAACAAGATTTAAGATATCATCTTTAATACATGTAACAATTATTTTTTCAGAATTTGCTCCATTCAAAACCAATGTTTTAGTACCATTTAGAATCATTTTAGAGTCTAAATTAGTATTAGGACTTAAGTAATCATAACCATTTTCAGCTTCAGCATATGCAAGGGAGATATGAATTTCACCAGAACATATCTTTTCAATAAGTTGATTCTTTTCTGAGTATGTTGATTTATCTAAAAGAGTGCCTGATAAAACTACGGTTGATAAGTATGGTTCGATTACAAGAGCTTTGCCAAATTCTTCAAATAATATGGATAGTTCTATTGGCCCAAAGCCTAAGCCTCCTGATTGCTCTGAAAAAGGCATAGACAACCATCCTTGTTCAGCAAAAAGATTCCAAACATTTGGATCAAAATCATCAGTTGATTTAACTATTTTTTCACGTTTGTAAAAATCATATTCCGATTCACAAAACTTCTGAATCTGATCACGAAGCATTGTTTGTTCATCGTTATAGTCTAGGTTCATTTATTTATTAGACACCTAATACAAATTTAGATAATATATTTTTTTGAATTTCGTTACTTCCACCATAAATTGATGTTTTTCGAAGGTTTAGAAATCCTGATAAACCCTCTGCAGCATAATCAGGACCTGCTGGTTTATCATTATTCTCATAACCATGCGGTCCTGGATACATTAATGCATATTCTCCAGATACTTCTACAAATAATTCCGATAATGATTGCTGCATTTCGGTTCCTTTAATTTTTAATATTGAAGATTCTGCTCCTGGATGACCTCCGTTTTGAAGAGCAGATAGAAGCCTGAGCTCCGTTATTTCTATAGCTGATAAAGCAACTTCAAGTTCGTTAACCTTTTTTTGTAAATCTGAATTTTCTAATTTAGAAATTATTTCTTTTAATCTATTGAGTTGTCTCATAGATGCTCCAACACCTGCAATTCCAAATCTTTCATGAGCAAGTAAGAATTTTGCATATGTCCATCCTTTGCCTTCCTCTCCAATTAAATTTTTTGCTGGGACTTTAACGTCAGTAAAAAATACCGAATTAACTTCATGATCTCCATCTATTGTTATTATAGGTTTAACTTCAATTCCAGGTGATTTCATATCAATAAGTAAAAAGGATATTCCTTCTTGCTTTATACCACTGTTATCTGTTCTAACTAAACAAAATATCCAATCAGCATTTTGAGCTAATGTTGTCCATGTCTTTGAACCATTTACAACATAATAATCTTCATCAAGATCATTTCTAAGAACAGCCTTTGTTTTTAACGAAGCCAAATCAGAACCTGAACCTGGTTCAGAATATCCTTGACACCACCATGTATTAAATTCAAGTATATCCGGCAAAAATCTTTCTTTTTGCTCATCATTTCCAAATGTGTATATAACCGGTCCTACCATACCTACACCAAAAGGAAGTATTGGTGGGCATCCAGCTAAACCAAGTTCTTTATTGAATATATATAGTTTTGAAGCTGACCATCCGGTACCACCGTATTCTACTGGCCAGTTATAACCCATCCAACCTTTTTTAGACAAAGCTTTATGAAAATCAATTAAGTCATCTTTACTTATTGTGATTCCTTTATCTGTTTTTTCTTTAACATGCTTTGGATAATCATTATCAAGCCAATTCTTGACTTCATCTCTAAAAGCAATATCTTCTTTACTAAAATTTATATCCATAATTTTTCTTTAAATATTTAATTTGATTGATAGAATAAGGACCTCATTATACACAAGGTAATGCTTAAAAATAAACAAAATATTTATCTTAATTATGCATATTGTATAAAAAAGGAATTTGATAAGAATCAATCTTCTATTTGTTTAATTACAAAGGATAGTTCTGATTCTGAGTATTTAAAAAATGAACTTTCTTTAATGCTAGATAAAGATCAAATCATACTTTTTCCTGAAAATGACATCCTTCCTTATGACCATTTTTCCATGCCAGAAAGAATAACAAAACAAAGATTCGAAATTATAAATAAAAATACAACACACAAACATTTACTAATAACTTCAATTAAAAATATATTTGAGAAATTTCCTGAAAAAAACTTTTATAAGTCATTAAAAAATCTATCAATTAACACAAAAATTACTATAGATGAGATTGTTGAAATTGTTGAATCTTTAAATTATATAAAAATGAATAACGTAGAAAAAATTAATGAGTACTCAATCAGAGGTGGAATAATAGATATTTTTACACCAATTTATAAAAACCCATTAAGAATTGAGGTGTTTGATGACGTTATTGAGTCTGTAAGATTTTTTGACGTTGAATCACAACTTTCTATAGAACAGATATCAAACTTCTCAATATCAAACGGTAATATCGTCTCTATGAACGAAAATACGATTAATTTATTTATTAAAAATTGGAGGAATTATTTCACTGACAATGATGAAAGGCATTGCTCAATATTTCAAAAAATAAAAAATAAAAAATTACCAGATGGTTTTGAGATATATTTTCCATTTTTCTTTAATAAAACTACTAGTTTTTTTGAAATATTTGAAAATTATAAATACATAAAAATCAATGATTTAAATAAGGAAGTAGATAAATTTAATAATCTTATTAATGATAGATTTACAGATGAAAACAAAGATATAGAAAGACCATTAATAAAGCCTTATGACCTTTACAATGATATTAATGATTCCGTAAATAACATTACAAAGATAAATATTAATCCAATTGATAAATGTTTTGATACATTTAATGAAATTACAAAATCAATAAAAAATAATGATTTTAAAAATAATAATGTAGTTTTAATCTCATCAATACCATCAGAAGTAGAAAAATTAAAAATTGAATATAAAAATGAAATTTCTGAAATTAAGAAATTAGATGAAGTCAAAACTAACTTTTCAATAATGCTTGGAGATGTTGTAAGACCTATTCATAATATTGAAAAAAATATTTATGTTTTTCATAAAGAATATGTTGATAAGAATATTCATGACATAAACATTAAACAAGAAAAAACATCACAAAAAGATTTCCAATATAAAAATTATGAAAAAAACGATCTTGTAGTTCATGAAGACTATGGAATTGGTATATATGATGGTCTTGAAGTGATTGAAGCTGATAACCAAAAAAATGAATATATCAAAATTATTTATCATAATAATGAGAATCTATATGTACCTCTTAGGAATATTAATAAAATTACTAATTATCATAAGTCTAATGCTGCTAGTAAAATAAACTTAGATTCATTATCGTCTACAAAATGGTCAACAAAAAAAATAAAGGCAGAAAAAAGAGCCGTTGACCATGCTGCAGAGATTCTTGATATTGAATCAAGAAGAAATAACTCAAATTCATTTAGTTTAAGAATTGATAACAATACACTCAAAAATTTTGAATCAGAATTTCCATTTATAGAAACACCCGATCAAATTACTGCATTTGAATCTATTAAAAAAGATTTGTCTCTAATAAAACCAATGAATCGTGTTCTATGTGGCGATGTTGGATTTGGTAAGACTGAAGTCGCAATGAGATCAGCTTTCATTTCAGTATTATCTAATAAACAAGTAGTAATAGTTACTCCAAGTACTATTTTATGCGATCAACATTACAACTCATTTATAAAAAGATATAAAAATTTTCCAATTACTATTGAAAAACTTAATAGATTTAATTCAACTAAAGATAAAAACTCGATAATTAATGATTTTAATAACAATAAGATTGATATTTTAATAACTACACATATTGTCTTTAATCATGAAATGAATTTTGATAATACAGGTTTGTTAATAATTGATGAAGAACATAAATTCGGTATAAAACAAAAAAATTTCATAAAAGACAAACAAGAAAACATTCATATTTTATATTTATCAGCAACTCCCATTCCAAGAACTATGAATCTAGTTTTCTCAGGTTTAAAAGATTTTTCTTTTTTGCATACACCTCCCAACAATCGTATTAGCATAAAATCATTTCTCAAGTTACAAACATCACAACTATTAAAAGAAGCACTCACAAGAGAAAAAATTAGAAATGGCCAATGTTTTATTGTTCAAAATGACATTACAAAAATGAATAGTATTAAAAAAGAAATTAATAAGTTATTGCCAGATTTTAAGGTTGATTTTGTTCATGGAAAGCTTCCAAAAAATGAAATTAAAAAAGTAATGAGCAATTTTAAAAATGGTCAAATCGATGGACTAATCTGTACAACAATAATTGAAATGGGCCTTGATATACAAAATGCTAATACAATGATAATACTTAATTCTCATAATTTTGGTTTATCTCAATTACACCAATTAAGAGGTAGGGTAGGAAGATCAGAGAAACAAGGATATTGTTATTTTTTAATTCCAACATTGGATATCCCTAAACTTTCCAGAAATAGATTAGATACAGTAATAAAACATTCAAATTTAGGCGAGGGTTTTATGATTGCTCAAGAAGATCTTGAAATAAGAGGCGGAGGTGAAATGCTTGGAGAAAAACAAAGTGGACATGTTGATAATATTGGCCTGTCTCTATATTTATCAATGTTAAAAGAATCAATACAATATCAACAAAATAATAAGCCAATAAATAAAAATGATTTCGAAATTAATTTTTATGATTCAGTTTATATAAGTGAAAAATATCTACCCTCACCTACAGAAAGACTTAAGGTTTATAAAAAAATAAATTCAGTTAATTCTATTGATGAATTAAATAACATTAAAAAAAATATCGAAGATCGTTGTGGCAAGATACCTAAAGAAACTATGAATCTAATAAGAAATAAAAAAATAAGCTTACGTATAGTGAATACTGGAATTAAATCTATTAAATCTAACGAAAAAAATACAAATTTTTATTTATCAAATAATATAAATGATAAAGTATTTAAAAAATTTATTACTCTCGCTTCACAAGAACCAGATAAATATTCAATAAACAAAGAAAATAAATTTGTTTATAAATGTAATCAATTAAAGTCTAACGAAAGAAGAAAAAATGTTAATCTGTTATTAGATGAAGTTATTTAAAATCATATATATATCATTATTTTTTTTATCAAATCTTGTTATATCAGAAGATAATCAAAGTGAATATAAGATCGAGCTAATTGTATTTAAGTATTTGAATATAAATACAATTGAATCATTTAATACTAAATTAATTTTTCCTAATGAAGATATTGTCTATTTATATGATAAAAACTCATCTATCAAAGAATTGAAATATAGTAATTTTTCAAATATATCTAAATATATTTCTAATATTGTTGATAATGGTAAAGGTCAAAATTTAAATATCTCACCTTCGGTATGGTTTAGAGATGATATTGAGATTATAAAATTAAAGGATTTAGAAAAAAAGATAATCAATGATAGCGAATTGGAGCTAATTGATACGAAATCATGGATACAAACAATACCAAATTTAGAAGATAGTAAATTTTTATTCTATGAGACTAAAAGCAAATATTATGGATTTTTATTAAATTTTTATAAAAAACGATTTATGCACATTGATTTAAAAGGATATCTCGGTAATGTAAATTCTCGCTCTTCTAACATTAATATATTCATTGATAATGATAAGAGAGTATTTAACGATGAAGTGCATTTTTTTGATCATCCATATTTTGGGTTAATTTTGTCAATAAACGAAATTTAATTACTTATAGTAAGCATTATCATCTATGGAATGATCTGTTAAATCTTTTACACCTTTAACTTCAGGAATTTGTTCAATCAATGTTTTTTCAATGCCATCCTTTAATGTTACATCAACCATTCCACAGCCTTGACATCCCCCACCAAATTGTAAAATCGCAATATCATCGTCAAATTTAACCAAATTTACCTCGCCGCCATGAGATTCCAACATTGGATTAATTTCATTATAAATAACATAATTTATTCTATCTTCTACAGGGCTATCAGGAGAAATGTTGGGTAATCTTGCGTTTGGTGCCTTTATAGTTAATTGACCTCCGAAATTATCCTTATCAAAATTAACTTCACAATCTTTGAGGAAAGGTATACTCCTTTTTTCTATATTTACATTGATTAATTCAAGATTAATAATCATATCATCAGGCATTGCTTCATCTGGTTTACAATAAGCCAAACACGTTTCAGCTTTAGGAGTACCTGGATCAGAAATAAATATTCTTATAGATAAATCAGTTTCGTTTTTATCTTGAATTAATTTAGAAAGATATTCTTCTGCGGATTTTGTTATATTAATAATTTCATTCATAACATATTATGTTTTATAGAATTATAAGTTCTTTTTTGGGTATAAGAAAAAAATCTGAGCTTTCAGATGATCTTAAAAATATATCTCTTTTCAAAATAATTTTATTATTTATAACTCTTAACATAGCTTTTATAAGCATAGTTTTAATTATTACAAGCCTAATAATATGAATAAGTTTAATAAAATTAAGGAAGAATTAAGGGATAAATACAAAAATAAATTAGTTATTAATTTTAGTCCAGCAAGTTCATTTAGAGCTAGATGTGAATTTTCTTATCAGAAAAATCAATATGTAATGCATGAGTTCGATAAAAAAATTTACATTAATAAATTTAATGATGCTTCGTTATGTATACAAAGATTAATGCCGATTTTACTAAATAAGATAAATAATTCTGAAGAAATAAAATTTAAACTATTTCAGATTAATTTTAGATCAAATCAAAAAAATAAAATTATGATTACACTCATCTACCATCAAGCAATAGATGATTCACTAATTGACAAAATTAATGCTCTATCTAATGAGTTAGGCATTAATATTATTATTAGATCAAAAAACTTTATTTATGGAACTACTGATTTATTCCTTGAAGACTATCTTTTATATAAAAAACTTATAATTTATCAAACTGATAATTGTTTTACCCAACCAAATAAATTTCTAGTTAATAAAATGATCCATAAAGTTATTGATTATATTAATAAACCAAATGATCTATTGGAGCTATATTGTGGTGTTGGTACTTTTACATTGCCCTTATCATTTATCTTTAAAAATGTATTTGCTACAGAGAATAATAGAGATTCAATAAAATGCCTAAAAAAATCATTAGATAAAAATAATATCTTAAATATTCATCATGCAAGACTATCGTCAAACGAAGTCTCAGAATTAATAAACGGAAGAGTTTTTAAGCGTATGAATGGAAAAAATATTAATGATTATAAATTTTCTCATATACTACTTGATCCACCTAGGTCAGGATTATCTTCGGAAGTTGTTGAATTGGTAACAGGTTTTAAAAATATAATATATGTATCCTGTAATCCTGAAACTTATTTGAGAGATATAAATCTATTAAAAAAACATAAAGTTAAAAAAATTGAATTATTTGATCAATTTCCCAATAAAAAACATTTAGAAATTATTTCTATTTTAGAAAAAATTTAAAAAGTTATTTAATCTGAAAATTATCAGATAGTGATTTCATTTCTTTTCTAAGAACAAACATAGCTATTAAGTTTGGAATTGATACAAGCGCAACAACAACATATGCAATGTTCCATACAACGGTAGTGTCTATTACTGCAGCTAATACAAAACATAATACATAAAAATTTCTGTACCAAACAACGCCCTTTTCACCAAAAATATATGCAGTTGACCTATCTCCGTAATAACACCATGTTATTGAGGTAGAAAATGCAAAAAGAAGTAAAGCTATTGCAACTAATTTACCACCATATTGACCAAGAATGCCTTGAGAAAAAGCTTTTGCAGTTAACTCAGCAGAACTCACTAATGATTTACCGCTAATAGAAACTTGATCAGTAACTTTTCCGTTTAGAACATTAACTTTACCAGAAAATAAACCATCATTAATATTATTTGTATTTGATATAGTGATATCTTCAGCAATAGACCTTGAGTGAATAACGGTAACATTATTAGAAATCAATTTGCCATCTTCAATCTCTAATAATCCTGAAAATTCTTTAACATTAGAATCTACTGATTGAACATAATTAGTTAACTCGTTTATATGATCAGGATATAGATATGAACCATCAACAGTTTTTTCATCACTATAAATACCTTCAAGAACCACCATGTCTGTTTTAGAGAAATTAGTATCAAATTTTTGAGTCCATACACCACTGGATAAAATTACTAAAGCTGTAACACTACATACCACAATGGTATCAATGAATGGTTCTAGAATTGATACAACACCTTGATCAATTGATTTATTTTTTGATGAAGCATGAGCTATTGGTGAGGAACCTTGTCCTGCTTCATTAGAGTATAAACCTCGCGCAACACCATATTTTAGACTCATTGCAAAGCTAGCACCTAAAAAACCACCCATTGCAGCTGATCCAGTAAAGACTTGTGCAAAGATAGCATTAAACGAAGGAATGACATTTTGATAATTCTCAACAAGAATTATTAAAGCTCCTCCAAAATATATAAGACCCATTATTGGAATGATTTTACTAGCAACAGATGCTATTCTTTTTATTCCACCAATTATTATTATCCAAAGCAGAGCCCCTAAAAATAAACCAGTAAATAATTTGGGTACTGCAAATTCAGTATTCATTACTAACGCAATATTGTTTATTTGTGGCATATTACCTGATCCAATAGCTGTAATCATCATTAAAAAAGCAAATAGAATAGCTACCCATTTCATGTTAAGGCCTTGTTCAATATAGTACATTGGTCCACCAGAAATTGATCCGTCGCTAAGCTTAGTTCTATATTTATGACCTAAAGTTACTTCTACATACTTAGTTGTCATGCCAAATATTGCTGTAATCCACATCCAAAATATTGCAGCTGGACCACCGGTCCATATTGCAAGAGCCACTCCACCGATATTGCCAGTTCCTACAGCACCAGACATTGCAGTAGTAAGAGCCTGAAATCCAGTTGTTTCTCCATCTGACTCTGCATTATTAGTTTTGCCAGATACAATTTTTAATGCACTATTAAAATACTTAAATTGAGGGAATCCTAAATAGATTGTGAAAAATATACCAGTACCAATTAAAAGTGCAGGAAACCACCATGAGCCACTTAAATTACTATCTAGTAACACTAAAAAAGCATTAAATTGTTCCATAATATTATTCCGAATAACTTTCGATTAAGTCAGTATAACCACCAATAAGTTTATCATCTATAAATATTTGAGGCACTGTTCTAGCTTGTGGATTTCGCTCTAGCATCTCTTGGAAAATTTTAGGATCATCAGCACTATAAACATCATAGTTAATTCCTTTTGAATCAAAAAAGTTCATGGCCATAACACAATATGAACAATTTGTCCTAGAATATATTTCAACTTTTTTGGTCATAAATTTATTATAATGAAAATATGTCATTATTTAACCTAAATAATAAATCAATTTTAATTACTGGATCATCTAGAGGAATTGGCAAATCTATTGCTACTCAATGTGCGCTCCATGGTGCTAATGTAATAATTTCCAGTAGAAAGCTTAACGCGTGTGAGGCTACAGCAGACGAAATAAATACTTTAGTAGGTTCAGAGGTTGCATTTCCTATAGCTGCTAGTATAAGCGATGAAAATCAATTGAAAGAACTTGTTTCGTTAACAAAAGAAAAACTTGGAAAGATAGACACTCTTGTATGTAATGCAGCAACTAATCCATTTATGGGATCAATGCTTGATATGCCTAATGATAAATTTGATAAAGTTATGAATAATAATATCAAATCAAATCAAATTTTATGCAATTTGGTATTACCTGAAATGATTGAGAGAGAAGACGGAGCAATAATTATTATTTCTAGCATTGCCGCTATAAAAGGGAGTCCTATATTAGGTGCATATAATATAAGTAAGGCTGCAGATGTTATGATTGTTAAAAATATTGCTACAGAATTTGGTCATAAAAATATAAGAGCAAACTCTATAGCTCCAGGGCTTATAAAAACAGATTTTGCAAAAGCTCTTTGGGAAAATCAAGATATTCTAAAAACTGTCTTATCGAGTACTCCTATGAGAAGAATTGGTGAACCAGATGAAATTTCTGGTGTTGCAGTCATGTTGGCCTCTGAAGCTGGAAATTACATAAATGGTCAAACAATAGTTGTAGACGGTGGCACAACTATATCTTAATAGAATTCTTTATTTCACTAAGAAAGTAATTTAATACATGGGTTTCATTTATCTGAGGTACTTTGAAGAAATCATATCTAAAATTATTAAGTTCATTTATTAAATTAGATATTTTTAAATTATTATATTTTAAAGAATTATATTTTTTATATATACCTGATAAATCTTCAGACAATAAATTAGACTTTAGCAATATTTTGAGAAATTCTATTAAATAATTTGCCTTCATAATCAAATCGATTTCTAGGGATGAGATATTTTTAATTGTTAAATTTAAATCAAGTTTGTTATCAAGATATTCTGAAATTATATTTATAAAATCCCTAAAGTTATGATGATCATCATTTTGTATGTCATTAAGAATTGATAAGGGAGTGCTAAAACTTGGAAAATCATTTGAATTAATATCTGAAATTCCATTTTCAATTAGCCATTCATTTGTTATTTTTTGCGCGACATTTGGAATATTAATAATTTGGCATCTGCTATAAATAGTTTCAAGTAATGATTTTGGTCTGTCAGTAGTAATAATGATGTATGAATTAGGAGCTGGTTCCTCTAAAGATTTTAATAAGGCATTCTGAGATGAATTATTCATAGTTTGAGCATTCAAAATTAATACAACCTTGTTAACAGCAATTGATGGAGTGACAGATAAAAAATCATTTACATTCCTTTGTCCTTTTTCATCATCCCATTTATCTTCTCTATATGTGATGTGATGTAGTAGGATTTTATCTTTATCTAAACTAAAAAAATCAGGATGATTTAATAAATCAATATCATTAGATATATTATTCTTATTTATTAAAAGGTCTTTTGAGATTTTGTTAGCTAGTATCTTCTTTCCTATACCTGAAGGGCCTGAAATTATAATTCCATGTGGTAGATTTTTAAAATTAATTCCATCATATATATCATTAAGCCATTTTAATTTAGATATCTTCATAATTATGTATTTAAGGTATCAATAATTTTCATATGTATTTCATTAATAGCCATAGAAGCATCTATAATTGTAAATCTATCGTCATTTTCTTTAGCTATAGTTAAATATCCATCTCTTACTTTATTAAAAAATTCAATACTAGAAGATTCAATTCTATCTTTCTTATCATTTTTTTTTCTTGCAAATCCATCTTCAACAGGTATGTCAAGCAAAAAGCTCACATCAGGTTCGGGACATTTTATAAACGAAATTAGAGAATTTATTAAAGATATAGATAAGTTTCTTCCATAACCTTGATAGGCAATTGAAGCATCATAAAACCTATCAAGAAGAATATAGTCCGATTTATTATTAATAATTTTAGTATTAACAAGCTCTGCTCTTGATGCAAACATAAGCAATAATTCTGTTTGATTTGTTAAATCATGAGAGGTGTTTAATAAGATATCTCTTATTTTCTCTCCTGCGATAGAAGATCCTGGCTCACGAAGAACTTCAACTGATAAATTTTTAAATTCAAGATACTCTTTTAAAAGATTAATCTGAGTAGATTTACCTACTCCTTCAATTCCTTCAAATGAAATTATCTTCATTTGTTAAGGCCTAATTCTTCAATTTTTTTAAGATGCTCTTCATAAGTTTTAGAAAAATAATGCGAAGTTGATGAATCAGCAACAAAAAAAAGATATTCACCAGGCGAACCATTAATGGCTGCATCTATTGAGGATATAGAAGATATCGAAATTGGTGTTGGTGGCAATCCATTTATCATATAAGTATTATATTTGTTATTTTTATCAAGAATATCAGTTTTTTTAATATCTCCATCAAAATTTGGAAGCAATCCATAAATTATTGTTGGATCTGCTTGCAGTTTCATATTAATTGATAAACGTTTATAAAAGACTCCAGAAATTTCCAATTTTTCATCGTCATTACCAGCTTCTTTTTCAATAATAGATGCAAGAATAAGTATTTCTTCTTTATTCATATTATTGTCTTTCATATTATTATTTAAATATTCGATTAACCTTTCATGGCTTTTAATAAGAATTGAAGATGCTTTCATACCCTTCTTATAATAATAAGTATCAGGATATAAAATACCCTCATTAAATGAAAATTCATTTTCTAAACATTTTAAAAAACTACAATCATTAATTAAAAGTGATTTATCTAAAAGATTTTCTAGATCATAAATAGTAATTCCCTCATTTATCTTTATTTTATGTGTAACAGTTTTCCCGATATTCATATCAAAGATAATATTTCTAATTGATTTATTAGTTATGTTGTATTCACCATGTTGAATTAAATTCAAATCGTTTGATCTTATAAATACTTTTAAAAATACTTTATTGACAATATTTAATGTAGTGAATTTTGAAAAAACTTTATTGATAGATTCGCCAGAATCTATGTCAATTACAGTATCTTCATATACTGGAATATGATCTATAAATGCTTTATATGGTGAGTATATTGAAATTATTAATAGAAAAACAATTAAAAAAAGTTTAATTAAATACATACAAAAAATTGAAATAGCATAGGCTATTTAAACATTAAAATATGTATTTATTAAGAATTTGAGTTTATATATTCAACTGCTTCATTGACCGTAGAAATTTTTTCAGCATCTTCATCTGCAATTTCTAGATTAAATTCCTCTTCAAGTGCCATAACTAGTTCAACTGTATCCAGTGAATCAGCACCTAAATCATCTACAAAAGATGAGTCACTTTGAATTTCATCGGTAGATTTACCTAATTGATCGCTAACTATTTTTTTTACTCTGTCTTCAACACTCATAATTTCTCCATTACCCTATATAGAAATTTGACACATTTTACATCTATTAGTTCAAAGATGCACATAAAATTAGTACATTAATAGTCCGCCATCAATCGATATGGTTTGACCTGTTATATACGAAGCTTTATCTGAAGCAAGAAATAACACTAATTTACTTACATCTTCTGGATTGCCTAGTCTTTTTAAAGGTATGGTCTCAATTAAATCTTTTTTTGTACTTTCATCTAAAAAAGATGTCATATCAGTTTCAATAAAACCAGGGGCAACACAATTTACTGTAATGTTTCTTGAGCCTACTTCTTTTGCTAAAGATTTTGTAAATCCATTTAATGCTGCCTTTGATGATGAATAATTAACTTGACCTGGATTCCCCATTAATCCAGATATTGATGAAATATTAATTATGCGTCCATCTTTATTTTTAACCATGTGTTTTATAAAAATCTTTGAAAGATTAAAAACTCCATTAAGATTTGTATTAATAACATTATCCCAATCTTCGTCTTTCATTCTTAAAAATAATTGATCCGATGTTATGCCCGCATTATTAATTAAAATATTTGGAAGTAAGCCTTGCTCTTTTAGTTCATTAAAACAAGCCTTTATATCATCTCTTGAAGTAACATCTAATTGAATAGGTATAAGATTTTCTAGTTTTTTATCATACTCAAATTCAGTTCTTGACGTTCCTACTACGGTGAAGCCATTATTTGCAAATTGATAAGCTAGAGTTTTTCCTATCCCTCTTGATGCTCCTGAAATAAATACATTTCCTTTAGTCATGTAGCACTTTTGATTTCATCAATAAAATTTTTAGAAAATGTTGAGTATACTTCACCAATACCATTCGACCTAGCAAGCCCTGATAACACATTATTCGGGCCACATTCAATAACAATTCCATTATGTTTTTTTATATATTCCATTGTATTCGACCATCGAACTGGATTGGTTAGTTGATTAAGTAATTTGTTTTTTAATTCATCAATGTCATTGGAAGATTCATTATCAACGTTATGAATAATTTTATGATTTGGCATAGACATGTTAATCATATCAAGTTCTTTTTTAAATTCATCAATTGCATCAATCATTACATTTGAATGCGATGCAACATGCACATTTAATTTAATACATTTTTTGTGCCCTGCATCTTTAAGATATTTGATAGCCAATTCTACTCCTTCGGTTGTTCCAGATATTACAGTTTGTTTTGGTGAATTTAAATTTGCTGGTGAAACTATATTATTTGTTTCATTTTCAACTTTTTTACAAACTCCTGATATAACATCAAGATCAGTATTTAGAACAGCACACATTGAGCCTTTTTGACATTGTTCCATTAGAAGTCCTCTTTTATGCACCAATGAAAGAGCATCACTAAGGTTTATTGATTGTGAAACAACAAGAGCTGTATATTCTCCCAAAGAATGTCCACACATTATATTTGGAGTAATTTTTAGTTTTTTTATAAATTCTTCATATTGTAAAAAAGAAGATAATAAAATTGCTGGTTGTGTTATTGACGTTTTATTTAATTTCTCTTCGGAACCATTAGAAATAATGTCGATCAAATCAAAACCCAATGAATCAAAAATAATATCTTTATATGAATCTAGGTAACTGCTTGAAAAATTATCGAGCATACCAATAGATTGTGAACCTTGTCCTGGAAAGATAATGGAAATATGCCTAGGCATAACTATGATGTTACTTCTTCAGACTCTTCTTTAATAGGTTTTCTTAGATCTTTTATTAATCTACCTTTATAAAAACCATCTTTTGTCATTTGATGACGAAGATGTTTTTCACCAGAAACTGGATCTATAGATAAAACCTTAGATTTTAATGAATCATGAGATCTTCTTTGACCTCTTCTTGATCTTGTTACTTTACTTTTTTGTACTGCCATAATAAGCCCTAAAAGACGCTATCCTATCAAAATTTAGATAATATTAATAGTTATATTTGAGTTGATGACTTTAAAAGAATTCATTAAATTTACTTGGTATATCAGAATTAATTTTAATTAATTTTGACTTCATATCTTTAAAAATAATAGATCTAGAGTGGAGCATGATGTCTTTTTTATTTTTTGTTTTAAAAAGCTTATTAAACTCTTTATCTCCATATTTATTATCAAACAGAACGGGATGACCGATAGATGAAGCATGGATTCTTATTTGATGTGTTCTGCCACTAAATATTTGTACATCTACCAAAGTACAGTTATTTATTTCTTTTACTATTTTAAATTTGGATGTAGAAGATTTTAATTTATTTGAGTCATTTTTATATATTGGCATATCTACATTTATATCATTCATGAGATTACCCTTGAGTATTGCTGAATAATTCTTTGATATATTATGATTTTTTAATGATTCATTGAAATGTTTAACTGATTTCTTATTTTTTGCTAAAACCAAACATCCTGTTGTGTCTTTATCTAAACGATGACAAAGATCTATTTCTTTCCCATATTTTTTTCTAGCAAGATCAATAATTCCAATATAATTTTTTGTCCCACCATGAACACTTATACCTCTTTTTTTATTTATAACTAAATAGTTGTTATCGTCATAAAGTATTTCATCAAGATAAAACTCTACATCATCATCTCTGATTCTTTTTTTAATTGTTTTATCTGAGTGAAGATTAGGTGGAATTCTTACAATGTCGTTAGCAACTAATTTGTAATGAGCTTTGATCCTTGAAGAGTTAACTCTTACCTCACCTTTTCTAATAATTTTATATATCTTTGATTTTGGTATGTTTTTATATAGTGATATTAAAAAATTATCTATACGTCTACCTTCATTATCAATATTTATTGTTAATTTTTTGACAGACATATTACAAATCTATAGGATATACAACTAAATAACTAGTATTGACTAGTTATAATATAAGAAAGATAAATACAACAGTTAAATATTTCAACCCATAAATGGGTTAATCATGTTAGCAAATATACGTAAGACTAACTGATAGAAGCTTAAAATAGCGCACTGCTGAATTATCTTCCTAATTTATAGGGAGAATGTAATGAAAAGAATACTTATTAATTCATCATATGGAGACGAACTTCGCGTTGCTCTTGTTGATGGGGCTAAATTATTTGATTTTGATACTGAGTCATCAGAAAAAACACTTCTAAAAGGGAGTATATTTAAGGCTACAGTTTCACGAATAGAATCAAGTCTAGATGCTGCATTTGTTAATTTTGGATCTGAAAGGCATGGTTTTCTTCCATTAAAAGACCTTTCTAGTGAATATTATAAAAAAGATAAGAAAGGAAAATACATCTGTACTCTCGAAGAAGGTCAAGAAATAGTTGTTCAAGTAACTAAAGAAGAAAGAGGAACAAAAGGTGCGGCTTTAACAACTCAAATTGGTCTTGCTGGACGATTTCTAGTTTTAATTCCTAACTCAACTCGATCCGGAGGAATTTCAAGAAGAATCAGCGGTGAAGAAAGAGATCAAATAAAAAGTACTCTTGATAAGCTAAATATACCTGAAAATATGAGTGCTATAGTCAGAACTAACGGTCTTGGTAGAACTGTAGAAGAACTAAGCCTTGACTTAGCATATTTACTAGCATTGTGGGATGAGATAAATAACACTATGCCAAATGCAATATCACCATCACTAATTTTCAGAGATGATAAATTAATTGTAAGAGTTGTAAGAGATTATTTTAAAGATGATATAGAAGAAATACTCATCGATAACAAAGATATTTATAATGAAGCTAAAGAATTCATAGATGCCGTTATTCCAGATCATGCTGACAAAGTTAAGTTTTATGATGAGGAAATACCCCTCTTTAATAGATATCAAATTGAATCACAAATAGAGTTAGCCTTTCAAAGAGAAATTTCACTTAACTCTGGTGGGTCTATTGTTATAGATCCAACTGAAGCAATGACAACTATTGACGTTAATTCAGCAAGATCAACTAAAGGAAAAGATATTGAAGAAACTGCCTTTAAAACTAATTTAGAAGCTGCATCTGAAATTGCTAGACAATTAAGGTTAAGAGATGTTGGTGGTCTTGTTGTTATAGATTTTATAGATATGCTAAAAGAAGATAATCAAAATAAAATTGAAACTGCATTTAGAAAAGCAATATATTCAGATAGAGCAAGAGTTCAATTAACGAGTATTTCAAGATTTGGGCTATTAGAAGTTTCAAGACAAAGGCTAAGGCCATCTTTAAATGAGTCATATGATATTGAGCATGTTTTAGTAAGAGGCCCTAGATCTTTAGGTCAATCTATTCTTAGAATTCTTGGTGAGGATGCAGCAAAAGAAAATACAGGCGAAATTCATGTTTACGTACCTGCTGATGTTGCAAGTTACCTTTTAAATGAAAAAAGATACGACATAATAAATGTTGAAAAAACCAATGATGTCAAAGTACTTATAATAGCTGATCCATACAAATCTAGACCATATTACAAGGTTATAAGAATTAAAAGCTCAGATACAAAAAATATAGATTCGTATAAACTGACGCCCAATAGTCCAGAACCAGATATTGGTTGGACAGATGATGCGAATCAATCAAAAGCAATGAAACCACTAGTAGACGGGGTTAAGCCGCCTAAAATGCCAAAAACAAAAAAAGCTGGTTTGATGAAATGGTTAAAATCAATAACAGGCATCGAAACTGAAGAAATTAAAAATAAAAAGAAGCCTCAAAGACGCAATAATAAAAGAAAGAATTATGTAAAAAATAAAAATTCTAATAGAAATAATAAATATCAAAATAAAAATAACACTAATAAGCAAACAAATAATAAGAAAAGAGTTCCTCCAAAAATAAAATCTAAACCAAATGAAAAAGTTAAAAATAATAAAAACCAAAATAAAGGAAAAACTAATATAAAAAATGATACAAAACCTAAGGCTATAGATACAAAATCTAAGGTTAATAATGACACTAATGCCAATAAAGTTAAAAAATCAGCAATTAAGGAAATAGTTAAAGAAAAGAAACCAAAAAAGAATATTCCTTTAAGGGCTAAGAATGATCCTCGACAAAAGAGTTAATTAATTTTCCCGATAAACTTGAAGTTGGTGGAACATAAGGAAGTTTGTCGTATTTATACCAGTTAGCTTCAGCTATTTCATTTTTATCTATTATTATTTCTCCTGATTCATATTCGCATGAAAATCCTAACATTAATTGTGATGGAAATGGCCATGGCTGACTTCCATAGTATTTAAGATTTTTTACTATAATACTTACTTCTTCTAATACTTCACGCTTTACTGTTTCTTCAGCAGATTCTGATACTTCAACAAAGCCTGCCAGAACACTGTATAAACCTTCTGGAAATAAATTATTTCTTGCTAACAAGATCTCATCTCCTTTAGTTACCATTGCCAATACACAAGGAGCTATTGATGGATATATCATCGTTGACGTAGAAGGACAAACTAATGATTCTTCTTTCATATCAAATTTATTCAACTCACCAGAATATCCGGAATATTTATTACTCCTAAGCCAATGTAATAATTGATTTGCCCTGCCCATTAATACAATATCCTCAGGTTTTGAGATTGCTAGTAAATGTCTAACATCAAATTCAACCAAGGATTTATAACCAATATTGATATCATTTTCACAATTTGATATATCAACGGCATAAATTTTATTTTTTGATTCAGCTATTCCAATGATCAAAGATATCTCTAAATCAATATCTAAATAACTACTTTCGAGTAAAAAAGTTTTTAAATTAGGTTCATATAATATTTTATTATTTTTAAAAATAATAAATTGATTGTTTTCTTTACCATTTATATCTAAAAATCTTTTAAAATGCATATGATTTAAGTTTAAAATGTTCTAATGTTTAATGAAATACAAAAATTATTTTTAGGTAATGCTCCGAGATGGTACAAGTCTACCATAATAGCCTTTCTTATAATTAATCCACCGTTATTAATGTTACTTAACTCAATGGGTTTGAATGGTAATTTTATTATAGGATGGGTATTTTTATTACAATTTATTTTTACATTAGCATTAGCCTTAAAGTGCTATCCCCTTCAGCCTGGTGGTTTGCTTGCATTAGAAGCTATAGTTATGGGCTTAACTTCAACAAAATCTGTATTTCATGAAATTGAAAATAACTTAGAAGTAATACTCCTTCTAGTTTTCATGGTTGCTGGTATATATTTTATGAAAAACTTAATGTTAACAATATTTACAAAATTGTTATTAAGTATTCGTTCAAAAACATTATTGTCATTGTTATTTTGTATCTCTGCAGCAGTTTTATCAGCTTTTTTAGATGCTCTAACAGTTACAGCTGTTTTAATTGGAGTAACTATAGGTTTTTACAGAATTTATCATGCTGTTGCATCGGGTAGTGCCTTTTCAAATGAATCTCATGACTATCATAACAATACATCAATAAATTCAATAAAGTTAGAAGAGTTAGAAGATTTTAAAGCCTTCTTAAGAGATTTAGTTATGCATGGTGCAGTAGGAACTGCTCTAGGTGGGGTTTGTACTTTAGTTGGTGAACCTCAAAATTTATTAATTGCGACAATAGCTGGATGGGAGTTCGTGGAGTTCTTTTTAAGAATGGCTCCCATAACAATGCCTGTATTTGTAGCAGGTATTTTTACATGTTTTATGATTGAAAAATTTGCAATTGCAGGTTTTGGCAATCAGTTGCCTACAAATATTAGAGAAATTTTTAATGATTATTCAGTATATAGAGAGGACAATATTACTGCAAAAGATAAAGCTGAGCTCGTTATAGAGTCATTAGTAGCAGTCTTCCTAGTTATTGCTCTTGGATTACATTTGGCTGCTGTTGGTTTGATTGGCTTAAGTGTGATAATTCTACTAACAGCGTTTAAAGGTATTACTGAAGAACATCATTTAGGTGAAGCATTTCATGAAGCTTTACCTTTTACAGCATTACTTGCTGTATTTTTTGCAATTGTTAGTGTTATTCATGATCAACATCTATTCTCTCCAGTAATTGATTATGTTTTATCACAGGATCCCTCAACACAACCTTCATTATTCTTTGTTGCGAATGGTTTTCTTTCAGCAATAAGCGACAACGTATTTGTTGCAACTATTTATATCAATGAAGTTAAAACCGCTTTTGATAATGGTGTTATTACTGAAACTCAATTCAATAATTTAGCTATTGCAATAAATACTGGTACTAATATCCCAAGTGTTGCTACACCAAACGGCCAAGCTGCATTTTTATTCTTATTGACCTCTTCACTTGCGCCACTAATTAATCTCTCATATCTAAGAATGGTATATATGGCACTACCATATACCATAGTCTTATCAATTGTTGGATACATAGCTATTAATATATTTCTTTGATGAAAGCATTAGATAGAAAATTTTGCGTCGCACCGATGATGCAATACACTGATATGCATGATCGTTTTT
Source organism: uncultured SAR86 cluster bacterium (assembly GCA_902531245.1). GTDB lineage: Bacteria > Pseudomonadota > Gammaproteobacteria > Magnimaribacterales > D2472 > SAR86A. The sequence continues at coordinate 224,204 of CACADH010000001.1, forward strand.
TACTGCGTCTAATATCCAAAAGTGTTTTTTTATATACTGAGATGATTGCAACAGGATCTTTGATATATGGAAAATGTTTTGAGCAGTTAGAATTTAATCCTGAAGAACATCCTGTAGGAGTTCAACTAGGAGGTTCTGATCTTTCTGATCTAATTGAATGTTCAAAAAGATGTGAACAATACGGTTACGATGAGATTAATCTAAATGTTGGGTGTCCATCTGATAGAGTCCAAAAGGGTAAATTTGGTGCATGCTTAATGCTGGAGCCAGATTTAGTAGCAGAATGTCTTACTGGCATGAAAAATTCAGTGTCTATACCAGTTTCAATAAAATGTAGGCTAGGAATAGATGACAATGAAGATTATGAATTTCTTTATAATTTTGTTTCGATTGTTAAACAATCTGGAGTTAAAGTTTTCATAATACATGCAAGAAATGGAATTTTAAAAGGACTTAGTCCTCGTCAAAATAGGAATATACCTCCTTTAAAATATGATTATGTTTACAAATTAAAAAAAGACTTCCCTGATCTTGAAATAATAATAAATGGCGGAATTATGAATCTTGATGATTCCTCAAGTCACCTTAAAAAAGTTGATGGAGTTATGATTGGAAGAGCAGCTTACGATAATCCATTTATGTTAAAAGATATTGAACCTAAGTTTTATAAAATTGATTCTTCAATTAATTCAAAAAAAGAAGTACTTAATCTGTATTTAGAATATGTTGAAAGACAAATTCAGAATGGTCACAGTCTAAGTAGAATGATGAAACATTTATTTGGTTTATCTAGAGGTGACAAATATGCTAAATCTTTTAGAATAAAAATTTTAGAAATTATTAAAAATAATAATTTAAAAAATCATAAAAATGAACTTGAGGATCTTCTAGTCTATTAAGAAATCTTCCATGTCATCAACAAAGTCATCTTGAACGTCTATTCCATCAGCTATTTCATAATTTAATGATTGAACATAGGCATCTTTTACAAATGAATATTTATCACCTGACAACAAAGATTCAACATCCAACAATCTCTCTCTTGTTTCTATTGCATCAATAGTTTTAAGAGCAATGTTTACATCAGCGTCAGTCATATGAAATGTAACAGAGGAAAATGATGATACAGGTCTACTTAATGTATCTCTTAAGGTTGACGGGCCTAATCCAGGTAGCATTATATATGGACCCTGCCCTACACCCCATACTGCAAGCGTTTGACCAAAATCTTCTTCATGTCTATCAAGACCAATTTTTGATGCTACATCAATAAATCCAACAAAACCAATTGTTGAATTTATAATAAATCTTGTTAAATCATTAATAGACTTTTTCGGCTTACCTTGTAGTAATTGATTTATAGATGTTTCTACATCTTCAAGATTATTAAAAAAATTAGATACTCCATTTTTAAATTTTGGGGGAAGTTTTGAATATGTCTGAGCTATTGGTTTTAAGATATTCTCATCAAGTTTTTCATTAAATTCAAAAGTTTTTCTATTAAAGTCTTCGAAGGGATCCCTTACTTCATTTGAGGATGCATAGTTGATAAAAAATATGAAACAAAACAAATATAAATATTTCACAATTAATTATACATCCGACAGAATAATTTTGGATATATCCTCTGTAACATGAGGATTATAATCTAAATCAAAGTCATGTAGATTTTTATCAAATTCATAGGTGCCAAGATGTCTAATCTTGTTTGAGATAAAAAAATTATTGTCTTTATCTTTAATATTAAAAATATTGTTGCAGATGTATCCAAAAATGCTTACGTTTAATTTTTTTAACATTGTGTGAGTTTTTTGTAGGTCTGAAATTGCTAATATATTAGGTGTTGAAACAAGGATAAATTCATCTACTGATAATTCTTTAAAAATAGTTAAATAGGCATCACCAGTCCCAGGAGGCATGTCAATCAATAAATAATCCAATTCGCCCCATTTCGTATCATGAATTATTTTTTTTATAGCTCCACTAAGCATGGGGCCTCTCCATATGGCTGCATCTTCATAATTTAATATGTTTCCCATGGATACAATCTTTATGCCTTTTTTAATGGTTGGTTTAATTTCCTTGTTTTCAATTTTATTTTTTGTATCAAGTTTAAATAATATATTTTGATTAGGTCCATATATATCGGCATCTAGAATACCGATTTTTTTATATTTAGATAGGCTCAATGCTAAAGATGCTGTGATTGAACTTTTACCAACTCCGCCTTTTGCTGAACCAATCGCAATTATTTTTTTAATAGGCATATTAAGTAATATTTTCACATATAATACAGATAATAAATGGACAATTCTAAAAAAATTAAAAGAAAAATACTTGTCACACAAGCTTTGCCTTATGCAAATGCACCTTTACACCTAGGTCATATTCTTGAAGCTGTTCAAACAGATATTTGGAATAGATTTCAGAATCTTAATGGTAATTATTCTCTATTTTTCTGTGCTGATGATACACATGGTACACCGGTAATGTTAAAAGCAAATGAGATGGGAATTAAACCTGAACAATTAATTGCTGATGTTCATAAAGATCACAAGTCAACATATGCGCTTTATGGAATCAATTTTGCAAATTTTTATTCAACTCATAGTGATGAAAATAAGAAATACTCAGAATATATATATGAATGTGCTAAGAATAATAATTTAATCTCTAAATCAAATATTGAACAATATTATGATGAAAAAGAAGAGATGTTCTTATCTGATAGATTTATAAAAGGAGCATGTCCAAAATGTGGTGCAGAAGATCAACACGGTGATAATTGTGGTGTATGTGGAGCTTCTTATGACGTACTTGAGGTAATAAATCCTATTTCAATTATTTCAAATTCAATTCCAATTAAGAAAGAAAGTGAGCATATATTTTTTGATTTACCTAAAAAGAATCAAATGCTAAAAGATTTTTTAAAAAATGTAGATTTACAAAAATCAGTAAAAAATAAATTAAATGAATGGCTTAATGATGATTTAAAAAAATGGGACATTTCAAGAGATGCGCCTTATTTTGGTTTTGAAATACCTGGAGAAAAAAATAAATATTTCTATGTATGGGTCGATGCACCAATTGGTTATTTAGCATCAATATCTAACTGGGCTGAAAAAAATAATTTAGATATGCAAGATTTATGGTCAGAAAATTCTGAGTATGAGATTTATCATTTTATTGGAAAAGATATTGCATATTTCCATGGGTTGTTTTGGCCAGCACTTTTAAGTGCTGCTAACTTTAAACTACCTAATGGAATTAATGTTCATGGTTTTTTAACTATAAATGGTGAAAAAATGTCTAAATCCAAAGGAACAGGCATCTTAGCAAAAGACTTTGCAAATATAATTAACCCTGAAACCTTAAGATATTACTTCGCTGCAAAGCTTAATAATAAAGTTGAAGATATAGATTTAAATTTTGAAGATTATGTTCAAAGAATTAATTCTGACTTAGTTGGAAAATATCTTAATATCGCCTCAAGATCTGCATCATTTATAAAAAAGAATAAAAATGTTTTATCTACAAATATTAATAAAAATATTCTTAATAATTTAATACTAAAAAAGGATGAGATTATTTCATTATATGAAACTAGAGAATATTCAAAATTAGTAAGAATTATTATGGATTTAGCAGATGATATAAACAAATATATAAATGGACAGACTCCATGGAAAAAGGATATAAATGAGGCAGTTGATATTACCTCAACTGCTATAAATGCTTTTTATATAATAACTACATATCTTCATCCAATCATACCTAATATAACGAATGAAGCTTTTAAGTTTTTAAATATTAATAAAATATCGATTGATGATGTTGATAAAACAGAAATAACTAAAATAAATAACTATAAACCATTGCTAAATAGACTTGAAAAAATAATAATTCCTGAGGAAGAAGATATGGATAATGTAAATTTAATTAATATTGATCAATTTTCAGCTGTTGATTTAAGGGTAGCTAAAATTGTAAAAGCTAATCATGTTGAAGGAGCTGATAAGCTTCTACAACTTACCTTAGATGTTGGAGACTTAGGAACAAGAAATGTTTTTGCTGGTATTAAGAGTGCGTACAAACCAGAAGAACTTACTAACAAGCATATTGTATTAGTTAATAATTTAGAGCCAAGAAAAATGAAATTTGGAATATCTGAAGGTATGGTTCTTGCTTCAAGTAATGATGATGGTATTTATTTGGTTTCACCTGATGAAGGAGCAGAACCAGGAATGAAAGTAAGATAATGGATAAAACTGATATTATTGTAATTGGCGCTGGTCCTGTCGGACTTTTTACAGTTTTTGAAGCTGGGTTACTTGGATTAAATTGTACGCTTATTGACAATCTCGATAGACCAGGCGGCCAATGTGCAGAACTATATCCAGAAAAACCTATATATGATATACCAGGTGTTCCATTTCAAACTGGTCAGGAACATGTAAATGCATTACTTAAACAGATAGAGCCATTTGAGTATGATCTTTATCTTGATCAGAGAGTTGATTCATTAAATCAAATTCAAGATGGTGATGATAATTACTGGGAAGTAATAACAACAGAAAATAAAAAATTTATTTCTAAAAATATTTTTATAGCAGCTGGTGCCGGATCTTTTGAGCCAAGGAGACCACCTAATATAGATAATCCAGACCAATATATAAATAAAGGTGTTTCGTATGCTGTTCGATCAGTAGATCAATATAAGGATAAAAATATATTTATATTTGGCGGAGGTGACTCAGCTCTTGATTGGACAGTTGAATTATCAAAAACAGCAAAATCAGTTTCTTTAGTTCATAGAAGAGATGCATTTAGAGGAGCTCAACATACTGAAGAAATGATGAGAGAACTTGTAAAAAATGGAAAAGTTAATCTACTAACTCCGTATCTTATTGATTCAATTAAAGGAAATGGGAAAGTTGAAGGAGTTACACTTAAGAACTTTGAATCTAATAAAATTGAAAGTCATGATGCTGATGAACTAATATTTTTATTTGGATTAAATAAAAAGCTTGGTCCATTGTTGGAATGGGATTTAGAGCTTAATGGTAAAAAAATATCTGTAAACACAGAAAACTTTCAAACAAGTAAAGAAGGAATATTTGCTGTTGGTGATATTAATGATTATCCAGGAAAAATGGACTTAATATTATCAGGATTTCATGAAACTACTTTGGCAGTTCAAGAAGCATATAGAAGAATAAATCCCGGTGAACGTGTTCCCTTTGGGTACACTACCTCAAATTCTAAATTACAAGAAAAACTTGGTGTTAAAAAATAGATTTAGAAAATATTTGCCCGTCGTTGTAGACATTGAGACTGGTGGTTTTAATCCAGAAACTAATGCAATTTTAGAAATTGCTATAACTCTAATAGAGGAAAAAAATAATAAACTTTTTGTTGGTGAAACATTTAGGCATCACATTACCCCCTTTGAAGGTTCTGTTGTAGAAAAAGAATCTCTAGAATTTACTAAAATTAAACTTGATCATCCACTTAGAACCTCTTTAAGTGAAATTGATGCTATTAAAGATTTATTTAAGATAATAAATAAAACTAAAAATAAATACGAATGCTCTAGAGCTATTCTTGTTGGACACAATGCACATTTTGATAGTTCATTTCTAACTGCTGCTTATGAAAGAAATAAAATAAAAAAAACTCCATTTCATAAATTTTCAGTTATTGATACCGTATCATTAGGAGTTCTTGCTACTGGTCAAACTGTACTTGCAAGAATTTGCGACGAATTGGATATTGATTATGATAACGATGAAGCTCATTCTGCGGCTTATGATAGCAATGTAACAGCTAAAGTATTCTGCTCTATTATTAATAAATTTGATTCTTAAGATTCAGCTGAATCAATAAGTTTTTTAAGTTCGCCGGTTTCATGCATTTGAGCAATGATATCTGCACCACCAACCAACTCACCATTAATAAAAACCTGGGGAAATGTTGGCCAATCTGATACTTTTGGCAATGAAGCTCTTACATCATCATTTTCAAGAACATCAACATAACTAAATTGTGATTCACAATCAATCAATGTTTGAACAGTTCTAGCAGAAAAGCCACACTTTGGCTCATATGGTGTTCCTTTCATGTAGATTAAGATACTATTTTCTTTTATCTGTTCTTTTAATTTATCTTCTATATTCATTTTAATTCCTAATAATATTTAAATATTTTAATATTGTTTCTTCAAAACCATAATGTAATGAATCTATTATAATCGCATGGCCGATGGATACTTCATTTATATTACCCATCTTAACTAAATAATGTAAATTATTTAAATTAAGATCATGGCCAGCATTGATTAATAAATTTTTGTTTAAAGCACAATCAATCATTTCTTGAACTTCACTAAGTATAGAAGTATCACCTTTATCTATAGCATTTGAAAACTTACCGGTGTGAATTTCAACTAAATCAGCATTCATTTCCGCAGCATATTCAACACCAATGATATTATCAATAAATAGACTTATTTTTACATTATCTGAGCTCTCTTTTAATAATTCGATAGTATCTTTTAAATTTTCGTCATGTGAACCAGGCATCCATCCATGATCTGATGTTATTTGATTAATAGTGTCTGGAACAAGAGTTATTTGATTAGGCATTATTATTTTAACTAATTCACAAAAACCCATAAATTCATTATTAGGTTTTGAGAATGGATTACCTTCAATATTAAACTCTACCCCTCTTTCTTTAGTTAAATTTGAAAGATCAATAACGTCATTACTTGTTGCATGGCGATGATCAGGTCTTGGATGAAGAGTTAATCCATCAACACCTAAATCTATTGTTTTATTTGCAAAATATTTTAAATCTGGGTAATTTTCACCTCTAGCATTTCTTAATAACGCTATTTTGTTAAGGTTCACACTTAATTTCATTGGCTAATTATATGATTTTATAATTATCTATATAAGTCTTCATTTTCTTTAACAATTAAGTCAACTGCATCATTAACTTCATGGGAACTTTTATCAAATCCTTTAATTAATATTACCGGTTTCTTTTCATCAGTTTGTCCCATAAGCAATCCTGAGGCTGATGATAACTCATCAGCGATTGCAACTTCAGTGCCTTTTAGTTTGTTACCATACAAATCTTTTTTACCTTTTAAATCTAGAAGGCTTGGCAAATTGTAACTTGCTAGTGCAAAATTAATAACGCCAGATCTATAAGGTCTTGTCATTGAATCAGATATTATGACTGAAATATTCTTATTCAAAGCCTTTGATAAGCTTATACCTAATTTTTTAGCGCTTTTTGAGGGATCTTTTGGAAGTAATAATGCTAAGTTATTTTTTTGTTGAATATTTGACTGATCTATTCCAGCATTAATATTTATAAATCCTAAATTGTGCTCAACAATTACAACACCTTTATCTGTAGATAGGATCTTATTAGATTCATTTATGATTGCTTGAATCAATCCAGGATCTTTATTTGTTTTTAAAGCTAACATGTTAGCTTCTTCAGATATCTGAATCTTATCTAAATCTACAAATCTATTTTCTGCTTTTGAAATTATCTTTTGAGCAATAACAATAATATCCATATCGTCAATTAAAATATTATTAGAATTTATAGACTTGACTATAATTTCAACTAAATCATCATCGGGTTCTATTAATGGGAAATTATCAAGAGCTATTAACTGTAATGAATTCATTTTTAGATGTTATTAAAAGCATTAAGATAACATATATAAACAAAATTTCATTCATCATGTATACTTTTGAGCTATGGCAGCTTTAGATAAAAAATTACTGGAAATATTGGTGTGTCCAATATCAAAAAAACCTTTATCTCATAATGAAGATACGAATGAATTAATTTGTAAAGAATCTGATTTAGCATATCCCATTAAAGACGGTATTCCTGTTATGTTGCCCGAAGAAGCTCGTAAAATTTAATAATCGCGCCCGTAGCTCAGTTGGATTAGAGTGCTTGGCTACGAACCAAGAGGTCGGGAGTTCGAATCTCTCCGGGCGCGCCATTCTAGTCTAATTAATAAATCAAACTTATAAATCTACTGATTAACCAATATGCGCCCATTGAACCAACTGCATATGAAGAAAATTCAACGCTTTTTTTATAAAAATTTAATTTATGAGACATATATATAACTAATGATATAAATGGAATCAAGAATAATTGACCTAGTTCAATACCAATATTAAAAAATAATAATGAAAGAAATATTTGATTATTATCTATCCCAATATCATTTAATGCTCCTGCAAACCCCAAACCATGAAGTAATCCAAATCCAAATGCTAGACCCCAGGGAGTAAAGTCATATTTCTTAGAATTATTTATTTCTACTGCTAGATAGACTATTGTCAATGCAATGAGTATTTCAACAGTCAATTGAGGCATAGAAATAACATCTAGCACTGATAGACCAAGAGTAATGCTATGAGCGATTGTAAATGCTGTAATTGTTTTTATTAAATTTAAAGTTCCTACGACAAGGAACATCAAACCAAAGATAAATAAAATATGATCTAACCCATCTAATAAATGATCTATACCAAGAGAAATATATGCTGTAGGAAGATAACTTTCATTTAGAGGAATAGTTATGGAGGAATTTTTATTGTTTACAATACCTTCAACAACATCATCATTTTCAAAGTTTATAGTAATTAATGCATCTGTAAGAACACTTAGATTTATAACTTCTATTAATAAACCTTTAAGTGATGATGAGCAATCTAAATATATTTTTTCATTTATATATTTACCTTGATAATATAAGTCGCTTGACTCAGATATACATTCATCTGGAAAAATTATTTCTGCCCTTTTTCCAATGTTTTTAAATGGATACATCCAGGTGGCTTCATAAATAAAATTTTTATTATCCAACTCTTCAACAACAAGATGAGCGGGATTAAACTCATGAGATTTTGTTTCAAATGATAAAAATATTAATAAAAATAAAATATTTTTCATTAGATTTGTAAATCAGGATTTATATAAATTTTATATTCAGATTTTATTTCATTTAAGTATTTTTCAAGTGCAATGTCTTTTTGGTAAAGCATGAAATCGACTTCAACTTTCTTAAGCACCTTATTGATATCAGGATAAAATCCTTCTTGATAACTTGTTACATAAATGATGTGATGGCCAAAAGCAGATCTGAAAGGTCCAAGCCATTTATCAAGCTCTATGCTATCAAAATGATTGCTAAAATTATTTCCAAAATCACTTTCAATATCTCTTTTAGTTATGTCTACAAAATTCTTACCGAGAAAGAAAGGATCAGATTCTATTTCAAAATTTAAATAAATATTTGAGAATGCTTCTTTAGATCTTTTATTTGAATCATTATCTGATGAAAAAAAATAATGGGTAAAAGTATATTTAGGATCTATAAAGTATTTATCTTTATTATTATTGTAGTAATTACTAAGATCATTATAAGTAGGAGCTTTAGGGATTGATTCTTGTTTAAGAAAAGATATTTTTTGAGCTAGTCTTCTTTTTATAATACGATCTTCTTTTTCTAAGCCTAATAATAAAGCTTCTCTGTAAAGAATTTCTTCTTCAACTAAATTATTAATAATTCTTGTAATTTCATCATCATTTGGATTCCTTCCAACCTGTGATTTCCAAGCAGTTACAAGACTTATAATTTCTTGATCACTTATATAAATTTCTTTTTCATCATAAGAATTTAACCCTATATCAATAAGATATATTAAAAATCCAACTAAGAAGAAGATTAATAATTTATGTTTCAATTTATGAGAGTCTTAATTCAGATCTCTGAGAGATACAGTTCCGCCTAGTGGAATAACATCAACATCTGATTCATCTGGAATATACCAAATAGGTGATGACCATGCTCTTTCTTGAATTGTTTCGTGAAGATCTTCTCTAGGTTTATAGCCAGCTTTTATAGCATCCCAGGTACTCCATCTACATGTGGGATTTTCAAGGACTCTTACATAATAAAAAGATTTATCTACATTAACAAATTCAGGATCTTTCCAAGTTGTTTTAAGCTCAGAAGAGCCAACATTTTTAGTAATGGAGCAATCATTAATATTTACCTTGGCACCATTATCTGGACATCTGTTTGTTATTGGATCTGGTTCTAAACCATCTGAACATACAACATCAAAGACTTTTTCTTTTGGCCTGCCGCTATTAACATCAATCCATCCTTTGATAATTTGAACCCTTTGAAGAGGCGCACCATTTTTATCTTTTTGTGCCCAAACAATAAACTCAGGAATCTTATCATTGTCTTGTAAAAGATCTGAGCCCATAGTCACGCCTTTTTCGTAAGCTTCGGATATTACTGAATCTGAATTAAGATTTATTGAAGATAAATCGTAACCAGCAAAAAATCTTACTGCTATTCTAGATCCAGTTGTAGCAAATGTTTCCTTTCTTCTAAAAGCATTAAAAATTGATTCTCTTGTATTTTCTTCTGCCCATACCGCAGCTAATCCAGAGGCACCCCATTGTGTAAATCCAGTATTAGCATATTCACCTTGATCTAAATTTACTGTGCTGATTGGTTGATTAAAAGCTCTCATATATTCATCTAACCTTTCAATATTTTCTTCTGCTAGTGGAACAGATCCTCTATTTTCTGGATCACCATCAAGAAGACCAACTTTTGACCAATAATTAGATTCTTCAAATGCACCTCCACCTGTATGAGTATCGCTTGAGCCTATTAAACCAAATTTGTATGGATTGCCTTGTCTTGTAAATTCCATTGTCAAACCATTTAAATAAGCTTCTCTGACATAAGATCCTGATGGCTTACTATAAGTTGGAGGCCTACTTCCCACTCTTACATCCATTATTTCAAAATCAGCCCATTCATCATCAGGTGAAAGCAATGGATGTGTTTCGGATGTTCCTTTTACTTGTGTGATCTCAACAATTGGTTCATTTCTCATTCTTTTTTCAGCATAATCATTAGTTATAGCATTGCCGTAAAAAGTTTCCATTTCAAACATTTGGCCGTTTGAACCATTTGAGTTATGAGGCATTGAAATAGTATCTATTCCTTTATCTCTTAATTTGTCTTGCCAAGTCCATAGATCCTCTGGATTAATTGAATCAATTCTTGTCCAGGGTCTAATTGATGCTTTTGAGGATTCAAAAATTACATTCCTATGGAGATTTCCACCTTCTATATTAGTTGAAGTTGTAAACTCATATCCAATAAAAGCAGTGAAATGTCCAGGATCATTATGTTCATTTGCAGATCTTGCTATATCAGCCCAAGCTGATTTATGAATATCATAATCAAAAGATTTTAATGCATTCTGAGTATTTCTAGTTAAATAGGCTTTAATAATCTTAGGATGCCAATCAGGATAAGGCTGAGTAACTGTTCCTGCAAGCACGCTACTAAAAATATTTGATCTTTGTCCAGCAGATTCGACTGTTAAATTTTCAAGTCTATTTAAATTATGAAAAGGTTCAGCAAAATCATTTTGGGAAATATCAGTTGTTGTATCTGCATAAGCTTGGATCATTCCCATGTAAAAACCATGATCAGTAACAGAATAAAAATCTAAAGGTTCTCTCAGTTTCATCTCATAACCAAGAGGATGTTTAATCCCCTCTCCTTTAGCATATCTATAGGCATCATCTGGTGATGCAGTTACACCAAAGACATAAGCATCAAAAGAATATTTGGTATGAACATGTAAATCACCATAATAGGGATTCCTATTCAAGTTTGGGGCTGGTTTAGATTTAGAACTAGTTTCTTTATCTACAGAGAAATCAACAACTTTTAGTGCTGAATCTGACTGTAATTTTTTAAACAAACTTACTAGGGGTCTTGTATCACCTACATCAACAAAAACAAAACCAAGTGTAATTACATAAATACTAACAATAATGATAATTAGATTTCTGAAATACTTCATCTTACCCCCTAGTCAAATGAATCAACACTGATTATAAAATTTGCATTAAATTATAACAATAAAATTTTGTATTTATTTTTGATAGTTTAAGTACTTTGAATTAACCTATACAGTTCTTAGCGCCTGTAGCTCAGTTGGACAGAGTACTTGGCTTCGAACCAAGGGGTCGGGAGTTCGAATCTTCCCGGGCGCGCCATTTTATATTTAATAAAAAAGGAGTTCAAATGAACTCCTTTAGTTAATTATAAATTATCTTTTAAAAAGAATAATTTAATGTTACTCCATATGTTTTATATCCATTAGGATACCCAAAAAAAGTCGTTTCAGATAAATCAGCAACAGCAACAAAAGCAGAGGTTAAATATTCATCATCATTGATGTTTTTACCCCAAACGCTAATTGATAAATCATCTTTTTGAAATCCTAGAGTGAAGTTAAGCGTATCTTGTTCTCTAAAGCCATTTCCTCGAGATTCTAGGATAGCCTGATGAGCTGGATTTTCTAATAAAAATGCCTTACTAGAATATAAATGAGAAATTCTTAAATACGAATCCCAATTATTAATATTAAAGTTATATGTTGCGGTCGAAGAAATTGTATCTTCAGGAATATTTGATGGAACTGTACCAGATAAATCACCAGCAGCTGCTCCTACGTATGAATCATATATTGGATCCATAAATAGTCCGCTAATTGATAAGTCAATAGATTCAGTTGGTGACATAACCAAATCAAATTCATATCCATCACTAGATTGTGATCCTGCATTTGCAAGAACAAAACCAGTTCCTACAAAAGTATTGGTTTGAAAATCTTCAATTTCTTGATCAAATATTGCTATATTTAAATATCCAGATGGGAGTAAAATTTTTGCACCAAGTTCTAATACTTCTGCTTTTTCAGGATTGGCATATCTTGTACCAACAGTTGTATTAGCCCCAACTGGAGTTCCTGCAGCAGCTAATGCTGCAATTTCAGTAGCAGTAGGTCTAGAATCTCTTGAAATATTCCAAGCAGAAGCTTTAAAACCAGTTGAAATGCCTCCATATATAGAAGCGAAATCATTAACCGTATATGTAAATTTTATATTGTGATCAACATTATCATCTTTACTTTTTCCATCATTAGCAACATTTGGGAAATTTACAAATTGAGGAAGTAATTGGAGAGCTTGGAATGCAAGCAACTGATTTGAAGCAGGATCTGATGCTAAAGCCTGTGCAGTAGCAGCTGGAAATCCAAGACCCATTAATTGTGCTGTAACAATACCAACAAAATCAAGTTGAGAGAAAAAATCAGTATTAACTTGGTTATATGAAACAGTTTTTTCGTCTTCGAGATAACTTACACCAACAAGAATGTTTAATTTGTCTGTAATATTGTAATCAGCCTGCATAAATATTGAGGTACTTGTATTATCTTGAGTAGCTGTTTCAGTATTTCCGGCGCCAGCTGGGAATACAGTACCACTTGGTAAACCAAAAGCCGCTTCAAGACCTGCAAATGATCCAGGTGGAAGAAATGCTCCAATATAGCCTCTAAAACCAGGACCATAGTATATCGATTCTTCATAATCCATTTCTTCTTTGTAATAATGAGCACCAATCAACCAATTTAAATCACTATCATTATCACTATATAGTCTAAATTCTTGAGTTATTTGATCTAAATCTTGAGTTATTGGGCTGGGATTAACTATTGGTGCACCATCAAAGTCAACGTCTTGAACATTATCCATGTATGAGTTTCTAGTTGATGAAATACTTTCAAAGACCATATCATTAAAGTTATATTTAACATGTGCCGACAAACCAGTATTATCACCTGATGTATTAGGATCAAAATCAAAGAAGACTTTCTGGGTAAATGGATTATTAGGAATTACTGCGCCTCCCATAGGGGCTACTATTTGATTAGCAACACCATAGGCAGCACTTCCAACTGCACAACATGTTTCATCATATTTATCGTAATCTGCGGTTATTCTCACTGACAAATCATCTGAAGGTTGAAGTAATATTTCACCTCTAAAATTAGATCTGTCTCTATTATTAACGTCATTACCTGTGGTCATGTTATCTGAATGACCGTCTGACTTATTAAAACTTGCATATAAACTATATGCCGCTGTTTCACTAATAGGACCTGTTGAATAAATCTTTGCTATTTTTGAATTAAAATTACCAAAAGTTGTAGAAATAAAACTGGATTTTTCAAAAGATGGTTTTTTTGTTACAACGTTAATAACACCAGCTGTAGCGTTTTTACCAAACAATGTACTTTGAGGTCCTCTAAGAACTTCAATTCTTTCTATTAAAGGTAAATCTGAGATCTGTGATTGCATTTTTGATCTATATACACCATCTATGAAAACTGCAACAGATGGTTCAATACCTTGGTTATAATCACCATTACCAAAACCTCTTATAAAGAAAGTTGATTGTGTTGAAGTACTTCTTTGGCGTGTATCCAAAGATGGTACTACTGCTTTTAGATCAAGAATATCAATTATATTAGCCTTTTCAATTGTATCCGCAGAAACAACCGATACAGCAACAGGAACTTCCTGAAGTGTTTTTTCAGTTTTAGTTGCGGTAACAATAATTTCTTCAATTGAACTTTCTTGAGAATTAATTTTTTGAAAATTAAAAATTAATCCTAACGATAAAAAGAGTGCAAATTTTTTCATTATGTATCCTTTAAATATGTAAAAAAAATATAGAAAGATTATACAAGAATTATGGTGATGCTTGTATCTCTCCACCTGAATCTATCCATTCTTTAAAACCGCCTATGTTAAAAACATTATGAAAACCCATATCTGATAGGGTTTTAGCTGCTAATGCTGATCTAAAACCTCCAGCACAATAAACCAATATGTTTGTATCTTTATCTATGTTAACCGGATTATCGGGTGAATCTGGTGAAAGCTTAAATTCTATCAATCCTCTTGGTATATGAATTGCGTCTTTAATAATGCCTTGGCTATAAACTTCTGATTCTTCACGAACATCAATTATTACAAATTTTGAATTTTTTATAATATCCATTGATTCATCAAAAGTTAATCTCTTGATTTCTTTATTAGCAATTTCAAGTAATACGTTTAATGATTTAGTTTGCATGTATTTCACCTTTAATATTATTTTTATTATTAGATGTTGCGAAGAATACACCAATAAGAATGGTTCCGCATCCTAATAAAATTCCAAATGTAATAATCTCTCCTAGGAATATTGCACCCCAAAAAATTCCAAATATTGGTAAAAAATATGCAACTGTTGATGTTTTTACAGCACCAATCTTTTCTATTAAATAGACATACCCAAAGAATGCTAAGCCAGTAGAAATTGATCCCAACCAGGCTGCAGCTGTAAATGCTTTAAATGAAGGTAATTCAGTTGGAAGATTCAATAAAGTTAACGGAATCATAATAAATGCACTAAAAACTATAGACCATCCAATTAATACAAGTTTGTCTGAACTCTGCGAATATTTTTGAATAAATACAGTTGAAAATGAATAGCAAGCAGCTCCTAATAAACACAAGATAGCTGAAAAAATTGATGTAGAAGATGATTCTGGATTAACAAGAATAATAACACCAACAAAACCAAGAATTAATCCAAATATCTGTTTGGGTGTTACCTTTTCATTTAACCAGAAAAATGCAATTATCATTGTATTAAATGCTGTGGTTGCATTTAATATTGCAAGAATATTTGAGTCTGCACCAAAACTTCCAAATGAAAAAAGAGTAAATGGAATAGCATTGTTTGTTATTGCTAATACTAATGAGTGTTTCCATGTTAATGGTAGTAGTTGTATATATTTCTTTTTAAGTAAGATGGGAACAAAAACTGACGATGCAATAAGCAGTCTCATCTGAACTAATCCAATAGCACCAAATTCTGGAGCTGCTATTTTTATAAATATAAAAGCGCTACCCCATATAGCACCAAGAAACGTTAATATTACCCAATACTTTAATTCCATAAGATTGATAAATAAAAAGCCCCCAAATAAATTTGAGGGCTATGAACTAACTAATGTTAATAACAGTTGTTAGCCGGAAACTAAAAAAATACCTCTGTCAAAAGATAAATCCTCCGTTTCCTGTTGTTATATAAATACTAATAGGACCACCTCCATGTTCAGGGTAGTAATAAAATATTTAGCAATCCCCTTAAAAAATTGCTAAATAAGACACCAAATTAAATTATATACCTATATGTCATTAAATGAAGATTAAAATGAGAATTCTAACTGTGATTTAGGTTCAATATGGAAATCTTTGTAGTTAGAATTACAATCACTAAATTCATTATCTATAAGATATTCATTAAGCAATGTTTCGTCACCATTAAAGTATTTGAATGCGATCATCTTTTTTGAAGCTTCTTTATCAACTGATGAATTGAGCTCTAATAGAATTGGATCATTATGTAGATAGATTATGTTTTTCATATATTAATTATACTGTATATATATACAGTATACAAGTTAATTATTTTCTGGATCAATAATCAACCTGGTATCTACAAGTGTTTTAAATATTACCCATAAAGCAGCGATAACAGCGGTTGCTCCCAATAAATCACCGACAGCAAATCTAAATACAGTAATTACGCTTATTGAATCTGTCCAATTAATAACAGATAAAACTACGTTTACTAAAATACCATTTAATAATGAAGACACTATTACTACTAAAAATAAAAATTTATAATTTTCAAAGTTCACTTTTTTAAAAAAAGAAAAAAATCCAGGAGTTGAACGAGTCCATTTTACAAGCTCAACAGATGCTACAACTGAAAATAATGATGCAAATGCAGCTATAGACCACCCAGTCATATAATCTTCGTTATTTATTAATGAAGGTCCTGATATTTCTGCTAAATATAGTCCTGGTAATGATTGATATCTAAAAAAACAAAACATTAGCACCCTTGCTCCATGAGGTAAGTAACACAGACTTCCTAACCATTCCCTATTAGGATTTAAATTTGCAAGATCTATAACTTGAAGTGGATACCACACTGCATAACAAAACATCGAAAATACATATACAGTAATAGTTACTTTAAGTAAGTGAAGCATAGATTTTTAAATTACTAAGAAGCTAAAACTAAGTTAAATTCCCTTTTATCTCCTTTTGATTGTTTTACGATAACGAGGTCTGCGCTTTCAAATTTTTTAATAGTTTTGTAAACAGTTGATCTTGAATAACCTGAAGAATTAATTACATCACTAATATTACAGGCATCATTATTTGATAATAACCATACGATTATGTAATAAACTTTTTTTTCAGTTTCATTGTACGAAACTAAATTAAGATCTTTTTCTATATTCCAAAGCATTTCGAGAATGCTGATAAGGCTTTTTGTATAATCACTAGACATGTAAAAATATAATACATATAACGTTTAATCTAAACAAGTATAATTATCATTACATTTTTGGAAGGTTGGCAGAGCGGTAATGCAGCACCTTGGAAAGGTGTCGTCGGCAACGGCGCGGGGGTTCGATTCCCTCACCTTCCGCCATAAAAAAACCCGCTTATTTGAAGCAAGCGGGTGATATATTTACATATTAAAATTAACTCTATTAATTCTTTGATTATCGATCATAATTCTAATTTCTTCATAGCCTTTAGAAATTTTATCTAATTCTTCTTCATCATCGCCATATCTTTCTTCAAGCACAGCATTTACGGCATCCCATTTTTCTTTAGATTGTTGCATAGCGGCCATATTTTCATATGTAATCGTTAACCATACATTTGGACTATTAGCTCCGTCTGATACATAGACTCCATAATCAACTATCTGACCAAGTTCTTTCTGAACTTCTACAGACCTAACCCAAGTTCTTTTTAAATTAACTAAGTAGTTATCTAAATAATTAGATTGAACATCTATTACAGTTAATTGGATTTGTTGATCTGAAGGTTCATAGTCTTCCCAAATTTCAGCAAAAACATTTGAAATTGAAAATGTTAAGACAAGTAATAATATATTTTTCATATTCTCTCCTTTTTAAGAATAATTATTATTAATTAAATACTATGAAATGTTAAGTATATTTATTAGATCTATTATTGATTAAATTCTCTAAAGTTAGAGAACAATTTTTTATTATGAGTACCCCTTGTAGGGTTTATATCAATCCCACCTCTTCTTTGAAATCTTCCACATACCTCAAGATGATTGATCTCATATTTATTTTTTAACTTTATAAAAATTAATTCAATGCATTGCTCATGAAATCCACCATGATCTCTAAATGATATTAAATAATCTGTTAGCCATTTGGTATCAATTGATCTATCTGAATATATATAAATATTTGCAAAATCTGGTTGCGAGGTAACTGGGCAAATTGATCTAAATCCATTAAATTTTAAAACTCTTTTAACTGGTGTTGATTTAGACTTTAAAGAATTTAGATTTATTATTTTAGGTTCATTAGAGAAAGAGCTTATAAATTTAACTTTAATATTTGATTTAATCCTACTTTCAATGTCTTTTTTTATTATTTTTAAAATTTCAGGCTTAGATTTAAATGATCTATTGTAAAAGTGATTTAAATATATCTTCATTGATTTAGATTCAATTATTAAATTTGAATTTGAAGGTATTATTATTTCTAAAACTAATAAATGAGGTATCTTCTTGGCATCAAGATACATAAAGTCATAAATATTCCATATATCAACACCAATATTTATATCTTCTTTTATTCTTTCAATGCTATCAAGAAGTGATTTACCAGATTTTTTAAGATTTTTATTATGTTTGCCTAGAAATTTTGTTTTCATTCTCTGATACCAATCCCTTTATGGAGTAAATATAGAGAAAGGCTTGTAAAAATAAAAATGAATAATGAAATCATCGATAATGAAAATGAAATTGATACATCGCTTATACCAAGCATTCCTTCCCGAAAGGTATTAACAACATAAAGCATAGGATTAGCCATAGATACAGATCTCCAGAATTCAGGCAAAATATTTATTGAATAAAATACACCTCCTAAATATATCAAAGGAGTTAATACAAAAGTTGGTATAACTGAAATATCATCAAAACTATCAGCAAAAACTGCATTAATAAATCCCATTAATGAAAATAATGTAGCAGTTAAAAAAAGAACAAGTATTGTCAGGCCTGGGTTTGCTATCTCAAATTCTGGATAAAAATAGAGACTTACAAAAAATACAATAATTCCTACTATGATACCTCTACTCACTCCACCTAAGATAAATCCTAATAATATTGTCCAGTTTGGCATTGGTGATATTAATAACTCTTCAATTGATTTCTGAAACTTTACACCATAAAAGGATGAAACAACATTTGCATATGAATTTGTAATTACAGACATCATAATCAAACCTGGAATCATAAATTGGACGTAATCAAATCCATCCATCTCGCCTATCCTGGGGCCAATGAGCGATCCAAATATTACAAAATATAATGACATTGTTACTGCTGGAGGTACTAGAGTTTGAATCCAAATCCTCATAAATCTTCTAATTTCTTTAGAAGTTAATGTCCAGAGTGTTACTGCAACTTGTATGTTTCTTTGTTTGTTCATTTTATTTTTTTATCATCTCAATAAATAATTCTTCAAGTCTATTTGATTCATTTCGCATTGATTTGACTTTAATACCAAGTTTATTAAGTTCATCGAATAATCCATTTATAGACTTATCCTTATTGATAGCTGTTACAAGTGTTAAAGAATCCTCAAGCCTTAATTCAAATCCATCTATTGCAGGCTCTTTTTCTAGTGGCTCTTCTAAATCAAGAACAAATCCCTGCACATCCAATCTACTTAGTAAATCTTTCATTGAAGTGTCAGCAATAATTTCTCCTTGATCAATTATTCCTATGTTTCTACATAATTGTTCTGCTTCTTCTAAATAATGTGTAGTTAAAATTATTGTCGTACCATTTTTATTTATTTCTTTTAAAAAATTCCACATCTCTCTCCTAAGTTCGATATCAACTCCAGCAGTGGGCTCATCTAAAATTAATAACTTAGGTTCATGTATAAGAGCTTTTGCAATCATTAATCTTCTTTTATAGCCGCCTGAGAGTGTTCTGGCCTGATCATTCCTTTTACCCCATAGTCCCAGTCTCTTTAACATTGACTCAACTTTAGGTTTTGCAATAGATTTAGTGATTCCATAAAAACCTGCTTGTGTTGTTACTATGTCAATCACTTTTTCAAACTGTGAAAAATTAATCTCTTGTGAGACAACTCCTAATATTGACTTAGCAGCTGAAACGTTGCTATCTATATCTTTATTAAAGATTTTTACAGATCCTCCAGTTTTAGTGACCAAAGTTCCAATAATTCCAATCGTTGATGATTTGCCTGCACCATTAGGACCTAATAGTGCATAGAAATCTCCCTCTTGTACTTTTAGTGATATACCTTTTAAGGCCTCAGTTCCACCTGAGTAAACTTTTCTTAAGTCAGAAATTTCAAGTGCAAAATTATTCAATTTAATTCTCTTGTAAATTTTTATCTACTAATAATATGCTCATAATTAAACCAATAAGGATTCCTATCCATGGAGCAGCTACTCCATTAAATTCTCCAAAAGCAACAAAAAGAGCTGTAACAATTGATATTGCGATTTCTGAATTTCTTTTAACTAGTGACATTGCAACATATGAACATGCTAGGCCTGTAAGGACTAGAGTTACACCTAAGGCTAATATCATCAAAGGTTTCATAAAAGTTATAAAAGGTAATGCAAAAAATAATAAAGGTATTCCCATTAAATAATAAGAGCCAATACCATCAAATAATGACTTCATAACATCATTACCCTGTTTCCATCTTTCAACAATTACTACATGAACTCCTGTCCATAAAGCGCCTTGAGTTGGAAAGAATGGATTAACAATTGACCCTAATAAGTTTCTGATTCCAACGCTATTATGTGCTCTATTGATATCAATATTAATTGGTTCATCAGGTCTCTTTTTTTGACCATCTTTTAAAATTTCAATTCCAGTAACAAAATCACCAAATAATAATAAGTATCCAATAATCACTAAAGGTAAAACCTCTAAATAATAAGCCATTGGTGGAAAACCTATTGAGAATGGTGAGGTAAGTTTATATACCTCATTTACTGGTGGAGCTATAAAACCGGACTGAATATCAAAGCTTATCTCCCCAATAAAATAACCAATTAAAGTTGCAATCATAAATCCTGGCAATAATCCAAGAGAACCTATAATTCTTAAAATTTTATTATTTTCAGCTAGCCTTTTAAATGGTTCTGAAAAAGTTGTAATGGTACAAATTATTAATATGGTAAACATAGCAACAGGAGTGTCTCCTATGTATCTTTCATATTCACTAAAGAAAATCTGGTAAAAGGCTGCTAAAGCTGCTCCCAAAATAATTCCTGATTTAAGTGCATTAGGAATTTTTTCTACAATTACTTTACCAAGCCCTGTAACACCCAAGAATATAATAATTAAGGTAAATTCGATGCACATTGCAGCCATATATTGAAATGCTTCTTCTCTATAATTACCGTCAAAAAATCCTTTTGAAATAAAAAATGCTATTACAAGAGGAAGTGCTGGTGTGACCCAACCAGGAGCCAATGGTTCACCAAAAATGATAGGTCCAGACGTTATAAGTATGCTCGCTATAAGTGCGCATGCAACAGCCTGTTCAAAACTTAAACCAAGTGCCATTACTATAGGAGCGCCTGCTAATGCTGTAGCTCCAGCAATAATTAGGCCTTGTAGAAATTCACCTGTTAAGAATTTCATATGAATAAAAGGGATTCTTAAGCTAAAAGGTCCCCACTTTATAGCATTTTCTTTATTCATTTAGACAACTCAGCCATACCATCTTCTAAACCTTTCAAGGTTAGAGGATACATTCTATTTTCAAATAAATCTCTAAGAATGCATATGGAAGAAGTATAGTCCCAATGATCATCAGGGACAGGATTTAACCATGCCATATTTTCAAAGTGATCCGATAATCGTTTTATCCATGTGTGACCGGCCTCTTCGTTCCAATGCTCAATGCTTCCACCTGCATTGGTAATTTCATAAGGAGCCATTGTCGCATCACCAACAACAATTACTTTATAGTCAGATGAAAATTTATTAATAATATCCTGAACCAAAAATCTTTCTTGCGATCTCCT
>CACADH010000002.1:0-173660 GCA_902531245.1 uncultured SAR86 cluster bacterium
AAGTATCATAAATTTATCGTTAGTATCTTTTTTATTTTTACTAAGTGGATACCTTTCGTCTCAAGAAAATCAGCAAGTTTTTGAAGAAGTAATTGTTACTGCTGAAAAAAAAGATGAGAGCTTACAGACAATTTCTCAAGCAATTACCGCTATTACATCATCAGAAATAGAAAACAAAAATATTACATCTTTTGTTGATCTTACTGCTGTAGTTCCAGGTGTGACTGTTGCTAAAAATGAGGGATATAAAACTGTTATATCTATAAGAGGTGTGGGTAATGAAACAAACCAAAATGCCATAGCAGCTCCTTCAGTTGCGTATCATATGGATGGTATTTTTATTGCTTCACCATTTGCACTATTAACAGATTTTGTTGATGTTGAACGGGTTGAAGTAGCTAGAGGCCCTCAAGGAACTCTATTTGGTCAAAACGCTACAGGAGGCGCAATTAATGTTGTAAGCAAAATGCCATCTATTAATGATTCATACACAAATGCCTCAGTGACTATAGGTGGATATAATCTTAAAAAATTAACTGCAACTTCTAATATTCCAATATCAGACTCTATTGCCACAAAATTTTCAATATCCACTACCGAGAGAGATGGATTCACAGAAAACATAGTTAATGGGCAAGATTTAGATGATGCCTCAAATATTAGTATTAGAAGTGATTGGTTATTTAATCTCTCAGAAACATCTTCTTTAAGAGTATTTGGACAATATTTTGATTCTGATAGGAATGGCGCTGCTATGAAAGGAATTGATGATTTAAGTTCAAAAGATGAAAGAAAACTATCTCAAGATACGCTTTCAAATCAAAAATTAACATCTAAGGTTTTTGCTGCTATTTATGAATCTGATCTTGGATATGCTAATTTAAAAATATTAGCAAGCATTCAAGAAGACGATATCTTAGTTGACAGAGATAATGACAGACATAATTTTGGAGACCCTGTTTTAACTATTCCAGGACTAACAGGAACGACTTACATAAAGGCAGAGTTTCGCCCAGAAACTTCCTTAGTTGAAACTACAACATTTGAGATGAACTTAATATCAAATGAACCCATTATGAATGGAAAAATGGATTGGGTTATAGGTGCATTCTATATGGATCATGAAATTGAAAATCATATTAGAGGTTACCGAGACTGGGATGCAAATGGTGAGATAAGATATGAATGCTCAGAGCCTTTTGCAGTATCGACATATTGTTATACTCATAATTATAGCTTTCCTGCAATGTTTGATGTTTTTTCAGTTGGTGAATTTGATTTTGTAACTGATGGCTATCCATCAAGAGAGTCTATTTCTATTTATGGAGAAACAACATATTCATATAATGATGATGTTAGATTAATTTCAGGATTCCGATATACAGAAGACACTTTTGCAACAGATGTAGCTAACTTTTATAACATAGATATATTCAATGAGGAAGGTACAGTCGATGAGATAACTGGTAAAGCTGCTCTTGAATTTGATTTTGATGAAGACACCATGGGATACATGTCATTTACAAGAGGCTTTAAGCCAGGTGGTACGAATCTCACTTTTGGAAGAGCAACCAGAGAGGAGCTTGATGCAATATTTAGGTTTAATGCTGCTGTTGCTCCAGCAATGGTTTTTAAAACATTTGAACCCGAAACAATAGATGCATTAGAATTAGGTTTAAAAACAGACTTGCTTGATGGAAGAGCTAGAGCGAATATTGCTGCTTTTTCATATACTTATGAAAATCTTCAGTTCCAAGCTACTGATCCTGACCAATATCAGGGAGGGGTAGCAAATATTCCTGAATCAGAAATGTCCGGATTTGAAATTGAATTTACTGCTTTAATTTCAGATAGCTTAACTTTTGATATTAATTTAGGTTTTGTTGATTCAGAGGTTTCTTCTAGCTATGACGTTCTTGATAATGTTGATGCTTTTCAATACAGCACTGAGGGCGAAGAGCTAATTAGGTATGGCCTAAGAGAAAATATAAAAGGCAATAAACTAGCAAAAACACCAGAAGTTACTGCTGATGCATCTTTTACATATGAAACGGTATTACCTTCTGGCAATGAAATTAGTACAGTATTTCAATTCATAAGAAGAGGTGAGTTTATGCAACGTGTATCAAACAATCCACTTGTTGATAAAGTTCCTTATTACCAAATATATAATTTTAAGGTTGGAGTTGATTTTAAAAATAACTTTGGCTTAGATTTTCTTCTTTTAAATATGACTGATGAAGATGGAATAAATTCTAGTATGACAGATGTCTTTGGTATTGCAGCAACCGGGCTTGAATTCATCCCCCCAAGGCAAGTTATGACTAGAATAAGTTATGATTTCTGATATAAATCTTATATGAAGCTATAATCTTAAAGATTAAAAACTATATTTTAATTATGGATAAGCTTTTCATTAATTCTGATGATCTTTTAAAAGATTCTTTTCAACTAGCTTGGAATGTTTATGAAAGTGGCTTCAAGCCTGATTATATTGTTGGAGTATGGAGGGGCGGCGCTCCAATTGGAATTGCTGTCCAAGAATTTCTAAGTGTTTTGGGAATTAAGTCAGACCATGTTGCTATTAGAACATCTCATTATTCTGGAATTAATCAACAAAACCAAAATGTTCAAGTTTATGGCTTAAATTACGTAATAAGACAATTGGAAGCTGAAGACTCCCTATTAATAGTGGATGATGTCCACGACACCGGCCTATCCATTCAACAAATAATTAATGACTTAAGAGCTGCCTGCAAGAAAAATACACCTAACATAAAAGTTGCAACTCCGTATTTTAAGCCTACTCAAAATAAAACTGATAGAAAGCCAGATTTTTATTTGCATGAAACGGATGATTGGCTAGTATTTCCTCATGAGTTAGATGGATTAACAATTAATGAAATTAAAGAAAATAAACCAGCTCTTAAAGATTTAATTAAAAATATATCTACCATAATAGAATAATTTAGTTAATTCTATGATTACAAATTATCCTGAGATTTATTTAAAAAAAATCCTAGAGGAAGTGAGGACAATTGCTGTTGTTGGAGCTAGCGCAAACAAAGAAAGAGATAGCTACAAAGTAATGGAAGTGTTAATAAAGAATGGATA
The DNA here is from genome assembly GCA_902531245.1 of uncultured SAR86 cluster bacterium. Taxonomy (GTDB): domain Bacteria; phylum Pseudomonadota; class Gammaproteobacteria; order Magnimaribacterales; family D2472; genus SAR86A. Next base: position 3,115 of record CACADH010000002.1, read on the forward strand.
CATTTTATTCCCAGTTAATCCCAATGAGACTGGAAACTTTATTTTAGGTCGAGAATGCTTTGCAGACATAGAAGATATTAAAGAAAAAATAGATCTAGTTGATATATTTAGAGATGCTGAGGCTGTCATGGGCATAGCAAAAAAAGCAATAAAAATAGGTGCAAAAGTTATTTGGATGCAAGAAGGAATTATTCATCAAGAAGCTGCAGATTTTTCTAAGAATGCAGGATTAACAGTTATCATGGACAGATGTCCAAAGAAGATTCTTGAGAATTAGATTGGACTATTGATAAGATATATCATTTAATTAAAAGATGAGCTTCAACACTAATAATATCCTTTTAATAGAAAAAAATAGCATCGGCGTTCTTCGCCTAACTTTAAATGATTTAGAGAACAAAAATGCATTATCTGAATTAATGATGCAAAAGCTCATAGAAGAAATAAGCAAAGCTTCTGAAGATAATTCTTTAAGAGTTATAGTAATTGCAGCAACTGGTAATGTATTTTGTTCTGGACATAATCTAAAAGAAATTAATCAGGCTAGAAAGGAAGATGATAAAGGAGAATCATATTTTTTAGATTTATTTCAAACGTGTTCCTCTTTAATGCAACTAATTGTAAATTGTTCTAAACCAGTAATTGCTGAAGTTAATGGTATTGCAACTGCAGCTGGCTGTCAGTTAGTTGCCTCATGTGATTTAGCTATTTCTTCACATTCTGCAAAATTTGCTACACCTGGAGTTAATATTGGGCTATTTTGTTCAACACCTATGGTCGCTCTATCAAGAAATGTTAGTAAAAAAGATTCTATGAAGATGCTTTTAACAGGAGAAATGATAAATGCTGATGAAGCAAAAAGAATCTCACTTATTAATGACTTTGTTCCAGAAAAAGAGGTAACAAAATCAGTGATGGAATTAGCAGAAAAAATTTCAAAAAAATCAGCTTCGATAGTTTCAATTGGAAAAGAAGCATTTTATAAACAATCCGAACTAAATTTACTTGATGCTTATGAATACACATCAAAGGTAATGACAGAAAATACATTAAATGAAAATGCAAAAGAAGGCATTGATGCATTTTTAGAAAAGAGAGATCCTAATTGGAGAGATACGTAATGAGCGACCCTCTTGATTTAAAAAGATTTATAAGAACTGTAGAAAATTTTCCAATAGATGGAATTTCATTCAGAGATATTACCAGCCTTATTGAAACACCTGAGGCATTTGTAAAAACTTGTGATGAATTAACTAAGATTACAAAAGAATTTGGTGCAAATATTATAGCTAGCATTGAAAGCAGGGGATTTATTTTTGCTGGCACTATAGCTAGAGATCTTAGTCTACCTTTTGTTCTTGCAAGAAAGCCAGGTAAATTACCCAATAAAACTTTTAAAAAGAGTTTTGATCTTGAGTATGGAAGTACTTCGATAGAAATTCAGAAAAATACTAAAATAAAACCTGATCAAAAAATTGTTATTGTCGATGATTTAGTTGCGACTGGTGGAACAGCAATAGCATGCGCTGAGTTACTGACAGAAAACTTTAATGTTAAAAATGAAGACATATTAATTTTGTGCATTATAGATCTAACTAATCTTGGTGGAAGTGAATTAATTAGAGAAAAAGGCTATTTAATAAAAACTATTGTAGATTACTAATTCTTTTTAGTTATTGCTCTCCAGACATTGATTGCAGCGCCAAATTTTAAAAAAGGTTTTGTAAGCTTGTAAACAATTCCAGGAATTACCTCTGATTTACCTTTCTTTGATGCTTTTTCAGTCTGACTTACAACGTTATTTGCACTAACCCACATCCAACTTGGTACCTTTGATTTCAAATGATCCAATCCAGCCTTTTTATGAGCTTCGGTCTGAACATAACCAGGCAAACTAACTGTAACTGAAATACCCTTATTTTTTAATTCAGCTGATATAGACTTACCATATACATAAATGCCTGCTTTAGCACTAGCGTATATTGAAGATTTGGGCATTGCCGTTATTGCGCCAATACTTGAGATAATAACTATCCTACCACTACCTTTTTTAATCATTTTTGGAACAAATCCTTCAATAAGATCAATTACACCACCACACATAAGATAATAAGCATCTTCTTTTTGTGATGCACCTAATTTCCCAATTGAGCCATTAATTGCAATACCAGCATTTGCAACAATGAGATCAGGAGTCTCATAGTTAGATATTATTTCTTTTATTGAGGATTTTTTTGATAAATCAGCAAGATAAAAGTTTGCATCTAGATAATCTAATGCTTCTTTAGACCTAATTGATCTTTCTTCATTTTCTGAGATGAGGTCTAGAATCCAACCTTCTTTTGATAAATGTTTCGCATATGCAAAACCTATCCCTGAGGATGCTCCTGTAATTAAAGCTCTAGATTTCATAATTTAATTATATATTTTACATCAGCTTAACTTGAATCTATTTTCTTTGATATCATTTGAACATGAAAGATTTATATGGAAGACTCATGATAGATATAAATGGAAAGAATCTATCAGAAGAAGATAAATTTATAATTTCAAACAAACATGTTGGAGGATTAATTCTTTTCTCAAGAAATTTTGAATCTTTTGAACAACTACAAAATCTTATTAGCGAAATAAATTCTATAAAAGAAAATATTATTATTGCTGTTGATCAAGAAGGAGGTAGAGTCCAGAGATTTAAAAATGAATTCTTGCTCATACCATCAATGCAGGAAATTTCTCTTTATGCAAAAAAAAATGATGACATGGAAATTTTCTCTGATTTAGCTTGGCTAGTTTCTAGTGAACTAATGGCAGTTGGTATTGATATTAATTTTGCACCCGTATTAGATGTGGATGAGAAAACTTCAAGTATTATTGGTGACAGAGCCTTCTCTAATAGTGTTTCTGAAGTAATTGCTTTTACATCAAAATATATTGATGGTATGCATGATGCTGGCATGAAATCAACAGGAAAGCACTTTCCTGGCCATGGAGGTGTTTATGAAGATAGCCATCTTCGTTTACCAATAGATAATAGATCTAAGGAAGATTTAATAACCTCTGATATTAAACCTTACATAGAGTTAAAAGATAAACTTGATATAGTTATGTGTGGACATATTTTATTTCCTGAAATTGATCCAAACATTCCAAGCTTCTCAAGTGCTTGGATTAAAGACATACTTAAAAAGGAGTTGAATTATCAAGGCCTAATAATAAGCGACGATCTATCAATGGAGGGAGCAAAAGGTGAAAATTGTTCCATTAAAACAATAGATTCATTCCAAGCGGGTTGCGATATGGTAATAATTTGTAATAACAGAGATGAAGTAAAAAAAGTATTAAGTTTCTTGGATGATATTAAGATCGAGCCTATTAGCAATATATCTAAAATGAAGAAAACCAAAGATGTAAACTGGGATAATCTTCAATCCAATCAAAGAGCACTTAATATAAAAAATAAGTTAAATAATATAAGGAGTTAATATGAGAAGAATAATTACAGGACATAATCAACATGGTAAATCCATCATTACTCTTGATGGGCCTCCTGCAAGATCAATTGGAGAGGATGTTGGAGGACTTTTTGAAGTATGGAATACCGATGGCTCTGATATTATTTCAACTGATGAAATTGATAGAGCGGATGAAGATATTTTATTATCACCTCCAAGCGGAGGCACAAAATTTAGATATTTCCAGATAAATCCTTTACCTAAAGGAGTTCCAGATGCAATGATGCAAGAAATTGCAGCAGATGCATTCGAAAAGATAGGCGCTGCACACCACAGAGTAGACACCAAAAAGCATCCAGCAATGCACAAGACTGAAACTATAGATTACATTATCTTATTACAAGGAGATGTTACATTGATTCTTGATGAAGAAGAAATTGATTTAAAACCATTTGATGTAGTTGTTCAAAGGGGCACTAATCATGCTTGGGTTAATAATGGAGATAAACCAGCATTGTTAATAGCGATTTTAATAGATAGTAATATAAAATAGTTTAATTAAAAACCAGCCCGTCCTTCTTGAATTACATTGTAGAAATTCTCATCTAAAATAGTATATGTATTTTCTCCAGGCTTCTTAACAAAAATTTGATCTCCTTTGACTTTATCAAGGTGATACGCTTCTTCTCTTAAGTCATTCTTCTTTAATTTAAATGTTCCGGTTGTTTCAAGCTCTTCAATAATTCTTATAAAAATTGGTTGAGCATAACTTGGTAGTTTTTTAGATACAAACTCAGAGAATTTATTCCACTCAAAATCGTTAAGATTGCAGTTGAATGCAACCATTCCTGCTCTTCCTTCACTTTGTGGTACTTTAACACCAAAAACATTAGCCATATTTACCTGATCATATGCATTAAGAATTTCAGCAACTTCATTAGTTGAAACATTTTCAGATTTCCATCTAAAAGTATCCCCAACTCTATCAACAAATTGATAATGTTGTCTTCCCAATGCAAACCCTACGTCCATAGTTTTTAAGAGATCTCCAGTATCAAACCAACGATCTCCGTTTTTGACAACATCTCTTATTATTTTCTTTTCACTTGCTTGAGCATCTGTATACCCATTATAAATTGCATTTGGCCCAATTTTCATAAGTGCTAAACCTGGAGAATGATCTTTAATTTCGATATATTTACCATTTTCATCGACTTTTAATTTATCCTCAGCAACATCATAAGCAAAAAGTTTTATATCAGTATTTGTCATGCCTATTGTTTGATCTTTGTTAAGAAGATTCATAAACATACCATTTGCTTCACTAGCTCCATATATTTCGCATATTCGTTCAACATTAAATCTATTTCTAAATGTGTCCCAAAGGTCAGGCCTAAGACCATTTCCAACCATTTTTGAAATTGGATTATTTATCTCCTCATCACATGGTTCTTGAAAGCTAAGGTACCTGCATAGCTCACCAACATATACAAATGCAGTTGTATTAAATTTTTGAACTTCACACCAAAAAGATGAGGCAGAAAATTTTCGTTTAATAAAAGTAGATGCACCGACTTGAATGCACGCGCATAAACCAAGAATTAGACCTGTTGAATGGTATAAAGGAAGACAATTATACATACAGTCATCACTAGTTAGTCTATATCCAGCTATAGTTATGTTGGTAGATCCAGCCACAACTTTTACATTAGGAAATAACGCTGCCTTTGGAACTCCAGTTGTGCCAGATGTGTATATATAGAATGCAGTGTCACCAGCCACTACATTATTAGTTTCCTCAAGATTTAAAGATTTTGATTGATCAAGGCCTTCTTTAATATTAGAAGCCCATTCGGGACAATTATTTGGATTATTATCTTCAACCCATAATAAATCTGAAGATTTAGTAATATTAATTTCTGATAAAACATCTTCTAGGGAATTAGATAACTCCTCACCAAAAATACATTTTTTTGAGTCAGATGTATTTATACAATGTACGAGAGGTTTTCCAGTAAGACTGGTATTAATTAATGCTCCAATTGCCCCCAATTTATTTATCGCTAATAGTGAAATAACAAAATTTGGCCTATTTTCCATAAATAAAACAACTTTATCACCATGCTCTATACCTTCATTTGAAAGTTTGTTTGCAAGAATATTTGCAGCTTCATTTGTTTGTGCATATGTCCATACCTCATCTTCAAAGTATAAAAAATCTTCTTCAGCATGTTTTAGAACTGTTTCTTGAAAAGAGTGGGCAAGAGATGAATTAGAATCCAACTCAGGCCATTTATATCTAAGAAGAGGAATAATGTACTTTAACTCGCCAATTACTCTGAAAAATTCTGAAATTTTTTTAAACATTTTATAAATTAAATATATATAAATTCATATTATAATCCCACCACACTTTTTTATATAGGAAATAATAATATGAATAATCCAACTAATTTTGATTTTGTTGTTTATGGTGCTTCTGGCTTTACAGGAAAGCTAGTTGTTGAGTATGCATTAGAAAAATATTCAATTGGTGATATTTCATGGGCTATTGCAGGAAGAAATATACAAAAACTACAGGACCTCAAAGAGAAACTTAATTTACCTGATAGCATTGGAATTATTGAAGTGGATAGCGAAGATCAATCTTCTATTGATAAACTTGTTGAACAGACAAAATGTGTTTTAACAACTGTTGGACCATATCAACTATATGGCGATCAAGTGGTAAGAACATGCATATCGTCAGGAACAGATTATGTTGATTTATGTGGTGAGTCTGGATGGATGCATAAGATAATTGCTGAATGCTCTGATGAAGCAAAGGAATCTGGTGCAAGAATAATTTTTTCATGCGGTTTTGATAGTATACCCTTTGATCTTGGCGTACTTTTTGTTCAAGAAGAGACAATGTCTAAACTTAATAAATATGCACCTTCTGTAAGAGGAAGAGTTAGAGCTATGAATGGAGAATTTTCTGGAGGAACTGCAGCGTCTATGAAAGCAACCATGTCTTCTTTAAAATCAAATCCTGATCTTTTGAATATCCTTATAAATCCCCATGCTTTATGCGAAGGATTTCAAGGTCCCCAACAAGCTGATGATTCAAAACCAATCTATGACGAAGAACTACAAACATGGGTAGCACCATTTTTTATGGCCCCAATTAACACAAAAAACGTACATCGCTCTAATGCATTAATGAATCATATTTATGGAGAAGATTTTCAATATAATGAAATGTGGATTTCTGGACCTGGAGATGAAGGCAAAGCAGTCGCAGATATGATAGCTACTGCTAATCCAATTGGCGGTGAAGATGCCCCAAAACCTGGAGAGGGACCTTCAAGAGAGAAAAGAGAAAATGGTAATTATGATGTTTTGTTTTGCGCTGATGTCGATAATAAAGTTATTAAAGTATCAGTTGCTGGAGATATGGATCCCGGCTATGGCTCAACTTCTAAAATGATTACTGAAAGTGCTGTTTGTTTATTAAGGGAAGCAGATGATTTACCTGGAGGTATTTATACTCCAGCTTCTTCTTTAGGAAATAGATTAATAAAAAGACTTCAAGATAACGCTGGTCTAACTTTCAAAGTTGAATAGTTTATAGCTTTCCTTTTTCTCGAAGGCTAGCTCTAATTTTTGTGGCACTGATAGAAGAAATATCTTCATCAAATATTTCTTCTTCAAATACATATCCGACACCTCTACCATATGTAATATTTGTTATATTTGGAACAAGCATTATCTCGTATTCTACACCTCTGTTATAGCCATCTTTTTTTAGATTATTTTCAATATTCTTACAAACTGTTTCCCAGGAGAATGGATTATCATCTTGTCCTTTTCCTCCTGATGCTCCTTCAACATCTCTAACTTGAATTATTACCTGACCAGTTTTATCAATACACCTTTTGAAAAGTTCTTGATGGCCTTTATGCCATGGCTGCCATCTTCCAAGCATTTGAACTGTTGGTTTTTTCCAATCAAACATTTTTCAGTATTTCCTTAGAAATTGTTTCATGATTGGTGTCATTCATTTTAGTTACTTTAAAATCAACATTGCAAGGTTTTTCAAACATTTTATTTGTATCTTCATATCTACCAGATTCAATTGTATTCATCCATATGGTTATATCAGGATCAAAATTTGTTTTTGTTTCAGCTGTTGGACATACAAAATCACATATCACTATTCTTCCATGACTTTTTTCATAATCAGCTAGATTTTTCATTCTTAAGCTTTGCCTGATTCTGCCTTCAGGTGAGAAATCCCAATCATTTGCCATCTCCCTAACTTTATCTGCGTTGTACCATGCAGCTTTAAGAATTGGTTGCATTCTTTCAGCTAGATAAGTTTTACCACTTCCAGGAAGGCCCATAATTAATATTTTCATTATCTTTTTTTTGTAATACTAAATAATTCGTTTTTAAATTGAATTGTATTAGAAGCATCTATGGTTCTTCTAACTTTATTATGCATTCTTTGATTTTTTTCTAAAATTTGAATATCTTTTTCTGGTATTTGTCCTACGTACAATATATTTGCCCATTTTGCATCCGTATTATGACCGAATAATTCTGTAACTGTTTGATCAGGAGCTTTTTTAAATTTGAAATAATAAGCAATAGGCTTTGAAAAAGTATATATACTATTTTCTCCAAAGGGATTATTTTTTAAATATTCAATTATATCTTTTGCATTATTTGGGAAAGCTTCTTTACCTTTAAATGCCAATTTTAAAACTTTTTGGACTGAGTCACCACCAGATGAATGGGTAACTAATAGCTTTCCAGACTTATTAAGAAGTCTCATCAAAGGCCCTATAACGTTATTAACTTTTACTTTTACTGATGCAGCTGCTCTGTATGCTTGCGATGCAATTATTAGATCATAGTTATTATTCTTATAATCGTTTTTAAAGAATGTCTTAAGATATTTTTCATTATCTTTTCTATATATTCTTATAATACATGGATTTGAATAAGAGGTTCTCCCTCTATTATCTATCTCAATGCCCCAATTTTTTTTAATAAAATTTCCAAGAACGGCGCCTGATATTTGGGAATTAAAATCAAATGAGTTATCACTATCAAGAACAAGATTAAATTGCTTTATTTTTTTGTCTTTAATTTTAGTTGAGCTCTCTACAAATCCCAACTCAGAGAACTTTACATTTGTCATAGTGACAAGTAGATTTGGATGTTCTGCAAATCGGTCTGGCATTTTTTCTAAAGTATTTTTTAAATCCTCATAACTTATCTCCTTTCCTGTTATTAAAAGAGATGTATATGGATGATATTTATGAAAGCTCTTGATTACATTTGATTTTATTGTTCCATCACCAGTGCCAGCATCAAGTATCCTTAGATAAGATTTATTTTGAGATAGATTAGCGATATAAGGATAAATTTTTTCAGAAATTGCTTTTTTTTCTCCAGTATTTTGGATAAATGATAGATATTTCAATCTATCATCGAAGAATCTTTTTTTACCCATAAAATACCCCTAAAAAACCTATATAAATAATAATCTAAATAACGAAATAATGCATTTACTCATTTGATATTTTGAGATTAAAATAGCAGTAATTTTAAGGAATAAATATGTCTGAATCACAATTGCCACTTTTGATAGGAATAGGAACAAGAATTAGGAAATCACCATACTACGAATCTGATTTAAAGTATGGAGTTACTGGATTTACTGTATATAACAAGATGTATCTTCCCACAGGTTTTTCAAGTCCTGAAAAAGAATATGAAAGCCTAATAAATGATGTAACATTTGGAGACTTTGCAGCAGAAAGACAAATAGAGATTAATGGTCCTGATGCCTATAAATTTGTTCGTTATGTTCAGCCAAGAAATTTAGAGAAATGTGAAATAGGTTTTTGTAAATACATAATATTAACTGATCAAAATGGTGGCATTATTAATGATGCATGTCTCTTGAGACTTGAAGAGAATAAGTTTTGGATTTCTCCTGGAGATGGAGATGTTATATTGTGGTTACAAGGTATTGCAATTAATTCTGGTATGGATGTATCAATACATGAGCCAGATGCTTCTCCTCTTCAAATCAGCGGACCAAAGTCTGGAAAATTAATTCAAAAGCTTTTTAAAGGAGAGCATGATGATCTTGGATACTACAAAGCAAAAATTACAACTTTAGAAGACATTCCAATGGTTATTGCAAGAACTGGTTGGAGTGGGGAACTAAGTTATGAACTATATCTCCAAGATAGAACATTGGGGAATAAATTATTTGAATTAGTATATAAGGCAGCTGAGGAATTTAACGGAAGAGTTATCGCACCAAATAATATTAGAACTATTGAAGGAGGTATTATGTCTTACGGTGGTGATTTTGGAAGAGAACATAATCCATATACCATTGGATTGGGTAGGCTTGTCGATGTAGACCAAGAGGTAGATTTTATTGGCAAGGAAGCACTAAAGAAAATAAAAGAAACAGGACTAACTGAAAAATTAGTTGGCCTTGAGTTGGATGGAGAACCAATTACAAAAGCACCTGAAAATTTTTGGCCAGTCAATTGTAATAATAATAAAGTTGGAAGGGTATCTAGAGCATTCTTTTCGCCTCGACTTGAAAAGAATATTGCACTAGCAATTGTAGATATTGAGTTTGCTAATGAAGGGAGTAAACTTATTGTCGAAAGTCCATACGGGGACTTACAATCTATCGTTGTATCTTTGCCTTGGTTTCAAGCTGATAAAGAGACACACTTAGATTAACCATGCATATAAAATACAATATAGTATTTTTGTTTTTAACTTTATCTTTTAATGTAATGTCTGATATTTCAAATAATCCATCAAATTGGTATGTTGTGACTGATCAAGTAATGGGTGGCAAATCAGAGTTAGAAGCAGATTATAGCGATGGTGTTTTTAGTTTGAGTGGATTTGTTACTACTGAAAATAATGGTGGATTTGTAAGACTGGCGCATATGCCAAAAAATGTTGATAAGGAAGTTAAAGGTGTTCGTTTCATGGCAAAAGGAAATAATGAATCATATGAAGTCCATGTAACCATGCAAGGAATTAGAATGCCGCCTTGGGCGTATCATAGTTCCAAATTTAATGTAAATAAAGAATGGCAGATGTTTGAAATAAGTTTTTCTGAATTTGAAAAAAAATCTGGAATGTCACCAAAATTACTTCCAAAAAATATCAGAGATATAAGCTTTGCAGGATATGGGAGAGATTTTAATGTTGATCTTCATGTCAAAGAGATAAGCTTCTATTAATGTTTTCATCTAATGATAAGCTTTTCATGGAAAGAGCTTTTGAGTTGGCAATGGAATGTCTTGATGATGAGGAAGTTCCAGTTGGAGCTGTCATAGTTAAAGATAATAAGATAATTGGTGAAGGAAAGAACAAAGTAATATCTGATAATGATGTGACCTCACATGCTGAAATTAATGCAATAAGAGACGCATCCAAAAGTATTAATAATTATAGGCTTAATGGCTCTTCTATGTATGTCACACTTGAGCCGTGTCATATGTGTGCTAAAGCAATAATTGATGCGCGATTAGAAAACTTGATATTCTCAACAAAAGAGCCAAAGACAGGATCTATAGTTTCTATTGACTGCTTTTTTGATAATCAATTCCTAAATCATAAAGTTGACTACCGATTTGGTTTGCTCGAAGAGGAAAGTTCTAGTTTGCTAAAAGATTTTTTTCTGTCTAAAAGATAGTCAAATATTTTTTTCCATAGTGGTATGAGGAATGCCTGTATCAGATCCATCATATTTTTTTACAATTTTATAACCTGATTTTTCATAAAATTTGATTACATAATCTCTGGCATTAAGAATAATTTTTTTTGCATTCATCTCTTTAGCTTTTTCTTCTAAAAGAAGAAGAATTTTTTTACCAATGCCTTTTCCTTGAAGATTTTCTTCAACCGCCATATATCTTATTTGAGCCTCATTATGATTATTAAAATGAAGCCTTCCACAGGATATGACATTATTATTTTTAAATCCAACAAGATGGTAACTTGATTCTTCGTGCTTATCTTTTAAAGATTCAATAGATTTACCAATTGGTTTTCGAAGAATCTTCCATCTAAATAGATCATATCTTTTAAACTCATCTAAGTTAATTGGAGTTCTATATTCAATATCACTCATTTAAATCCAACCACACGGGACAGTGATCAGATGGTTTTTCCATTGCACGAGATTCGTAATCAATGCCAACCTTTTTAATATTATCTCTAAGATTTTCTGATAATAAAATATGATCGATTCTGAGACCTCTTTTTGGATCTTGATCAAACATTCTTGATCTATAATCAAACCAAGAGTAAATTGATGACTCCTTAGGATTTATTTCTCTCCAGGTATCAACGAATCCTAGATTTTTGATATTGTTCCACATCTCTCTTTCTTGAGGTTGGAAGGATGTTTTTCCTTCTCTAAGCCATCTTTTAGCATTTTGTTCGCCGATGCCAATATCTATGTCTTGAGGCGATACATTAAAATCACCCATAATGATCATGTTAGACGAAGTCTTTTTAAGATTAGTTATATGATCACTTAAATCATTATAAAATTTTACCTTTTTAGGAAATTTAGTTTCATGATTTATATTTTCTCCTTGAGGAAAATAACCATTCATAACAATCAATTCTTTTTCACCAAAATGGAATGTTGATTGTATAAATCTTTTTTGATCATCTTCAGAGTCATTAATAAATCCTTTTACAGTAGCAATGGGTTTATTTTTACTTAATATAGCTACTCCATAGTGTCCTTTTTGGCCCCAAAACTCAGCGTGATAACCTATTTCATTTATAACATCAATTGGGAATTCAGGATCATTAACTTTTGTTTCTTGAAGTCCTATAACATCTGGATCAAGAGTATCTCTAAGATGCTCAATCTGATGGGGCCTAGCTCTTATACTATTAATATTAAATGAAATTATCTTCATGATTATTACTTTGCAGAGGTCAAGATTATACTTGTTTCAAATTCTAAAAAATCTTTTATAATATTTGTTGATTCAATTAATTGATAATCAGATTCTAGATCTATCGAATTGCTAAAATCATCTTCACTATCATTGTAGTCTTCCATTTCTTTAAATGATTCAAAGGTCTCTAACCCAATCGCAACTCGTCTATTGTTTTCGATTTCTAAAAGCCAGCTCTTTCTTAATTCTTTTTGAATTTTTCTTTCCTCAAAATTAAGGCTTAACAATTTTTTATTTTTATTTAAATCATATCTATTTCTTACTTTTTTAAGATAATTTAGATTAGGCTCTTCATCTAATCTTAATTCATATTTTGCAACAACTTCTTCAATAATCTTAGAATCCATTTTGAACTTTTTATGCCTGTATGGTCTTATTACATCCCATGACATCGCCGTTGGATAAGAGCTTTCTCCAACTGTATCTATATCCCATGTCACTGGTAATTCAATATCTGGCATAACTCCTTTATTTTGAGTACTCATTCCGTTAACTCTATAATATTTTGATTCAGTTATTTTTATTTGGCCTTCAGATAAATCTTCCAAACTCTGAACTGTACCCTTACCAAAAGTTCGTTGACCGACAACAATACCTCTTTTGTAATCTTGAATAGCACCAGCCACAATCTCAGAAGCCGATGCAGAATATCGATTTACAAGAACTAATAAGGGTTTATCCCAAACTTGAATAGCTCTCGAACTTCCATAAGGTTGTATAAAACCTCTACTTTGTTTTACTTGAACTGTTGGACCATATGAAATAAATAAACCAATAATTTTATTAGCTTCAATTAATGCACCACCACCATTATTTCTTAAATCTAAAATAACAGCATCTACATTTGAATCATTGAAGTTTTTTAAAATATTTTGAACATCCTTACTGCTGCTTCTATACTCTTTGTTTTTCTTCTGATATTCATTAAAGTCAATATAAAAAGAGGGCAGGTCAATTATCCCAATCCTACTATCATTAACATTAACAATTTCTGACTTTGCAGCTCTATCCTCAAGCTTTATTTCTTCTCTCTTAAGAGTAACTAACTTTGTTGAATCATTATTAGACTCAAATGAAATAAATTCTATTTCTACTTCAGTTCCTGCTTCACCTCTAATAAGATCTACAACTTCATCAATCCTCCAGCCAACAACATCTGTATAATTTGGTGATCCAATTTGTCTTATTCTTGTAATTTTATCTTCAGGATTGATTTTTCCGGATTTCTCTGCTGGTCCTCCAGGCACTAAATTTATAATCTTAGTATAGTCATCTTCAATCCCAAGAAGAGCGCCTATACCACTTAGCTTTAAACTCATGTTTAGATCAAAATCTTCTGCGGAACGAGGTGATAAATATGATGAATGTGGGTCAAATTGGTTTGTTAGTATATTTATAGCTAATGAAAATATATCTTCTTCTTTTTGTTGAGATATTCTTCGAATCCTATTTTTATATCTTTTTATCAAATCATTTTGAGGCTTCACACTTGAAGATTCTGAGAGCTTAATAACAAGATAGTCATTTTTTGTTTCTAATCGCCACAAATTTTTTAAATCGTCAAAATTAGATTGCCATTGGTTATCTTCATAAAAGATGTCTAAGTAATCCTCCTTGCTAAAATCAAAATTATTTTCTTCAATTAATTTAATTTGAAAGTTTGAGAAATCTACAAGTCTCTGAAAATATAGATTAATTAGTTCATAGGCTAACTCAATATCAAAATCATTTTCATTAAAAACTTCAGATTCTTTGATAAATTTTTGTACCTCATCAGCAATAAATAGGTTTTTATTTTCATCAAGCCTTTCAATAATCGCATCAAAATATTTTTTATTGAAATTATTCTTATCAATTTTTTTAAGATAATGCTCTTTTTCAAGCTTATTAAAAATCTCATTGCTAAGATTTCTTTTGTTTTCACTTAGATCGATTTTATTATAATTATCAGAAGATACCCCAATACTAAAGATAATTATAAGAATATATATATATCGCATTTAGAATAAACTCATAGACCTTGAATTTTTGCTGCTTCTTCTCTAACTATCTCTGGAGAACCAAGAATATGTCTATTTAAACCAATTCTTTTAAACCAAAAATGTAAACCTAGCAAATCAGTGAAACCCATACCTCCATGAACTTCAGTAGCTTTTTTTGCAACCATTTTTGATACTTCTGCTACATGAGATTTTGCTAAGCAAGACATAAGTCGGGAATCCTCACTAGAATCATCAAAACTATGTGCCGCATGCCACACCAATGAATAACATGGCTCTAGCTCTGCTGTCATTTCAGCACACATATGTTTAACAGCTTGAAATGACCCAATTACTCTATTAAATTGCTTTCTTTCCTTTGAGTACTCAACAGCTTTATTTATCATCGCTTGAGACGCTCCTAATGAATCAGCAGCATTAATAATTCTTCCGGCATCCAATGCTTTTTCTATTGCTTTAGTAGACGATTTTGTTTTTTCTAATATTTCAATAGTAGTTTCTTTAAAACGCATCTCTTTATATGATCTAGTCTTATCAACTGTTGTAAGATCGACTATCTCTATACCATTTGAATCAAGTGATACAACTCCAATTTTTCCTGTTTTATCAGCAAGCATAACGTGAGAGGCAAAATCTGTATCTAGAACAAATAAAGTTCTACCTGATACCTTATTGTCTGAAATAGATAGCTCACTTGAATCCCTTGATCCAAAATATTCTGAAAAACCCACACCAAAGTTGATTAAGTTTTGTGACATATCATTAAATAGTTTTTCTCTTTGATCATCTCCCGCTCCATATTTAATAACTATCGGAGCCATTACATAGGGACCTATAAAAGGTAATGTGGCAACTCCTTCACCAAGGCTTTGACTAACAGCAGTTGCAAAAAGTAGATCTAAACCCAAACCACCATTACTCTCAGGTATTAAAATATTATTTATACCAAGATTTATAAGACCTTGATGAAGATCTTTTTTTAACTCTAGATTTTCTCCTTCTGTTATTTTCTTTATAGAATCAAGGGGGGCTTGATCTTCTAAAAATTTTTTTACATTATCTTGAAAAAAAATTTGGTCTTCTGATAATCCAAAATACATTTTAAGCCCCTTGTTGAGTCTTCGGCTCTCTTGGCATACCAAGTCCTCTCTCTGAAATTATATTTTTTTGTATTTGGCTAGTTCCACCTCCAATAATTAGACCTAAATAATACATATAGGTAAATTGCCATGATCCTCCATCTCTAATATTAGGACTATCTTCATAGAGCGTTCCTAATTCTCCCATAATGTCTATACCAAAACCTTCAAGCTCATGTCTTAATTCAGTACCAACTAATTTTTGAATCATACCTGCAATTTTTACATCCTGACCTTTATTTAATTTAGCAGATAGAACCCTTAAAGCATTTGATTGGAATGCCATAACTTTGCCTTGAAGCTTTATTAAGCGATCTCTATATGCAGGATTGTCTATAATCTTTTCTCCATTAATAGTTTCTTCTTTCATTCTATCTATTAACAAATTCAATCTGCTCATAGTTGCATTTGGATTTGTTAATGATCCTCGTTCGTGTCCAAGTGTTGCATTTGCAACAGCCCAACCTTCACCTCTTTTACCCACAATGTTTGTTTCAGGTATAGTTACGTCAGTAAAAAATACTTCATTAAACCCAGCATGTAATGTCATATCTACTAAAGGCCTAATTTCAATACCTGGAGTATCCATTGGTATCAATAGATAGCTTATACCAGCATGCTTTAGGGCATCAGGTTCAGTCCTAACTAGGCAAAACATCATCTGCGAATATTGTGCGGTACTAGTCCATATTTTCTGACCATTGATAACCCAATTCCCTTCAGTAAGTTCACCTTTAGTCTGAAGGCTAGCCAAATCACTTCCCGCATTTGGTTCTGAATACCCTTGACACCATATCATCTCGCCATGAAGCGTTGGTTTAATATATTTTTCTTTTTGTTCTTGAGTACCAAGTTCTAAGAGGGTAGGTACCAACATATCTATACCTTGGCCTCCCATTGGAGGAGGTATTTTTGATGATGCAAATTCAGCAGCTATAATTCGATTTTTGATAATATCTATTTCTCCACCAAAACCACCAAATTCTTTCGGAATAGATCTAGCAAAATAACCATTTTTTATTAGTATTTTTTGCCATTCAGATCTAGTTACCTTTTGTCCATTGGATTTATCTGAATCAGCAACTGCATTTAAAGAAGTCAGTGCTCCACCTTTTTTATTAGTAATAGTTACCCCAGAGTATTTCTTACAAAATTTTTGAACTTCTTTTCTGAAGCCTTCATATTCTGATCCATAATTTAAGTCCATGATTTATCCTTATTTAATCCCAGTTTGGTTTTCTTTTTTCTAGAAATGCTGCAATGCCTTCTTTAGCATCTTTTCCTTCAAAGCATTTTGCAATTTGTTCTTGTAGATATGGTAACGCCTCATCAAAACTTTTACTATCTTGTTTTTCATATGCCTCAAGACCAAATTGCATAGTCTCTGGAGCTAAATTTGCTAACTCTTCAGCTAAAGAACTTACAGCATCATCCAATTCAATCCTATCCACAGATTTATTAATTAAGCCCCATTTTTCAGCTTCTGAAGAATCAATTGATTGTCCTCTCATGATGAAATCAAGGCCAGCTCTTTTTGGCATAACCCTAAAAAGACCAGCCATAACCATAAATGGCCAAAGACCTCTATGAATTTCTGGAGCTGAGAATTTTGCATCTTTTACAGCTATAGCATGTGTAGCATTTGTCACTATCAGAAGGGCTCCAGCAAGTACAGATCCCTGAATTTTACATATAACTGGTTTATATAAATGTCTTAAAGAAAGACTAATGTCATCTGCACCCTCTATTTTTGGTACATTTGATTCTGATTTTGTCCTTGTTAGATCAGCTCCTGCACAAAAAATATCTCCTTCAGCTGCTATAACAACTACTCTAATAGAGCGCTCTTGTTTAGCATAGGCAAGTGCATAATTGAGTTCATTCATCATGACATTATTTAATGCATTCTTCTTTTCCGGCCTATTGAGCGTTAAAGTTATTATGTTATTTGCTATGTCTAATCTAATAGCCTGAAAATCTAATCCTTCTAAAGAAAGTTTTTCCATAATTATTGATCCTCTAATAAATTTTTAGGAACTTTAATTTCTTTTGCTCTCAAATATTCGCCTAAGGACTTTGCTTGCCCATCTTTTCTATTATTAGATGAGACACCATCTTGCAAAATATCATGTATATAAAAATTGAGAGAATTTATATTAACCAACTCATATCTATCAATACTAAAATCTCTTAAATCCGGCAAAAGTTCTTTCAGTTTTTCAACTGATAAATATCTTATTAAAAACGCAAAAGATTTTGAATTTTTTGCCCAAACTCCAAGATTTGCACATCCACCTTTATCACCTGATCTAGTTCCATAGATATCACCAAAATTTATAGTTTCCTCATCTTTGATTTCAACTTCTTCGATCTCAATATGTTCTTTTTGATAATATATATCTTCAAAATCCATCTGACTTGTTGGAATAATCTCAATTTCTTGATCATTGATATGAACAACTTCTTTGATATGCTTGCTATCAATTAATGCTGGCCAATAAACTATTACTGGACCGCTTGATTTGACGCCTCCTTGGGCAAAAAATCCTGGAATATTTGCTAATGCTAATTCAATAATCTTTGCACTAAACAATCTTCCAACTAATTCAGCATCCATAGATTTAACTGAAATTACTAGCGAAGCCATGGCTTCTTCATTGCTAATGGGATTTTCTTTATCTGTTCTATGTAATTGAATAGAAACCTCATCAAATTGCTTTTTTCCACCAACAGAATTAAAAAGGGCGTTAGTAAAAACTTCTGCTTTTTCTTCGATATCTAGACCAGTCAAGATGACTTCCATTCCATTTCTGAACCCAGCGGATAGATTTATACAAACCTTATGCTCTTTAGGGGGAGAACTGCCTCTACAACCTGAAACATAAACCCTATCTTTTTCTATATCTTCAATTTTTAGAGTATCAAAATGAGATATTACATCCGGATTTATGTATGCAGGTGAACCTATTTCATATAATAATTGAGCTGTAACCGTACCCTTTGAAACAAGACCTCCTGTATCAGGATGTTTTGTAATATAAAAACTCCCATCTTCTAATATTTCAGCAATAGGGTAACCAAGATTATCGAAACTAGGAACTTCTTTAAAAAATGCATAATTACCGCCAGTTGCTTGACACCCGCATTCAATAATATGACCAGCAGCCAATGCTCCTGCTAATGCGTCATAGTTATTTCTTTCCCAATTGAATTTCCATGCAGCAGGACCAATAACCACAGCCGCATCTGTTACTCTGGGACAAACTACAATGTCTGCTCCATTGTCTAATGCTTCTTTAATTCCCCATGCACCCAAATAAGCATTTGCTGTAAGCGTTGTGTATCCTGAATCACTTAGTGGTATTTTTTTATCCATGTTTTGGAATGCTTCACCATTATCAGAAAGTGCATCTATTCTGGGTAATAAATCATCTCCATCTATATAAGCAACCTTCATATCAATAGACTGATCTTCTAATATTTTTTTAATTTCATTTGCCATAGATTTGGGGTTCAAACCACCAGCATTACTAATAATTTTAATATTTTTTTCTTTACAACTCTTAGCGACTTCTTTTATTTGTTTAAGAAAAGTTCCAACATATCCTTTGTCTTCTCCTCTTTGAAGTTTTTGGTTATATAGAATTGTCATAGTTAATTCAGCAAGGTAATCCCCTGTTAGAACATCAATTGGGCCTCCATCCACTAATTCTTTTGCAGCTGACAATTTGTCTCCGTAGAAACCACTACAATTAGCAATTTTAATAACACCTTCGCTCATTTTAGTTCCTTAGCTTTATCCCATTTAAAATTATGCTAGTTATTGAATTTGCTGACTCTTCTGGAGATGATTCGCTCAGTCTATTTTTTTCCTTAATAAACTCCCTTCCAATTCCTCCAAGTAAAATTGAGAATGCTTTTGAATCTATATATTGGATCTCATTTGTTTCTATTGACTGGTTTAAAAGTTCCTCTGTTAAATTTGTAATGAAATTTGCATGATAATCAACAATTTCTTCTAACCCCTTAATTTTTTCAATATCCTTAAAAAAGGTATTAAATTTTGGCCCTACAACTTGATTAACTGTAAACAAATATTTTTCTAGTTTTTTTAATGGGGACTTGATTTCAGATATAGACTCCAAAGCATGCTTTCCATGTTTTCTTAAAATACTATCGGTTATCATTATTATTAATTCATCTTTACTTGGAGCAATTTCATATAAAGTTCTTAAAGATATTTTTAGATTTGATGCTATTTGAGACATTGTTAGATCAGGAACTCCTTTCTCTAGCATTTTTTCTAAATCTTGAATTATTTCATGATGTCTTTTTGTAAAAATTCCTTGTTTTTTTACATTTAAATTTTTTTTATAATCAATATTCAGCATAATTTATTTTTTAATTACCATCAGAAGTGCTCCATTTTCAACCTGGTCATTTTGACTTACAAATAATTCATCAATAACACCATCTTCGATAGCCTTTACAGTATGTTCCATTTTCATGGCTTCTAATACTACAAGAGTGTCTCCTTTTTTAATCTTACTTCCAACTTTAACTTTAAGATCAATTACCTTACCTGGCATTGGAGCAATTAATCCGCCATCTCTTGTTTCTTGCCCAATAGATTTAAATCTAGGTAATATCTTAAATAAGATATCCCCCCATGGACCATGCACTACCAAGGTTTCATTACTTTTAGTTATTTTTGAAAAAAATCTAGTATTATCTATTTCTATATCTATGCCCGAGGGATTCCACTTAATAATCTTTGCTGTAACAACATCATTTACATCAAAAGAACCATCTCTGTTAGATTTATAGGATATTAAGATCTCTTCTGAGTCTGATTGAAAGCTAATTTTTTGCTTAGGCAATCTTGAGTTTGTCCATCCAGATTGAATTTCTCTTAATATTGAGGCTTTATCTCTATTTTCACCTTGAATCCATAAAGCAGCAGTTATACCAGCTTGTTCGAGTTTACCTTTGCTTAATTCGATCGATCTTTTAGGTTTAGCAATTTCAATAAAATCAGATGTAGTATTACCTTTATGAAAATGTTTAGACCTTAGACATTCGACAAGAAAATCTCTATTGGTTGTAACCCCTCCTATATGAAGAGACTGAAGGGCTAAAGCTAATTTATTGGCTGCGTCCGTCCTATTTTTACCCTTAGCAATTACTTTTGCCAACATTGGGTCAAAATCAGTGCCTATTATTGATCCTTTTTCTACTCCAGTATCCCACCTAGCATCTATGTTTTTATCTACATCATAAGCAATCAGTGTTCCAGTGGCAGGTAAAAAGTCTTTTGAAGGATCTTCTGCGTATAACCTTGCTTCAATTGAAGATCCATTCCACGTAATGTCATCTTGAGAATAACCCAAGGTCTCACCTCTTGAGATTCTTAATTGTTCGTATACTAAATCTTTGCCTGTAACTTCTTCAGTAACAGGATGCTCTACTTGCAATCTAGTATTAACTTCTAAAAACCAAAACTCACCTGTTTTATCATCAACTAAAAACTCTACTGTTCCTGCAGATTCATATTTCAGTTTCTTTGCTAATTTAATAGCCGCATTGCCCATTGCAGTTCGCATCTCTTCATCGACCCTTGGAGAGGGAGACTCTTCAATTATTTTTTGGTGCCTTCTTTGTATAGAACATTCTCTTTCACCTAAATGAACTATATTTCCATGAGAATCACCAAGTATTTGTATTTCAATATGTCTTGAGGAAGCCACATACCTTTCAATAAAAATTCTATCATCACCAAATCCAACCTTTGCCTCTCTTTGAGCACTAGTAATAGAATCTTTTAGATCTTTTTTTGATTCCACAATTCGCATACCTTTTCCACCTCCACCAGCAGCAGCTTTAATAAGAAGAGGGTAGCCCACTGTATTTGCTTTTGATGGCTCAGTTGTCATTGGTAGGGTAGGGACTCCAGCTTTATCAGCAATTTCTTTTGCCTTTAATTTGTCACCCATAGATGTAATAACTTTAGAGCTGGGACCAACCCAGATTAAACCCGCTTTAATAACATCTCTTGAGAACTTTGCATTTTCTGACAAAAATCCATACCCAGGATGAATTGCTTGTGCTCCTGTTCTAATAGCTGCTTCAATAATTTCTTTACCATTAAGATAGGTATCAGTGAGTCTAATAGCTTCATCAGCCAATTTTACAAACGGAGATTCAGAATCAGCATCAGTGTATACCGCAACACATGAAATGCCCATCTCATGAGCAGTTTTCATTATTCTACAAGCGATTTCACCTCTATTTGCAATAAGTAATTTATGATATGTCATAGTCTGTATACTCCGTAACCAGGAGCACCCTCAATATTTCTTCCATTAACAATTGATAAACATATCCCTAATACAGTTCTAGTATCCCTTGGATCTATAATTCCATCATCACTTATCGCTCCAGTTGCTCTTAAAGCAAGTGATCCTTCTTCTTGTAACTTTTCAGCATAAGCAACCAATTCAGCATCTTCTTTTTCATTAAATTTTTCACCTTTTCTAGCAGCTCTTGCTCTTCTAACAATAGACATTACACCAGCAATTTGTTTAGGACCCATCACCGCAATCTTTGCTGTCGGCCATAAAAACGTAAATTTATTATCAAATGCTCTTCCTGACATTGCATATGTTCCAGCACCATAACTTGCTCCTAAAATAATTGTAAGATGAGGTACCGTAGAGTTTGAGACTGAGTTTAAGAATTGAGCTCCTTTTTTAATTTGTCCATCTCTTTCATAATCTTTTCCAACAACAAAACCTGTAATATTTTGTAAAAAGATAATTGGAATATCAATTTGATTACACAGTTGAACAAAATGAGCTCCCTTAGATGCAGTATCTGGAAAAATAGGACCATTATTTCCAATTATTCCAACTGTATAGCCATGAATTGAAGCAAATCCACAAACCATTGTTGGCCCAAACAGTGGCTTAAATTCCTCAAACCTAGAGCCATCAGTTATTCTTCCAATAACTTCTCTTACATCAAATGGTTTTTTTAGATCTTCATCCACCAAACCAAGTAAATCTTCTGAATCAAGTATTGGGTTATCCGGAGCAAGCTTTGGTTTTGTTCCTTCTTTTCTCCAATTTAGATGAGACACCACCTCTCTACCTATTCTAAGAGCATCCATTTCATCTTCAGCTAAATAATCTGCTAAACCTGAAACTTCAGCATGCATTTGGCCACCACCCAAAGTTTCATCATCAGACTCTTCTCCTGTAGCCATTTTTACTAACGGAGGTCCACCAAGAAATACTTTAGATTGTTTTTTAATAAATATATTGTAATCTGACATACCTGGTTGATATGCACCTCCAGCAGTAGAGGAACCAAATACCAGTGATATTGTTGGTATCCTTAATTTAGACAACTCCGTAACATCATAGAAAGTTCTACCAGACTCGGCAAAATGTCCAGCGCCTAAAATATTTCCTCTTTGCGCATCCTTTCCTTTGCCACCACCCATTCTAAGATCCCCACCGGATGACTCAACAAATTGAACATAAGGAATTTTATTAACTCTTGCTATTTCCATTGCACGAGTCCACTTTTTTGCAGAATAAGTATGCATAGCTCCTGCTAGTACGGTTGGATCATTACCAAAAATTACACATTCTGTGCCAGCCACAATTCCAACACCAGCAACAGCGCCACCTCCCACCGGATAAACAGATCCGTATGCAGCTAAAGAACTAATTTCAAGAAAAGGTGAGTCTGGATCAATAAAATTTGCTATTCTGCTTCTAATTGACATCTTGCCCCTAGAAGCTAGCCTTTCATGATGGTGCATACCACCACCTAATTCTGCAAAGTCTAATAGATCTTCTATTTCATTCAGCTTTTTAAGCATGTCACTTTTATTTTTTTGATATTCTTTTGACTGAATATTTATATTTGTTTTTATTGTTTGAGCTATATTTTTCTGTTTCATAGGTAAGAATTTTATTTAAGAATTAATTATTGGTAATATTATACCTATTATATTACCAATAACAAAGTAGCATATAAAATACTAATAATTGTTATCTTTTATGCTGTTTCTTGTTCTTTTAAACCAAGTTCTTTGATACTAGTTTCACGCATTTTATATTTTTGAACCTTTCCAGTGACTGTCATTGGGAAATCGTCTCCAAATCTAATATATCTAGGTACTTTATAATGAGCGACCTTTCCTTTACAAAATTCTTTAATATCATCTTCTGAAGGGTTTTTGCCCTCTTTAAGACTTATCCAAGCAATTATTTCTTCACCATACTTAGGGTCTGGTACTCCTGTAACTTGAACCGCTTCGATATCTTCATGCGCCATTAAGAAATCTTCTATCTCTACTGGATAGATATTTTCTCCTCCTCTAACGATCATATCTTTAATACGACCTACAATATTTACATATCCATCTTCATCCATTACTGCAGTATCACCTGTATGCATCCATCCTTTAGAATCTATAGCTGATTCA
Organism: uncultured SAR86 cluster bacterium; assembly: GCA_902531245.1. Classification (GTDB taxonomy): domain Bacteria; phylum Pseudomonadota; class Gammaproteobacteria; order Magnimaribacterales; family D2472; genus SAR86A. The sequence continues at coordinate 27,223 of CACADH010000002.1, forward strand.
GTTCCTTCAGGATTTTCCCAATAACCTAACATTACTGAGTAACCTCTTGTACATAATTCACCAGCTTCACCAACAGTACAGATTTTTCCTGAATCAGGATCTATTATTTTTACTTGAACATGTGGGTGAACGCTGCCAACTGTCCCGACACGTTTTTCCATAGGGGAATCAACTTTTGTTTGAAAGCTTACCGGACTTGTTTCAGTCATTCCATAAGCTATTTCAACCTCTGTCATATGCATTAATTCAATAACTTGTTTCATAGTTTCTATAGGGCAGGGTGAACCAGCCATGAGTCCAGTTCTTAAACTTGATAAGTCATATTCCTTAAAATTAGATAATGCTAGTTCGGCAATAAACATTGTTGGAACACCGTGTAGGGCAGTAGCATTCTCATCCTCAACTGCTTTTAGTGCTAAATCAGGCTCAAAACCTTCACTTGGATAAATTACACATGCTCCATGTGTTAGACAGGCAAGATTAGCTAAGACCATGCCAAAACAATGATAAAGTGGAACTGGTACAACAAGCCTATCTTTTTCGGTAAAATTCATGGTAGCACCGGTAAAATATCCATTATTAAGAATATTGTGATGACTTAAAGTTGCACCTTTAGGAAAACCTGTTGTCCCACTTGTATATTGAATATTGATTGCATCATCTACATCTAAGTCGTCTTGGCGAATCTCTAATTCTTTACCATCGATATTTTTTGATAAATTTAAAAACTCTTTCCAATCATATATTCCTTTTACTTTAGAAGTAGTCATCGAAATTATAGTAGTAAGATTTTCAAATTTATTTGATTTAAGCTCGCCAGGATTAACTTCATTAATCTCGGGACAAATTTCGCATATCATTGATTCATAATCTGAGGTCTTGAATTGATTTTGTAGAATTAATCCCTTACAACCAGACTGACCTAGGACATAATCAAGTTCATGAGATCGATATGCTGGATTAATGGTAACTAGGATGACTCCTGCTTTAGCTGCGGCATATTGTGTTAATAACCATTCAACATTATTAGATGACCATATACCAACTCTTTCTCCCTTTTTAAAACCTGAAGATATCAAAGCTTTAGCTAATGTATTAACTTTTTTTGCTAATTCATCATAGGTAAATCTTATATTTTGATGAATAGATACTATTGCTTCTCTTTCAGGATATTTTGAAACAATTTCGTCAAATTTATTTCCTATAGTGTCTCCTAAAAGAGGTTTGTCTGAGGTTCCACTCGCATAGCTAATTTCTTTAGACATTTTTCATTTCTCCAAAAGCATTCACGCCTTTTAACATAAAGAATATTCCAACCGGACCAATTAAAACTGATACTAATGCTAAAGATTTTGCGACAGCATTAGGATCTTGAAAGATAAAATCAGTACTAGAGGCCACTAAAAAAGGCCCTAAAACCAACCCAAAGACACTTGTTACAACAACATAAATACCTGTAATAACTCCTCTTATTCGATTAGGTGAAACTATTACCATTGCACTAGATGTTCCAGCCAAGGGTAGTGTCACAAAAAAACTTGCAAGTGTCACAAAAATTAAAGCAATATTTACGTTTGCTTGAAAAGGTAGCAGAACTAAACTTAGAGAGGCCATTGAAATACCAAAAATTGCCAGTTTAAAGTGAGGCGCATTAATATTTTTTGTATTCATAAATTTCAATACGAAAGGTCCTGATAAAACTCCTGCAGAGCCAGCCAACATTGCTATCAATCCGTATACTCTACCTGATTGAATTAAATCCCATTCATATACCCTTAGCAACATTGTAGGAACCCAAGACTGCAGACCGTAGAGCAATATTATTAAACATGAATTACCAATAATAATTGCACCATAGACTTGCCAATTATTCTTTATATATTCAGCAATTTTTTTAAATGAAGGAGCTTCGTTTGATTCAATTTCTTTAATTCTTCGTTTTGGTTCACGAATAGTTAAAAATAAACAAGCTACCAATATTCCAGGTAAACCAACAGCAATAAATGTTAATTGCCATGGAGCAACCTCACCAACCAAAGGCAGAACAATATTACTATCCATCTGAGATGTCCAATCAAGAACCTGAGCTCCAAATATCATAGCAATCCCAGCACCAAGGTATGGACCTAATAAATAAATGCTCATGGGAGATGCAATTTTATCTGAATCAAAATAATCACCTAAAATAGAAATAGAGCCAGGGTGAACAGTTGATTCTCCTGCTCCAATCCCCATCCTAGCAATAAACATACTAATATAATTTTTTGAAAAACCACAGGCTACGGTTGCGATACTCCAAATCAAAAGACCAATAATCATTACAGATACTCTATGCGTTTTATCTATAATTCTACCTATTGGGACACACAGACCTACATACGTAATAACAAAAGCTAATCCCTGTAATGCACTTATTTGTGTATCTGTAATATTTAAGTCATTTTGAATGGGAACGACTAATAAATTTAAGACTTGCCTATCAATAAATGAAAAAGTAAAACCAATTAATAAAATAAATGCTACATACCATCCATATGTATTAATTTTTTTAGACTGCATAAAAAAAATTATTATTTTTTAAGATCATCAAACATTTCTGGTAGATCTTGATCTCCGTGACCATGGTTTTTAATATCACTTGTCATCATTGCATACATTTCACTTGTTACATGATGAGAAAAATCATCAGTAAAGATTCTTTTCCAATATCTTCTAGCTACAGCAGCTGTTACTCTTCTAGTAACTCGATCAAGTTTCATCATTTTCTCTGCAAGCTCCCATGCTCTTTTTAATAGTTTGTCTTTTGGAAGGACTTCATTTACTACTCCCCATTCTAATGCTTGTTTTGCATCAAATGACTCAGCTGAATACATAAACCCATTAGCTCTTTTAAGCCCAAGTAATTTTTGAAATACCAAAAACTGACCATCTCCTGGAACCAAACCAACTTCAAGATGACCTTCAAAAAACTTTGTAGTATCTGAACAAAGTGTTATGTCACATAACAATGGAAACTCTGTATGAAATCCTGGACCATTAATTACAGATATTATAGGAACATCAATATTCCATAGCAGGTTTTCACATAGCTTATGTGCATCTAGATACTCCCAATCATAATTTTCTTTTCTAAATGTCTTATTATCTTTTTCAATTTCAGCCCAGCTCTCTTTATCAAACTCTCTTAACCAAAAATCTCCTGTTCCCGTCAGTATGATTACTTCATTTTTTCTATCCGCTCCAATAATAGGGAATATCTGAGGAAGGGCTCTATGAAGTTCCTTGCTCCATTTAGCTTCTTTGTTATCAGTATGCATTCTTATTTCTAAAATACCGTTTTTACGATTAAAGATAAAAAAATCTTTAAAAAGATCTTTATATTCGTCTAATTGCATATCTTTCACTGTATTTAATGGCATAGATTTTGCTCCCAAATATTTATGTATTATAAACTGAGAATAGTCTCAAAAACCATATTTATAATCTTAATGACAAAAAATATTTTTTGAAGATAATATAATCATATACATATGAAAAGTTTTTTAAATAAAAAAAATCGGAATAAGAAGCAACAGACTAAGCAAGATATTATTAATGCTGCCATAAAAGTGATTGCTAAATCTGGCAGAGATAGTGCATCAATTCTAGAAATTACTAAAGTTGCAAAAGTGGCAAATGGAACCTTTTATTATCATTTTAAAAATAAAGAAAATTTATTGGACGCCGTTGGAGAAACAATTATTGGAGAAATCACAGACTCTTACGAAATAGACTGGACTTCAGCAAAAGAAGATTGCGCAATTCTTTTTGCAAATGCTACAAAAACTAATTTAATAAATTGCTCACAAGATTCACTTTGGTTAGCTGTTATCATTGATTCATTTCATACAAGAGGAAAAATACCTCCAATTTTGAGGGGATATAATAAAAGTCTTGTTGCTCATATAGAGTTTGGGTTATCAAAAGATAGATATGACACAAAAATAGATGATAACTTACTCGCAAATATGCAATCTATTAATCGAAATGCTTTAATTATGATTTCCGAAGGGAAAAGTGTTAAAAACACAATTCAGCAAGCAATAGAAGCAAAACTTAGAATCTTAGGTATCACACCAAAAGAAGCACGAAAGATTTCAATTAGTGCATAAAAAAGGGCTATATAAATAGCCCTTTATTTCTTTTAACTAATGTCTCTAGGGGATCGTTAGTTTAGAAATCTTTCCCAAATTGAACTGCAATACTTCTAGTTCTCTCAAGAATGCTGAATTGACCTGTTCCAAGAGCACAGCAAGATTGTTGATTCCAAGCACTTGTATATTCATCAGTAAGGTTTTTACCGAGAACAGCAATATGCCAATCATCCTTAGAAAACTCAACGCGAGCATCAATTTTATTAAATCCTTCCTGTATGCTATTTACATTATAATCAGTGTTATGCCACTGATCATCTGTCCAATATATAGAGATGGATGAATTTCTCATCATTCCATTTGCCATTTCATTTTCAGAACTTAATGTAAATAATCCAGTATTTTCAGGAGCATGTAATAGTGATCGACCTGAATAGTCGCAGCCATCTGCCCCTACTGGAGGTGAAACACCTGCAGCACAGGTTCCATTGGCGTAATCATCATAGCTAGCATCTAAATTAGTAAATGATAGGTCAGCGATTAAGGAGTCACTTATTAAATAACTTAACTCTAATTCAAAACCTTTGTTAGTACTAGGTATATTTGAAATAGCAGTATATGGAATATCATTATTATATATATATTGACTTAGCTGGTTGCCATCGTACTCAGAGTGAAAGTAATTAACACTCATTTTCATTTTATCATTACTTGTTTTGTAACCAAACTCATAAGCATCAACAGCTTCTGATCCATACGCACCCTTGTTAGCTTTGAAAACACCTATAGCTTCATAACCACCAGATTTAAAACCATCTGAATAAGAGGCATACAGCATTGAATTTTCATCTTTAAAATATTGAACCATTAAAGATGGAAGAGTTGCATTATCGTCATATGTATCAGGCACAAGTGAAGCAAGAGCATCGGCCTCATGAGCAAAATCAAGATTGAAGTCATCAAATGGATGAGGACCATTTGTTCCTCCTCCAGGAGGTCTCATGAAATCTTTTTCTACATCAGTCCATCTTAGACCAGCTGTAACATGAAGTTTATCTGATACAAAAAAGGTCATTGTTGCAAACAGAGACAATGTTTTATTTTCTATATCTAAAGGTCTAGTGATTGCTACAGGCAAAACCCATCTTGCTAAATTGGTAAAATTCAAAGTATCAGTTTTTTGATAATAACCACCAATCATAAATTGACTTTTATCTGTTCCATTGCTTGTTAATCTTAATTCTTGAGAAAATTGTGATGATTCTTCCTTAATTCTCCAATGATAAAAACTTGCCGCACTGATATCAGATTCACCAGGAACACTGCTATCGTATTCTTGGTTAGAAGTTATTGATGTCAATTCAAAGTTATCAAGAGTTCTTTTAATTTCAAGTACAACTGAATCTGAATCTAAATAACCATATTGTTGTTCAGATGCACTAAAACGATCATCAAATGATCCCTCATATCCTGCGCCAGCTGTTGCAAGAGCAATCGCACAATCACTTATTATAAAAGTAAGATTTGCACCACTACCATCAGCATAACAGTTTGTATGTTGCCAACCCATACCAGAAGCAGTATCTAATCTTCCAATATCAATTTTTAACTTGGCTTCCATATTCTCATTAGAGTCCCAAACAAAAGTAGATCTAGCATTGAATCCATCTTTGTTAGGAAAGTTATCTCCAGCTGGATTAGTATTTTTTAACCAACCATCCATTTCATGATAAGAAAAAGCAAATCTAGCTTTCATGCTATCTGATAATCTTCCACTTTGGATTGCTGTAAATGTTTTTTCTCCGTGACTACCAATTGTTCCAGATATACTTGATTCACTTTCATCAGTAGGAGTTTTTGTTATAAAACTAACAGCACCACCAATTGAGTTATTACCAAAATATGTTGTTTGAGGGCCTTTTAAGATTTCAACCCTTTCCATATCAAGCAATGTGCCTTGAAGAGTCCATGATCTTCCTTGGTAGACTCCGTCAACAAATTGACCAACAGATTGGTCAAACGCTTGGTTACCACCTGAACCAACTCCACGCATATAGATTTTATTACTTAAAGTACCTTTGGCAATTGTAATACCTGGCGTTCTGTCTGAAATATCAAACATCGTCATGATATTATTTTCAACCATTGTATCGCCATCTAAGATATCAATTGATATCGGCGTATCTAATTCACTTTGTTCTGTTAATGTTGCTGTAACAACAACTTCTTCGATAGACTGTTGAGCATAAATATTTGAAAAGCTAAAGATTAATATTGATGCTAAAAAGCCATGTTTTAGTAGATTTTTTGTAGTTTTCATATTCTCCCCGTATAGAATTGATTTAACTGAGACATATCTCAGTTTTAACGTTATAATTTTATCAACTTTATGTCAACAAAAAACTGAGAAATGTCTCAATTTATTAAGTATTACAAAAAACAGATTTTGAAGAATTTTTTTAAAATTCCTGTTTGGTTACTTAAAATAATCTTTCCTCTAAGAAGATTAAAAATTAGAGACTCAAAAATAGATTTTCAATCCTATGTATATATTAATCTGAATCCTAAAAGCACACTTTATACTATTGAGGATAAAGATCTCCCAAAAATAAGAAAAATAATTGAATCTAATAAGATTAAAAGTAGATTATCACTAAATCCAAAAATTCCAGTTAAAACAAAAGACCATTTTGTAGATTCTCAGAGTTCAGGTGCAAAGATGCTTTTAAGAGAATATATCCCAAATATAACAAATCCTAAGAAGATAATACTATTTTTTCATGGAGGAGGCTGGACTATAGATTCAGTAGAAACATATAACGATATGGTTAAGTATTTTTCTGATTATTTAAGTATTAAGATATTTTCTTTAGAGTATAGTCTTGCTCCAGAAAATAAGTTCCCAAGTGCTTTGCTAGAGGCTGAGGAAGCCTTTAATTGGTTAATAAAGAATGGAAATCATCCAAGCAATATAAGTATCTGTGGAGATAGTGCTGGGGCTCATATGATTGCATCTCTGTCATATAAGCTATTAATTCAAAATTCTGAAATGCCTAATAGTTTGTTAATGATATATCCTCCATGCGATCCACTTTTTCAAAAAGAATCCATAGAATTGTTTAAAGATAAATATTTCTTATTAAACAAAGACCTTTATTGGTTCTGGGATAAGTTAAAAAAGAATAAAGAAGATGAAAATAATCCACTATTTAATCATTTAAAATTTGATCTAGAAAAAAAACTTCCGCCTACCATTCTTGTTACAGCTGGTTTTGATCCAATATGCGATGAAGGAAATGCATATGCTGAAATATTAAAAAAACAGGGAACTGATATAAAGGTTTTAAATTATCCAACACTTTTTCATAATTTTGCTTTTATGACAAAGCTTAAAGCTGCTAAAAAAGCTGTTCATAATTTTTTAGATGAATACAAAAAGATAGTCTAAAATAACCATAAATTAATCTAAAAAACATGATAAAAATTTACGGCACAGAAAACTCTAGGGCTATGAGACCAATTTGGACTGCTGAAGAAATGAAGCTAGATTATGAATTAATAATGATGCCATTCCCTCCAAGAGTGTTTATGAAAGAATATTTAGATATAAATATGCTAGGAACGGTACCTTATATGATTGATGGAGATATTAGGATGACTGAATCAGTAGCAATATCACAGTATTTTGTAGAGAAATATGGACCTACTGATTTACAAGTAACTGCAGATGAAAAGGATTATCCTCTATACCTAAATTGGTTATATCATTCTGATGCAACCTTAACATTTCCTCAAACAGTTGTTTTAAGATATAAATATCAAGAACCAGGTGTTGCCGATGCTGCTGTAGAGGGTTATAGCAGATGGTTTGTATCAAGGTTGAAACTACTTGAAGAATCATTAAATAATAAAGAATACTTGTGTTCAGATCGCTTCACATTGGCTGATATATGCGTAAGTTATGCAATTAACCTTGCAGAAGCTCTTGGAATTGAACAAGCATTTAAACCAAATATAAAGAGGTGGTCAGAAAATTTATTTTCAAGATCAGCGTTTATTAAAAGTAAAAGTTATAAATATGAGCCTGAAAGTTAAATTATTAAGTTTTTTTATAGTATTCCTTTTTGCAACACAAAACCTTGTTGCAAATCAAACAAACCACATTCAAACAATCTACTTAGGTTCTGGATGCTTTTGGGGAGCTGAAAAGGGTTATGAAAAACTTGAGGGAGTAATTAATGCTGAATCAGGATATGCGAACGGTTATGGAATTAGCCCAAATTATAGAGCAATAACTCAGTTTAAAAATAAATATAATGAGAACAACTTTGCAGAAGTTGTAAAAGTTACTTTTAATAGAAACGAAATAAGCCTTGAAGACATCTTAATACATTTTTTTGAGAGTCATGACCCTACTAATTTAAATAGACAAGGGAATGATATTGGGACTCAGTATAGATCAACAATTCTATTTTCAAGTGAATCACAAAAACAAGTAGCTGAAGAACTAATGGATGCATATCAAATACTTTTAATTGATGGAGGTTATGGAAAAATAAGAACTAAACTTGAACCTTTAGATAATTTTTACCTAGCTGAGGATTATCATCAAGATTATTTAAAGAAAAATCCAAATGGATATTGCCCAGATCTTTCAACAGGTATTGTTTTTTCAAAGAAACCTAAAGATTTTTTAGATAACAGCAGTTTGTTAGTTGGAAAACATATCTTAATATTAGATTCTCAATCATATTGTCCTTATTGCGAAAAGTTAAAAATAGATGTTACCAATGAATATAAAGGAAGTATTCCTCTATCATATAGGTCATCAGATCAATTGCATGGACTTCAAATTGATTCACCAACATGGGCAACACCCTCAGTTATTTTTTTAGATAATGGTAAAGAAGTCTTCGCTTATCAGGGCTACATAGAACAAAAAGATTTTTATCGAATTCTTGGAAAATTTAAACTTGGTAATACAGAAGCTTATGATGTTGCTTTTAATAAAGGTACCGATGCAAGATTTTGTAAGGAATATGAAATCTTTAAGAATACTCCTGATGGAATATTTATTGATAAATTAAGTGGAGAGGCTTTATTTGATACAAAAGATAGATTTGTTTCAAGATCAGGTTGGCTATCATTTACAAAACCTGTTGATGGTTCGGTTTATGAATTACCAGATAATAGTTATGGCATGAAAAGGATAGAGATAAGGTCTGCCTCATCAGATATTCATTTAGGCCATGTTTTTGATGATGGACCAAATGGAATGCCAAGGTATTGTATCAATGCAACCGTATTAGAGTTTAAATCTCGCGAAGAAATTTCTTAATAACTTATTCCGTATCCAAAATCATAAGAAGGATTTAAAGAGTCATCTGGAATATCTTCTTTTTGATTGAGAACAGAATCCATTGAAGAAGGTATCTCAAATGGTAACTTTCCTGAAGGATTATATTTTCCGAATATACCCTCATAAATAACTTCATCTAAGACTCCAAAAGTTCCAATTAGCCCTGAAGAAAAAGTTTTGATTTCCTCAAGTATTGCTGGCCTATTTAAGTCCACCACTACTATCAATTCATTATGCTTTGAATAATTTTTAATCTTTGATTTTATTTCTGCATTGAAATTTAAATCTCCGTTTGGAAATAAGGTGCTTAAAAAATTATCGAATAATCTATTTAAACCAGACTCCTGATTCCCATTAAAAACAGTATGAACATACATTATTACAACATCAGCATCAGCAGGGTCTTCAACCAAAGTTCCAAATCTTTTACCAACATTTTTATTAAGTCCATCAACAAATATTTTTGTATTTTCTTTAAGTGGAAGCACACCATTATTTTCTAATAAAACAATTGATTTTCTTTGAGCTTCAAGACCAGCATCAATATATTCTTTAGTATTTACTTTATTTTTTACCTCAGCTTCATCAACATAAGGGGCATCAAATAAACCTAACTCAAATTTATTCATTAATATTCTTTTTACTGACTCATTTATTCTTTTTTCACTTATCTTATTTGACATAACAAGGTTGATTAAATATGAGGTATCATTCTCACCACCATATTGATCAATTCCTGCATAAATAGATTTAGAATATCTCTCTTCAACAGATAAGTTTCCGACACCCCAGTGTCTTCCTGTAATGATGCCCCAATCCGAACAAATGACACCATTAAAACCTAATTCCTCTCTTAATAGATCTGTAAGAATATATCTATTAAATGCCATTGCAACATCTTCTTTTGTTTGTCCAATAGGTATTCCATAGTAGGGCATAATCACCCTTAAGTTATTTTTAATAGCTTTTTTAAAGGGTTCTAAATGGTAATCGAAGTTATTTCCAGGATATGTTTGATTTCTTCCACTAAACAAATGAGGATCATAACCTTTTTCCTGTGGACCTCCTCCTGGAAAATGCTTAACCATAGTTAGTACACTGTTTTCATTAATAGCTTTACCTTGAAATCCATCCATGTATGAAATTGTCATTTTGCTTGACAGATTGGCATTAGAACCAAAGGTACCAAAATTTCTGGCCCACCTTGGTTCGGTTGCTAAGTCAGACATTGGATGAAGAGCAGTCCTAATCCCCACAGCTAAGTATTCACTTTTAACAATTTCAGCAAATTCTTTAATAATTTTAGGATCATTAGTTGCAGCGAATCCTAGTTGAGACGGCCATTTTGAGAAACCATCAACTGAAAAAGAAGCAACGCCACCTCCTTTTGGAACCTCATGTATTGGATCTGAACTAATAGTTATCGGAATCCCGAGTCTTGTTTTTGAAGCAATTCTCTGAAAATGATTTATTTTTTTAGCTAACTCTTCAGGAGAAGGATTCCCATATAGGTTAAAGTGAGAAATATGATCAACAAGAATCTGTGTTTCTGGTAATTTATTTCCTCTAATAGCAATTTCATAGATTAACATCCAAAAATCTGGTTTGAGAGTGAAGGGTGGGTGGAACATCTGACCTATTTTTTCTTCTAGATTCATTTGACTTAAGAGATTATCACTTCTTGTTTCAGCATCTAACCTATAATCTTCATAGGTATCTAAGACATTATTTTTATTTAAGTCTCTAAACAACATCCCATCAATACTTATTGACTGAATATCTGCATATAAAAGATTATTTATCTTGATCTTTTCTAAGGGTTTAAAGTAGTTTAGTAAGATATAGATTACTAAAACTATTACTAAAGAAATAAAAAGTAAAAATAGTTTTTTAAGAATATTTTGAGTACTAATCAGAGAAGAATCCATTAATTCTTTCATATGAATCTATAAATTCCTCTTTAAATTTTTGTACTGTTTGTCCAGCAGTAATTGTTTCATTTACTAATCCAATGCCTTGACCTACCCAATAGGTCTCAAGTTGTTTTGCTCCCTCATGTCCAATAGCGGCCTGATCTGCAACTTTTTTTAATGCTGGTTCACTAACCATAGTTTGAAGTGGCATTGGTAAAGGTTCAGGAGCATCTTTATTTTCCCATGCCTCTACCCAAGGTGATGTTAACTGTCTTGAGTGTTTACCTGTTCTACTTTTTGATCGAACTGTATGACTAGATGAGGCAGCAACCATTTTTTCTTTTATATTATCTGAAGTTTCAGAATCAGAAGTTGGCAGAAATACTGAAGCACACCAAACACCATCAGCACCCATTGCCATTATTCCGGCCATTTGTTCGCCTGTGCATATTCCACCGGCAGCAAGTATGGGTACATTGCCATAAGCTTTTAAAGCTCTTCTAATCTCTGGAACAAGAACCATGGTAGAAACACTTCCACAATGACCGCCACCTTCAGTACCTGAGGCAACAATAATGTCAACTCCAGCTTCAGCTTGTTTTACAGCATGTTGTTTTGCTCCTACAAGTGCGGCAACAGGAACATTATTTTGTTTTCCCATTTCAAGCATCCATTTTGGAGGTACTCCCAAAGCATTGGCAACCAATCCAATTGGATGAGAAAAAGCTACTTCAAGAACTTCTTGAGCTCTTTCAAGTCCAGCACCAAGGCTTTCATTAGTTTTTTGTTCTAGCTCTTTTGAATCATCACTACTTCTTAAATCAGATGCATTAATATCATGCTGTTCTAAAAGATCAGCTCTAAAATCTCTATGTTCTTGAGGAATCATTGTTCTTAAATCATCGGTAGAAAGATCTTCTCCTTTACCAATATACGAATTAGGAATAAGAACATCTACACCATATGGCTTTCCATCAACATGCTCATCAATCCAATTTAATTCTATTTCTAATTTTTCAGGAGATAGTCCAACAGCTCCGAGAACACCCATTCCCCCGGCTTTTGAAACAGCAGCTACAACATCTCTGCAATGACTAAATGCTACCATTGGGAATTCAATTTCCAGTAAGTCACATATTTGTGATTTCATTTTTTCTCCCTATAATTTCGTTATATTAGTTTATATTACTTACTTTAAATTTAGAATAAATTAAAATAATTTCAAATGAAAAATTTTACGGTACCCGATATTTGTGACATTCATGAAGATATTCAAATTGGAGACGTTTTTTTAAACTCTTATGGCGGCATAGATAAATTTTGTGGAGAGATACAAACTGCAAAATGTGAGCATTCAAATAGTGTTGTTAAAGAATTAGTTGAAGAAGATGGAAATGGAAAAGTTCTTTTTATTAATCACACTGGTTCTGAATTGTGTTCAATGGTAGGAGATCAAATAGCACAAAAGGCTTTTGACAATGGTTGGAATGGGATAATTACTAACGGTTATATAAGAGATATAGAAGTAATAAAAGATATTTCAATTGGAGTTTATGCAAGGAATTCATACCCAAAAAAAACCAATAAATCTATCGGGATAGGTGAAATAAATGTACCAATAAAGATTAACAATTTATTTATAAATCCTGGTGAATGGATATATGTTGATTCAAACGGTTGGGTTATATCTAAATTAGAATTAGAATTTTAATTCTTCTATTTTTTTATCTTTCTCTTCCCATATACTTTCGATCCAATCTTTGAATTCATTCCTATAATCTTGATCATTAGAATAATTTCTATTTTTTAAATATTCAGGAATTTTATATTTTGTGACTAGCACTTTAGCGTGTTTCATATCTCCTTTGGCAAATGACCACACATCTCTTTTTTTAGTTTTATACACTAAGGTGTAATCCACCAACGTATTTATGTTTGGCATTGCAGATAAAGCAGTAGCCATACCCCCAATTTTTGGAATTAAAAGATTATTATATTTTTGTCCTTGTTGGATATGTTTTTCATTAGTAAATCTAGTTCCTTCTGCATAACTAAAGATTGTAGATGGAGTTCTTAAGAACCTTTTACATGACTTAAGAGTATTTTCATAATCCTGATTTCTTAAAGATGGGTTTTGTTCAATTTCTTTCTTTGTATGCCTGTTTACGAAAGGCATATTAAGTGTCTTGTTTGCTAAAAAAACAAAAGGAATCCACCACAATTCCCTTTTCATAAAAAATTTTAATAATGGAAGTTTGTAATTAGCTGTTACCAATAAAATAAATATATCTCCCCATGATTGATGATTTGACATCGCCATATACCATTCATTTTTATCAAACTTTTCATCATTTATTATAGATATGTTATTTCCATGCATTAAAAGCATTATTAGTTTTAATCCGTAAACCGTTAAATCGCCAATAATATTTGATATTTTTGCTAAAAATATTTTAAATGCTTTAAAAGGAATAATGCCTCTAGGGATATTTATAATTGCAAGAGTTCCAAATCCAATTATCAACTCTATAAGAATTAGTATAAAAGTTACCAAGCCGATAAAGCTTGATGTTATATTTTTCATCTTGTTTCTATTTTTCTTTTAAAATCCACTTATATTTGCGTATCTTTCAGTATGAAACTTTGAGCTACCAAAAATCTGTTCTGCAACTCTAGCTCTTTTTAAGAAAAATCCAATATCATATTCGTCTGTAACTCCAATTCCACCATGCATTTGGACAGCTTCATTAGATACTAGATGAAGTGTCTCTCCAGCCATAGTTTTTGAAAGACTAGAAAGTCTTTGTAATTCATTTGAACCTTCATCAGCTGCCTTCATTGCTGCCATAACTGACGATTTAGTTAGCTCTAGTTCACAGAACATTTCTGCAGCTCTATGCTGTAAAGCTTGGAACGAACCAATTAAAACTCCGAATTGCTTTCTTTGTTTTAAATAGTCAAGAGTTGTTTCAAAAGCTGCTTCAGCATTACCGAGCATTTCTGATGCAATCGCAATCCTTCCAATATCTAATATATTTTCAACAGTTTCACCGCCTGTTTCTTCATCACCTAAAATATTTTTAGCGCTTACTTCAACATTGTTAAAATTAATATTTGCATAATTTCTTGAATCTGCCATATCTAATTTAATTCTTTCGATGCCGGTATTGTTTGAGTCAATTAAAAATAAAGTTAGGCCACTAGACTCACCTTTATTACCAGATGTTCTTGCTAAAACAATTAATAAATCAGCGCTAGCCCCGTCTATAACAAAGGTTTTTTTACCATTTAAAACAAACTTTTTACCATCTTTTTTTGCAACCATTTCAGTGTCAGCTGGATTGTGATGGCTTGATTCATCAATTGCTAATGCTGTTGTCAAATCACCACTGCTAATTTTAGGTAAATAGTTCTGTTTTTGATCATCATTACCAAAATTAGTTATTGAAAATGCGCCAAGAACTCCTGTAGCAAACAAAGGAGAGGGCGTAAGTGTTTTTGCACATTCTTCTAAGATAACGCTGATACCAGTAATTCCAAAGTTAGAGCCGCCATATTCTTCTGGAATGAGTATTCCTGGCCATCCTAATGCAGTCATTTCTTTCCAAATATCTTTATCCCACAATTTAGGATCATTACTATCTCTAAGAGATCTAAAGTGGGAAATAGGACATCTTTCTTCTGCAAAGTTCTTTGCTGTATCTTTGAGGAATTGCTCTTCTTCGGTTAATACTAATTTCATATGGAAAGTTATTGACTAGGTAGGTTTAAGACCCTTTTAGATATAACATTTAATTGAACTTCTGATGTTCCACCTTCAATTGAATTACCTTTTGTTCTAAGCCAGGCTCTTGTTAAATTTTTATCATTTTGATCAAACTCATCTCCATCCCAGGCAACTCCATCAACTCCTGATGCACCAACCATAAGTTCATGTCTTTTTTTATTATGTTCTGTTCCATATAACTTAAACATTGAAGCGGTAGCACTTGCTTTTCCACCTTCATCTCCAGCTCGTTTTAGAGTTAATCCAAAAGCGTGTTCTTTAATTTTATGTGATGCAATTTCAGTTCTATAAAATGAATTTTTTATTTTTCCATTTTCTTCACCTAAATGTTTTTTTGCGATCGAAACAACATCTCTTCCACTTCCAGCTCCTGCAACAGCACCAGCTAGACCAAAATTGGAAATAAACGCTCTTTCATGCTGAAGTAATTTTTTAGCAATCGTCCAACCTGCATTTAATTTACCTATTAAGTTTTTTTTAGGAACCTCTACATTATCAAAAAATGTTTCGCAAAATGGAGATTTTCCAGATATTAAAGTAATTGGCTTAGTACTAACACCTTTTGTTTCCATATCAATAAGTAAAAAACTAATTCCATCATGTTTTGGTTCTTTAGCTCCTGTTCTCACTAGAGCAAATATCCAATCTGCTTTATCTGCATATGATGTCCAAACTTTTTGACCGTTTACTAAAAACTTATCACCAATATCTTCTGCTTTTGTTGATAGGCTAGCCAAGTCAGAACCAGATCCCGGCTCAGAATATCCCTGACACCATCTTATTTCTCCTTTAAGTATTTTAGGTAAATGTTCTTTCTTTTGTTCCTCTGTACCATATTCCAATAAAACAGGTGCTAACATCCAAATACCAAAGCTAAGAAGTGGTTGTTTGGCACCTATATGAAATAGCTCTTCATTAAGAACTTTTACCTCTTCTTTGGTTAGTCCTCCTCCGCCATATTCTTTTGGAACAGTTGGCATAGTCCATCCTTTTCCACCCATTCTATCTAGCCATATTTTTGACTCTGGATTTTTATATTCAGCATTTCTTCCTCCCCAGACCTCATCTACTGGAATATCTGGATCAGCTCCATTTCTCATTGAGGGAGGGCAATTTTTATCGAGCCAATTCTTTGTTTCTTCTCTAAATTTTTCTAAATTAGTCATTTGCGTATAAAGTTATGGTTTATTTCAACAATATTATATGCACATATTTAAATTTTTCGAGTATTGAAAGCATAAAACTTATTAATACTTTTTTTAATAAGAGTATAATTCGCTCCATGTTTAAAGAAATTGGAATTTTTGTAAAGGAAAATACATCTCAAGGAATTGATAACAATGCCTTGGATTTAATGATTGATTTTATATCCTCCAAGGATACAAATTTATATTTCGATGAATCTTCAAGTTATAAAAATGAAAAAGCGATAAATCTTAAACATGAAGAATTTGTCAAAAAAATTGATTTAATAATAGTATTCGGCGGAGATGGAACTTTATTAAATTCTGCAAGAAAATATTTAAAAGATCAAATCCCAATTCTTGGGGTAAATATGGGAAATGTAGGGTTTCTTACTGACATAAGTGTTGATAATTTTGAAATGGCAATTAAAGAAATACTTGATGGCAAATTTAAAATAGAAGAAAGAAATTTAGTTTCAGCAAAATTCAATGAAAGTCATTTATATGGATTAAATGAGGTAGCCATTCATTCTGGAGCATATGCACAACTAATGAGGTATAGACTCAATGTAAATAATAAAGTTGTATATGAACAAAGGTCAGATGGTTTGATTGTTGCTACTCCAACTGGTTCTACAGCATATTCTTTATCTGCTGGAGGTCCTATAATTCATCCCAGTCTTGACGTATGGACTATTTTGCCAATGTTGCCTCAAAGCTTGTCCTCAAGACCTTTTGTAATTTCTTCTGACGAAAAAGTTGAAGTTGAATTATTTGATGGCCCTAGTGATACTGCAAAAATATGTGTTGATGGTCAAGATGACATAGATGTTCCCTATGGAGCTAAAATTTCTATTTCTAAAATGGAAAAAACACTAAAACTTGTTCATCCTGAAGATAATGATTTTTTTGAAGCTTGCAGAGAAAAACTTGGATGGAGTTTAAATATTTCAAATAATTAAATTGAATATTTTTAAAAATTTATATTTTCCTTTAATCATATTTTCTATCTTAATAGCACTAGCATCTAATTTTGGATCAATTATTGCAATTATTGAGCCATTCACTTTCACAAAGATTATTATTTCTAATCAAGGCTTTATTTCAATATCTAGCTTTGATCAAACTTTCTATCAAGAAAACCAATGGTGGAGATTAATTACACCAATGTTTATTCATTTCTCGTTTGCTCATTTGGCTTTTAATTGTTTGTGGGTATACATTCTTGGAGAAAAAATTGAAAAAGTAGATGGATCTTTTATTTTTTTTTTATTAATAGTTTTCTCCTCTCTTTTAAGTAATTTTTTTCAATATTACTGGACAGATTCAAGTTTATTTGGAGGCCTCTCTGGAGTTATATATGGATTGATTGGATATTGCATGATTTTAGAAATGGATTCTCAATACGATAGGTATCAGTTACCTCCAGCTCTATATTTATTTATGATAATTTGGTTGATATTAGGATTTATTGGTTTATTAGATTTGTTTGGATTTGGTTCAGTTGCAAATTTTGCTCACCTAGGTGGTCTAGTTTCAGGTGTAATGTTTGCTATGATATACAAAATGACATCAAAGAGAATATGAGTTGATTACTAAAGCTATTTTACCCGTAGCCGGTTTTGGGACTAGATTTTTACCTGCTTCAAAAGCAATTCCAAAAGAGATGCTTCCAATTATTGATAAACCTTTAGTTCAGTATGCTGTGGAGGAAGCAATTGAAATCGGCATTAAAGAAATTATTTTTATAACTAGCCCAGAAAAATATTCAATTGAAAAACATTTTAAAAAAAATGATGACTTAGAATTAAACTTAAAAAAATCAGGTAGAAGTAATTTTATACAAAAACTTAATCCAAAGATTTTTTCTGACATTAAATTTCACTATGTTAATCAAAAGGAACAAAACGGATTAGGTCATGCAATATTGCAGGCTGAAGAATTAATTGGTGACGAGTCATTTGCTATATTGCTTCCTGATGATTTATTTATTTCTCATAAATCATGCCTAAGTCAACTATTAGATATTCATACAAATAAAAACTCATCAGTTATAGCTGTAAATAAAATTGATAAAGATAATATTCATAGATATGGCGTTATAAATCCTGGTTTAATAAAAGATAAAGCTATTAAGGTTGAAGATATAGTTGAAAAACCATCATTTAAAGAAGCCCCCTCAGATATGGCAGTTTGTGGAAGATATATTCTTTCCTCCAAAATTTTTAAACATTTAAGATCAACTGAATTTGATAAATCAGGAGAAATTCAACTAACCGACGCAATAAGATCTCTTTTAGAAGAAGAAATGATATATGCAAAAATTTATGAGGGAGAAAAGTTTGATTGTGGTAGTAAACTAGGTTTTGTTCATGCTACTATTGCCCTCGCTTTAAGAGACGATTCTATAAGCGATGATATTATTAAAATTATAAAGGAAATTGATTGAATTTTTTTCTTAAAATTTTTAAATTATTACCACCAGAACTAGCACATTCAATTTCATTAAATTCTTTAAATTTACTATACAGATTAAACCTTTTAAGTTTATTTTCACAAAAAATTCCAACAAATAATGAATTTAATTTTTTAGGAATGACTTTTAAAAATAGACTAGGTACTGCAGCTGGCTTAGATAAGAACGGAGACTTTATCGATTCATTAGGAGAATTAGGATTTGGCTTTTTAGAGGTTGGCACAGTTACCCCTATTGCTCAAAAAGGTAATCCAAAACCAAGAGTATTTAGAGCATATAAAAATAAAGCAATTATTAACCGCCTTGGTTTTAATAATAAAGGGATTAATTATCTGGTAGAAAATTTAAAAAAAAGAAAGTACAAAGGCATTATTGGTGTAAATATTGGTGCAAATAAGACTTCAAAAGGCTCAGAAAGGGTTAATGATTATTTGATATGTCTAGAAAAAGTTCATAAATATGCTGATTACATAACTATTAATATCTCTTCCCCAAACACTCCCAACTTAAGAGATTTACATAATAAAGATCATCTAAATGACTTGATTGTTTCTATAGACAAAAAAGTTAACGAAATAAATACAAAAATACCTATTTTTTTAAAAATATCACCAGATGAATCCGATGAGATTTTAAATAATATTATTGAATTAATTGAACACTCATCAATCTCAGGAATTGTTGCTACAAATACCACCATTGATAAAAGCAATATTAGCAATGAAAAATTAAGAAAAATTGAAGGCGGGCTTTCTGGAAAACCTTTAAAGGAGATATCTACTTCAAAGATTTCTTATCTTAAAACTAAAAACAAAGATTTAAATTTGATAGGAGTTGGTGGAGTAATGAATAAAGAAGATTATCAATCCAAAATTGATTCAGGAGCAAGTTTAGTTCAAATTTATACAGGATTTATTATTAACGGTCCTGGAGTAGTTCACAAAATCCTGCAAGATTAAAGTTATGGAATATCTTGTAATATTGTTAGCTGTCCTTGTTTTAGCTGGATCAATATCAATTGCAATCCCCTCAAAAGCATCTAGAAAAATTTCCAAATTAAGAATCGAAGCAAAAATATTAGGATGCAAGATTTTATCAACTCTTTATGGTGAAAATAAATTCAAAAATAATAATTCCAATTCTGTTATTTATCAGATTAAAAATTTAACAGGCATCAAAGAAGCTCATTTTATTAGAGACAATGATGAATTAATCTTGTATTCTCCTGTCAAATTAAAGTTCTCAGATAATTTTGAGCTTTTTAATAAAGAAATAAATGAAGTATCAGATAGCATTGAAGAAATTATATTTAGTAACGCTTCAATCTCTTTTTTATGGAAAGAATTAAATGGCTTGGAGGAACTTAAGATGATTTTAAAAAAATTAGGCAAATTAAAAAATTTATAAAATATACTTGCCAAAAAGATACATTTAATGATATTCATAAAAAAGGAAGCCAATAAAATATGTCAAAATCATTAGTAATAGTTGAATCACCAGCAAAAGCCAAGACTATTTCAAAGTATCTAGGATCTGAATATATTGTTGAATCAAGTGTGGGTCATATAAGAGATCTTCCAAAAAAAGCATCACCAAATTCTAAGAGAGCATCGATACCGAAGGATGTATCCCCAGAGGAAAAATTAAGGCTTAAATCTATAAACGACAGAAATAGATTAATTAGAAGAATGGGTATTGATCCAGATAATGGATGGAAAGCAGACTGGCAAATAATTCCTGAAAAAGAAAAAGTAATAAAATCTTTAAAGAAAGCTGCTAAGGGAGTCGATCATATCTATCTTGCAACTGACCTTGATCGAGAAGGTGAGGCTATAGCATGGCATCTAAAAGAAGCGCTAGGACCTGAAAAATATGAATATTCAAGAGTAAGGTTTAATCAAATCACAAAGTCAGCGATTATAGATTCTTTTGATGATCCAAAAGAAATAGATTTAGATTTAGTTAAAGCTTATAGAGCCAGAAGATTCCTAGATAAAGTTATTGGATTTGAGCTTTCACCTTTATTGTGGAAGAAAATTGCTAGAGGCCTTTCGGCAGGAAGAGTTCAGTCTGTAGCTTTAAGACTTTTAGATGAAAGAGAGAGGCTTATACAAGAGTTTATACCAGAAGAGTTCTGGGAAGTTTCTATGACTCTTTATAAAGACGACCTAACTATTTCTTTTAATCTCAATAGAAAAAAATCTGAACCCTTATTAAAGAATGAAGAAGCAAAAAAGATTTTTGAACTAATAAAAAACTCAGATTTATTAATAAATGAAATAATAAAAAAACCAGTTAAAACAAAGCCAAGAGCTCCTTTTATTACTTCCACACTTCAACAGGCTGCAAGCACTAAATTGAGCTTTACAGTTAAAAGAACAATGCGAGTTGCTCAGAAGCTCTATGAAGCAGGACACATAACATATATGAGAACAGATGCTCCAAGTTTGAGTAAAGAATCCATTCAAGATGCAAGAAATTACATTGGTGAGAGGATTGGTGAAAAATACTTAACTAATGCTCCAAGGATTTATTCAAGTACAGAAAATGCACAAGAAGCTCATGAAGCAATAAGGCCAACAAATGCTTATCTCACTGCAGATGATCTAATGAATCATACCGAAGAAGAGAAAAGACTTTATCTTTTAATTTGGCAACAATATATAGCATCACAAATGCCTGACGCTGAGTATTTATCGACATCAGTAAAAATTAATATTGGTGAATACACCTTTTCTGCAAAGGGCAGAGAAATTGTTTTTGATGGATATACAAAAATATCACAACCAAGTAAATCAGATGATGAAGATGTTTTACCGCCTCTTAGGGAAGGGGAAGAACTTAAACTCAATGAAGTACATCTTGATCAGAAATTTACAAAACCACCTGCAAGATATTCTGAAGCTGCTTTAGTAAAAGAGCTTGAAAAGAAAGGCATTGGAAGACCTTCTACTTATGCAAATATAATTTCTACTATACAAGATAGGGGTTATGTTGAAATTCAAAATAGAAGATTTTTTGTTAAAAAAATCGGTCATATTGTTGCAGAAAGACTAATTGAGAGTTTTGATGACATCATGGACTATGAATTTACTGCCAATCTTGAAAACAATCTTGATAGTGTTGCTAGAGGTGAGCTTGATTGGAGAAATGTTCTAGATGATTTCTATAACGCTTTTCAAAAAGATCTAGTTTCTGCTTCAGAAGAAAATGGAATGAGAGGTAATAAACCCACATCTACAAATATAATCTGTCCTTCTTGCAATAAAACAAATATGGTTATTAGAAATTCTTCAAATGGAGTTTTCTTGGGATGTTCTGGATATGAGAATATTGGTGATGATAAGTGCAAAGAAACACTTAATTTAGTATCTGGTGATGAAGCTATCAGTGTTGACGATACCGAAGAGGCAGAAAATCTTTTAATTAAAAAGAGATGCCCAAAATGTGATACTAGTATGGACAATTACCTTATAGATGAAAATCGCAAACTGCATGTTTGCGGAAAAAATCCAGATTGTGATGGTTTTTTAATTGAAGATGGGCAATTCAAGATAAAAGGTTATGATGGCCCAACTCTTGAATGTCACAAATGTGGCTCCGAAATGCAGTTAAAAACAGGTAGATTTGGAAAATATTTTGGTTGTTTAAATGATAACTGTGGAGCCACAAGAGCATTACAAAGAAATGGAGAACCTAAACCATTAACAATGGAGCCAATAGAACTTCCTGACTTGAGATGTGTGAAATGCGAAGATCATTATTTACTAAGAGATAGTATGAAAGGATTATTCTTGGCCGCAAGTCAATATCCTAAAAACAGAGAAACTAGAGCTCCAAAAGTGCATGAAATTAAAGATTTAAAAGATCAATTTACAAATGCATGCAGGTTTTTACCGGAGAAAGACAAGCACATATACTTGCTAAGTGCACCTGAAAAAGATAAAGATGGAAACCCATATGTCATTAGGTATAACCGAACTGATGATATTCATTACGTTGCATCTGAAAAAGATGGAAAGAAAACAAAATGGACAGCAACATATTCAAATGGTGAATGGAGTCAAAATTTAAAAAGTTAGTGGAATTCAAGGAACTATCAAATCTTTATATCGATTTATCTGAAGATATTTTAAAAAATTTAATTTTTGATTCATCTATTAAAGATAAACAAAACCAACTACTTTTTATAAACTGTATTGAAAATAGTATTTCTTATCTGGCTGATCATATTTATAACTCGTTCAGTAATCAGGTAGAATCAATTAATCATTTAAATTTTAAGTATAAATGGATTGAGTTAAGCAAATTAGAAACCATAAAGAATGTTATCCAAAAAGAATTAGATGATGATGGAATGATCGAGATGATAGACGACTCAAAAATGAGAATACTATCAATCAATAATGATAATCTTATTTCAACTAATAAAGAAAATGACTTGAAAAAATTTTCATTGATATTAAATAAATATAAAACATTCAGTGAGTTACTTCGCAAAATACTTGATGAATGTTAAGCTTTAGCATTAAGGAAAAATATGGCAAATTATTTAGAGCTCGCACAATTACCAGATGGAACTATTGTCCTTAGAAGATCAGATGATCATGATAATCCAATAGTTAAAATCGAATTTTCAAATGAGTCGAAAGACTTTCTCCAAGGACAAGAACTTTCTGTTGCAAAAGAAATGATCAGAGCAGGAATTGAAAGTGTGAGCGGTAATGTCAGTGATTTAGACGAATTCTTTGAAAAACAAAGAGAAAGATTTTCAAAAAAACAAAATATTGTTCATTAATTTTTTCTTAATAATCCAACACTCTTACCTTCAATATGAAGTTCGTCCCGTTCAAGATCTATAAAAATATTTTCAAAATCATCATTTGCAGCTTCTAATTCAATTATTTTGGGAGATTTTCTATTGAAGAATTTAATAGTAACTTCGTCATCTAATCTAGCAATAACAATGTCTCCATTTTTAACATCTGACGTTTTCTTAACTGCTATTAAATCATCTTCCATTATTCCAGCATTTTTCATACTTAATCCTCTTACTTTTAAGAAATAGTCAAAACTTGAATTAAAAAATGAATCTGGACAATTTATAGTTTTTTCAACATTCTCTTCAGCTAAAGTGGGAGAACCTGCGGCCACAAGACCAATTACTGGATATTCTTGAGCATTTTCAGTAATTTGCTCACCATTTATAATTGATATTCCTCTCGATGTTCCACTTTCTATTGAAATAAAACCCTTCTTCTCTAGTGCACGAAGATGTGTTTCAGCTGAATTGGGAGACTTAAAGCCGAGTTCTCTGCATATATCCGCCCTTGTTGGAGGAAACCCTGTCTTCTTTAGGTAAATTTGAATACAATCTAATACTCTTTGTTGTTGTGAGGTTATTTCTTTCATAATAATAAAAATACTGAATATATGTACAGTATAATACATAAAAAAATAAATTTACAATATTTATGAGCAGCACAGAAGCAAAGCTAATAATTGG
Source organism: uncultured SAR86 cluster bacterium (assembly GCA_902531245.1). GTDB lineage: Bacteria > Pseudomonadota > Gammaproteobacteria > Magnimaribacterales > D2472 > SAR86A. The sequence continues at coordinate 51,581 of CACADH010000002.1, forward strand.
GATATCGTCGAGAGCATTATTTGATCTTGATGAAAGTCACAAGATTTATGAAAAAGAAGGATTAAAATCTTACCAAGACTATCAAATTGATAATGAAGATAATACTCTTAATCCTGGAGAAGCTTTTAGCCTAGTTAAAAAAATTCTCAGAATAAATGACCTATATGAAAAATCAGATCGTGTTGAGGTTATTCTCCTATCTAGAAATACTTCTGATACTGGATTGCGAATTAGAAATTCTATTGAAGATCACAATTTAAATATTTCAAGAGCAGCATTTTGTGGAGGGGAAAGCCCACATAGATATGTTAAGGATTTTGGCGTACATTTATTTTTATCAAGCAGTATTGAAGATGTAAAACTTGCCATAGAAAGCAACGTTGCAGCAGCGACTATCGTTTCTAGATCTTCTGAAAATCAAAAACAATCGAAGACAGATTTATTGAAAATAGCATTTGATGGAGATGCAGTTATATTTTCTGATGATTCTGAAAAAATTTTTCAAGAACAAGGCTTAGATGCCTTCATAGAAAATGAAAAAAATGCGGAAACAAATCTTAAAGAGGGACCATTTAAATCATTTTTAGTTGAACTAAATAAAATACAAAATGATTTTAAAATTAATGAATGTCCAATAAGAACAGCATTAGTAACTGCAAGATCTGCACCGTCAGATAGAAGAGTTATCAAGACTTTAAGAGAATGGGGAGTAAGAATAGATGAGTCTTTATTTTTAGGTGGAATGTCAAAAAGTAATTTTCTAGAATCTTTTGATGCTGATATCTTTTTCGATGATCAAAAAAAGCATATTATGGGTGCAAGCGAAAATACAACTTCAGGTCATGTTCCTTATGGAATTAAAAATGAGTAATTTATGGAAATAGTATGTTTAGATATGGAAGGAACTCTTACACCTGAAATTTGGGAAAGGGTTGCATTAAATACTGGTATAGAGGAGCTAGGTAAAACTACAAGAGATATTCCTAGCTATGAAGAGTTAATGGATATGAGACTGCAAATTATGTCTGAGAAAGGAATCAAACTATCTGATGTTCAAAAAGCAGCTGATTCTCTTGAGCTTCTTCCTGGAGCATATGATTTCGTATCAAAATTAAGAAAAGATTTTCAAGTTGTAATTCTTTCTGATACTTTTCATGACATTGCAAAACCTTTAATGGAAAAACTAGGATTTCCCTTTTTGCTTTGCCATAATTTAGAAATTAAAAATGATGTAATAATTTCATATAAATTAAGACACCCTAAAGCAAAAAAACAAGCAATCTTATCTTTTCAAGAAATGGGCTACCGATGTTTTGCTGTTGGTGATTCTCATAATGATATTCAAATGTTTGATGTTGCAGAAAAAGGATTTTTTATGAATGCACCAGATAAAATTTCATCTCAATATCCTGAGATTCTATCCTTTAATGATTACGAAAAATTAAGAGATGCTATCTCAGATAATTCTATATTTGTAAAATGAGTGAAAAATTAAAGCTAGAAAATTATGTTAGGCCTAAATTAGAACTACCTCATAATGAAAAAGAACTTTTACTTCATAGCTGTTGTGCTCCATGTTCTGGAGAAATAATCGAAGCTTTAGCAGCATCAAATATAAAAACGACAGTTTATTTTTACAATCCCAATATTCATCCATTAGAAGAATATGAAATAAGAAAAGATGAAAACAAAAGATTTTGTGAAAAAGTTGGTTTTGAATGTATTGATGGTGATTATGATAAAGAGAATTGGTTTGAGAGAATTAAAGGTTTAGAGGATGAACCAGAAAGAGGAGAAAGATGCACCAAATGTTTTGATATGAGGTTTGAGAGATCGGCATTATTTGCTCATGAAAACAATTTTAATATTTTTGCAACTACTCTAGGAATTTCAAGATGGAAAGATATGAATCAAATAAATGAATCTGGTAAAAGATCTGCATCTAGATATAAAAATATTTCTTATTGGGATTTTAATTGGAGAAAGCAGGGTGGATCTTCAAGAATGATAGAAATTTCAAAGAGAGAGCATTTTTACCAACAAGAATATTGTGGATGTGTATATAGCCTTAGAGATACTAATAAATGGAGAAGAAAAAATAATAAAGATAGAATTATTAGAGGAGTCAAATTTTATTAAGGATGGTTTCAGCAGGTAAAAAATTTAGAGAAGCATTAAAAAATAATAAGCCACTTATTATTCCCGGCGCTGTAAATGCATACTCGGCTAAATTAGCACAAAAAGCAGGCCATAAAGCTCTTTATTTATCTGGAAGTGGTGTTGCTGCAGCTTCTTATGGTTTGCCAGATCTTGGTGTGACATCGATGGAAGACGTTCTTATAGATGCTAAAAGAATAACTAGTGCTTCGTCTCTGCCTTTGTTGGTGGATATTGATACTGGTTGGGGAGACTCGAAAAGTATTTGTAAAGCTATAAAAGATTTCTCTAAAGCAGGCTGTGCTGCTGTTCACATAGAGGATCAGGTTTTTGATAAAAGATGTGGCCATAGGCCAAATAAGCAAATTGTGTCTATTTCAGAAATGAGAGATAGGTTAAAAGTTGCATTAGATTCTAAAATAGATAATTCTTTTTTTATTATGGCAAGAACAGATGCACTTGCATCTGAAGGGATGAATGGAGCTATCGAAAGATGCGGTGAGTATTTAGATGAGGGTGCGGATGGAATATTTTTAGAAGCAGTTACTTCTATAGACCAATACCAAGAATTTAAGAATAATTTTTCAGTACCACTTTTAGCAAATATTACAGAGTTTGGTAAAACACCTTTGTTTACTCAAGCTGAACTTAATGCAGTAGGAGTTGATATGGTTTTATATCCCTTAACTGCATTTAGAGCAATGAGCCAATCAGCTGAGAATGTATACAATTCAGTAATCAAAGACGGGACACAAGAGCCTCTGTTAGATATAATGCAAACCCGAGATGAATTGTACGAAGTGTTAGATTATTACAACTTTGAAAAAGAACTTGATGACAAACTTTCAAAAGAATAGGAATAGTAAATGACAAAAAAATTAGAAGGAGCGGGTTTAAGAGGCCAGGTAGCTGGAGAAACTTCTTTATCTACTGTTGGTCAGATTGAAGGACTTGCATACAGAGGTCATAAAATTGAGACACTTGCAGAGAAAGCAACATTTGAAGAAGTAGCTTATCTTTTACTTTATAACAAACTTCCAAATCAATCTGAATTAACTGAATATAAATCTTTATTAAAGGGTCAAAGAGATCTTCCAGACTCATTAAAGGAAGTTCTTAAAAAAATTCCATCCAGTGCTCACCCAATGGATGTAATGAGAACTGGTACCTCAATGATTGGTAATCTGGAATCTGAAGGAGATTTTTCAAATCAACTCAATTCAATTAATAGAATGATTGCAACAATGCCATCCATTGTTACTTATTGGTATAAATTTTCTCATGAAGGTCTAGATATTGATTTAGTGAATGATGAAGATAGTATGGCAGGTCATTTTCTTCACATTCTTCATGGAAAAGAACCATCAGATCTTCATAGAAGGGTTATGGATGTTTCATTAATTCTATATGCTGAACACGAATTTAATGCTTCAACTTTTACAGCAAGAGTATGCGCCTCAACAATGTCAGATATTCATTCTTGTGTTGTTGCAGCAATTGGTTCTCTTCGAGGTCCTTTGCATGGAGGAGCTAATGAAAAGGCAATGGAGTTAATTGAAAATTGGACCTCAAAAGAAGAAGCTAAATCTAACATAATAGAGATGCTAGGTAGAAAAGAAAAAATTATGGGATTTGGACACGCAGTTTACTCAATTAAAGACCCAAGAAATGCTGTCATTAAAGAATATGCAAAAGAATTATCTAAGCTTGCTGAGAATGATACTTTGTACCAAGTTGCTGAAGAAGTAGAAAAGGTTATGGCGGATGAAAAGAAAATGTTTGCAAATGCCGATTTCTTCCATGCACCTGCATATTTTTACATGGGTATACCAACCATGTTATTCACCCCTATATTTGTAATGTCCAGAATTTCAGGCTGGGCAGCACATTGCATGGAACAAAGAGCAAATAATAGAATTATTAGACCGAGCGCTGAATACATTGGTGTTGAATCTTCAGACTGGGTTGATATTTCTGATAGGCCATAATTTATGTCATCAAACGTTGATCTGAATATCAGACCAGGGTTTGATGGATTAATTTCTGAAATTGCTAACTACGTTTCAACTTACGAAATTAAATCTGATCTAGCGCTAGATACTGCTAGAAACTGTTTAATGGATACTATTGGATGTGGTTTACTTGCACTCCAATTTCCAGCCTGCACCAAAATGCTTGGCCCTTTTGTAGAAGGTACCAAAGTTCCTTTTGGTGTAAGAGTTCCTGGTACAGATTATGAATTAGATCCAGTTAAAGGAGCATTTGATATAGGCTGTATTGTTAGATGGCTTGATTATAATGATACTTGGCTTGCTGCAGAGTGGGGACATCCTTCAGATAATTTAGGAGCAATTTTATCTATTTGTGATTTTATTTCTCAAAAAAATGTTTCAGAGGGTAAAGAAACCTTAACAATGAGAACTTTACTAGAGTCGATGATAATGGCTCATGAGATTCAAGGTGTTTTAGCACTTGAAAATAGCTTCAATAAAGTAGGACTTGATCATGTTTTATTAGTTAAAGTTGCCTCAACTGCAGTTGCTACAAAATTATTGGGTGGTTCTTTAGATCAAATTAAAGATGCTGTTAGTCAAGCTTGGGTTGATGGACAAAGTTTAAGAACATATAGACACGCTCCAAATGCAGGCTCAAGAAAAAGTTGGGCAGCAGGCGATGCTACTAGCAGGGCAGTAAGATTAGCGATGATAACTATGTCAGGAGAAATGGGATATCCTGGAGTCCTTTCAGCACCAGTATGGGGCTTTGAAGATGTTTCATTTGATGGAGAAAAACTTTCTTTGCCTCAACCTTTTGAAACTTATGTGATGGAAAATATTCTTTTTAAAATTAGTTTTCCTGCAGAATTTCATGCTCAAACGGCAGTCGAGGCAGCTGTAAAACTTCATAATGATATTAAGGATAAGATTGATGAAATAAAATCTATTGAAATAACAACACATGAATCTGCAATAAGAATTATTTCAAAAGTTGGAGAGTTAAATAATCCTGCTGATAGAGATCACTGTCTTCAATATATGGTTGCTATTGGACTATTAAAAGGAAGTTTAGTTGCTGAAGACTATGAAGATGAAGTTGCCAAAGATCCAAAAATTGATGAGCTAAGAAAAAAAATGGTTATTAATGAAGATAAGAGATATTCAAAAGAATACCTTGAAGCTGATAAACGATCTATATCTAACAGAATACAAATTCATTTCAATGATGGAACTTCAACAGACGAAGTAGAAGTTGAGTACCCAATCGGTCATAAAAGAAGAAGAAAAGAAGGTATTCCAATTTTAGAAAAGAAATTTAAAGACAACTTGGCTATTACTTATTCTAATGAAGTTTCTGAGAAGATATTTGAGCTTTGCATGAATCAAACCGAATTAGAAAAAACATCGGTAATAGATTTTCAGTCATTATTTGCAAAAATCCCATAAAATAAGGCTTTTTAAGCTTTTTAGACTATAATTATCGCCATGTCAGGCAATACGTTTGGAAAAATATTTAAAATTACGACTTTTGGTGAGAGTCATGGCACTGCTATGGGCTGTATTTTAGATGGCTGTCCGCCTCAAATTGAGCTAAAAAAAGAAGATATTCAGCATGAATTAAATAGAAGAAAACCTGGTCAATCAGATGTAACCACTCAAAGAAAAGAAGATGATGCTGTTGAAATTTTATCTGGAGTTTTTGAAGGGAAAACTCTTGGAACACCTATAGGAATGATAATTTACAACAAAGATCAACAATCTAAGGATTATTCAAATATAAAAGATGTCTTTAGACCAAATCATGCCGATATTACCTATCAGGCAAAATATGGTCACAGAGATTACAGGGGTGGAGGTAGAGCCAGTGCCAGAGAGACTGTGAATTGGGTTGCTGCTGGAGCGATTGCTAAAAAGATTCTTCAAGAAGAAGGCATCTCAGTAAATGGATTTGTTTCTGAAATAGGAAAGGTGAAGGCTGAAAAAATTAATAATAAAGATATTAACAATAAATACTTTTTTTGTGATGAATCAAAACTATCTGATTTAGATTCAATGTTTAACGATTTAATAGAGGAGGGCAATTCTGTTGGAGCAAAGTTAGGAGTTGTTGTAGAAAATTGTCCTGTTGGGCTTGGTGATCCAGTTTTTGAAAAGTTAGATGCTAATCTTGCAAAAGCAATTATGACTATTAACGCAGTCAAATCAGTATCTATCGGAAATGCAGATGACCTTTTAAATCTAAAAGGCTCTGATGCAAGGGATGAAATTACCTCATCAGGATATTCTTCTAATAACTCAGGTGGAATTTTAGGAGGTATCTCTAATGGGGATGATATTAGTTTAAGTTTTATTATTAAGCCGACCTCAAGCATTAAGACAAAAGGCAAAACAGTAAATAAAGATGGAAAAGAAGTCGATATAGAAGTTACAGGAAGACATGATCCATGTGTTGGTATAAGGGCTGTTCCTATTGCTGAAGCTATGGTGAGTCTTGTATTGGTAGATCATTTATTGATTAATAGAGCACAGTGCGGCGGAGTTAAACAGGAATTACCATTTAGTGAATAAAGATAATGAAGACCTTATACGACAAACTCTGGGAGGAGCATCACGTAACCCAACTTGATTCAGGTGAATCGTTGTTATATGTCGATAGGCATTATTTACATGAGGTTACCTCACCTCAAGCATTCGAAGGATTATCAAAAAAAAATCTAAAGCCTTGGAGGCTTGAGGCAAATATAGCAACACCTGATCATAATGTTCCTACAACTAGAGGGAATAACTTTAATTCAGATCAAATAAAAGATGAAATATCTAAGATACAGGTCGTAGAATTAGATAAAAATTGCAACATATTTGGCATTAAACAGTTTGATATCAAATCAACAAAGCAAGGCATTGTTCATGTAATAGGACCAGAATTAGGTTATACACTGCCAGGCATGACAATTGTATGTGGAGACTCTCACACGTCTACTCATGGTGCACTAGGCTGTTTAGCAATGGGTATTGGGACATCCGAGGTTGAGCATGTTCTTGCTACTCAGTGCCTTAAAGTTTCAAAACTTAAAAATATGATTGTTAAATTTGAGGGAACTCCGGCTGATAATGTTACTTCAAAAGATATCGTTCTGTATTTTATTGGGCTTATTGGAACAGCAGGTGGAACAGGTTATGCAATAGAATTTTCTGGCAGTTATATTGAAGGTATTTCTATAGAGAGCAGAATGACTATTTGTAATATGGCTATAGAAGCAGGTGCTAAAGTTGGATTGATTGCTCCAGATAAAACGACTATAGATTATGTTAGAGAAAAATCCTTTTTAGATAGTGGAACTTTAAAAAAAGCAGAGGAATATTGGCTTAAGTTAAAAACTGACGAAGGCGCTAATTTTGAAAAAGAGATTGTTATTGATATTTCTAAAATTAAGCCTCAAGTTACATGGGGAACTTCACCAGAAATGGTAGTAAATTTTGATGATGAAATTCCAACCCCATCTGATTCAGCGGAAGATGTTAATAAGAATATAGAATTAGCTAGAGAGTATATGGGTATAGATAAAGCTTCAAAATTATCTGATTTAGTCTTTGATAAAGTTTTTATTGGTTCATGCACTAATTCAAGAATAGAAGATTTAAGACAAGCTGCTGAAATTGTGAAAGGAAAGTTAGTTGCTGATAATATCTCTGAAGCAATTGTTGTACCGGGGTCTGGTTTAGTAAAAGAACAGGCTGAGAATGAGGGATTAGACAAAGTTTTTGAAGAAGCTGGTTTTATTTGGAGGGACCCTGGCTGTTCAATGTGTTTAGGAATGAATCCAGATCAATTAAAACCTTATGAAAGATGCGCCTCAACTTCAAATAGGAATTTTGAAGGTAGGCAAGGATATCTTGGAAGAACTCATTTAATGAGTCCTCTAATGGCTGCTTATACAGCCATTAATGGAACAGTCGGTGAACCATCATGAAATCAAATAGCGAGGGATTAATAATTGATGGAATAGTTGCATATATTGATAGAGATAATATAGATACTGATCAAATAATTCCAACTGAATATTTAAAATCAATAAAAAAGTTTGGTTTTGAGGACTATTTATTTGATGGTTGGAGGTATGAAGATGATGGAAAACTTGGCGTAAAAAAAGAAGAAAGAATTATAAATAAAGAATTTATTCTTAATAATGAACCTTTTAATAAATCTAAAATACTTTTATCTAGAGATAATTTCGGTTGTGGTTCTTCAAGAGAACATGCGGTATGGGCATTAAGAGATTTTGGAATAAAAGCCGTTATAGCATCTTCCTTTGGAGATATTTTCTATAATAATTGTTTTAAAAATAGCGTTTTGCCAATTAAATTAGAAAAAAATTATATAGAGATGATGTTTAACGAAACTAAAGATGATCTTCTCGAGATTTCAATTGATATACAAAAGAAAGAAATTAACCTTAAGCAAAAAATTATTAAATTTGAAGTCGATGACTTTTTAATTGATAGAATTATTTATGGTCTTGATGATGTAGACGTAACTCTTAAAGAAAAGAATAAAATTATGAATTTCGAAAAAGAAAGAATCAAAAATAAGCCTTGGATTTTTGCTAATGACTAAAAAAATTTTAATTCTTCCAGGAGATGGAATAGGACAAGAGGTAACCGCATCGGCAGTAGAAGTATTAGACTTTATTGTTAAGAAATTTAATCTCCAGTTTTCAATAAACTCAATGGAAGTTGGTGGAACAGCTTATGATGAATTTGGTTCTCCTATTCCAAGCAACGTTTTAAATGCAGCTAAGGAAGCTGATGCTGTTCTATTTGGTGCTGTTGGAGGTCCAAAATGGGATGATCTTGGTTGGGATGATAGGCCTGAGAATGCACTGTTAACATTAAGAAAAGAACTTAATTTGTTCGCAAATTTAAGACCCGCATTTTTATTTGATGAACTTTCAGGTGCATCACCTTTGAAGGAAAATGTTATTAAAGGATTAGATATTTTAATTGTAAGAGAATTAACTGGCGGTATATATTTTGGAGAACCACGAGGAGTTGTTGAGGATCAAAAACCAAATTATGCATTCAATACAATGATATATAACGAAGATGAAATTAGAAGAATTGCAAAAATTGCTTTTGAGTCTGCACAAAAAAGAAATGGAAGATTGTGTTCAGTTGAAAAAGCAAACGTATTAGAAGTATCAAAATTTTGGAGATCAATTGTGACTGAAATGTCCTCAGATTATCCGGATGTCGAACTTTCCCATCAACTTGCAGATAATACCGCAATGCAATTGGTTTTAGACCCTAATCAATTTGACGTCATAGTTGCAAGTAATCTATTTGGTGATATTTTGTCTGATATTGCTGCAACATTAACAGGTTCTATCGGCATGCTTCCTTCAGCTTCATTAGATAGTGCATTTAAGGGTATGTACGAACCATGCCACGGAAGTGCTCCAGATATTGCTGGAAAAGATATAGCCAATCCAATAGCTATGATTTCATCTTTATCAATGGCATTAAGATATTCTCTTAATGAGGAAGATATCTCAGATAAAATTGATTTAGCAATTAAAAAATTTGTAGAGCAAGGCTATAGAACTATAGATATTGCAACTGAAGATAACTATTTAAAGACATCCGAAGTTTCAAAAAAAATAATAGAAATAATAGAAAATGAATAATGGTATCAACATAGCATTAATAGGAGCATCTGGTGTTGTTGGAAGAAAGATTATTTCTTTATTAGAAAAGAAAAATATTGTTGTAAATAATTTTTATCCGCTTGGCTCATCTTCTGTAGGAGAAGAAATATCATTTAATCAAAAAATATTTAAGATAGATAAATTGTCTAATTTTAATTGCTCAAAGATAGACTTAGCTATTTTTTCTGCTGGTTCTTCTGTAGCAAGAGACTATGCACAAGATTTTGTAAAACAAGGAGTTTATGTAATCGATTTATCCTCAGAATTTAGGTACGAAGAAAATATTCCTTTAATCATTCCTGAAATTAATCCAAGTGCGCTTATAGAAGCAACTAACCCAATATTAATTGCAAATCCAAACTGTTCAGTCTCACAACTCTTAATGGCGATTGAGCCAATTCATAAGAAATATAAAATTGATATATTAAATATTGCAACATATCAGGCAGTATCTGGTACAGGTCGAAAGGCAGTTGAAGAACTTGAAAATCAAATTAAAGATGAATCTATTAAACCAAGCGTTTATCCAAAAAAAATAGCATTTAATGTAATTCCTCAATGTGATGTTTTTCTTGAAAATGATTTTACCAAGGAAGAGATGAAGGTAGCCTGGGAAACAAAAAAGATTCTTGATCCTAATATTGAAGTTCAGGCAACATGCGTTAGAGTTCCGGTTGTCAACGGCCACTCAGAAGCAGTTTTTTTTAGAACCGCACAAGAAGTTTCAAAAGATGAAATTATAGAATTACTATCTTCTTCAAAAGGAATAACGGTAATTGATAATCCACAAAATCTTGATTATCCAACCCCTCTAGAACATGCCAATGATTCGGAAGAAGTATATGTTGGAAGAATAAGATCACAATCAATAAAAAATGAGAACTGGGTCTCAATGTGGATTGTTGCTGATAATGTTTATGGTAAAGGTGCGGCTTTAAATGCTGTCCAAATAATTGAAACTTTAATAGAGAACAACAAATTGTGTTGAGATCTTTTTTATTACTTTTTTTATTTACATCTACAAACATTTTAGCTGACATATTATTGTCTTCTCCAAAAATCAAACTTAACGCTCAAGACCAGCGAGTTATTGAACTTAAGATTCAAAATGTAAATTTAAATGATGGAGATATTATTCTTCAAGAATATAAAGGAGAAAATACTATTAATGATAACGATATTGATTACACATTAATAAAAAGTTTTGAAAGCTATCAAACATTTACAATTGTTTTATCAAAAGAATATCAGGAAGATTATTTTAGTTTTAAAATTTTAATAAAAGATAAATTCGCAAAAGATATTTTTATTTTTTTACCCTCAAGGATAAGAAATTATTATCAAGAAAGCACAAGTCAACAAAGCTTTGAGAGTCTCAAAACAACTCAAATTAAATCAAATAACCTGCCAATTTTAGAAGAGATAGCAAAAGAAGAATCTGCATCTATAGAACCAATTATTATTAAAGGTTCTGAAATAACAACAGCTTGGAGCATGGCCAAACAAATTAAGGGAGATAAAAAGAATATTTCTATATACCAAATCATGTGGTCTCTATATCTTGGTAATAAAGAAGCATTTATAGATGAGAATATTAATCTAATCAGAAAAGATATTGATATTTATGTTCCAAGTGATTCTGAAATAGAAAATATTTCATATGAAATTGCAAGAGATTCTATTCTTAAAATGAATGAATCATTTGCACAAAGTCTTAGATCTGCATCTCAATCGTTATTAGTTCTAACCGCACCTAAAATAATTGATAATGTTCAAGAGAATACTATTGTTGAAATTAAGGAGGAAACTCCTCAAATTAGTCTTGATGAAAATATAGACCCAAAATCTTTAATCGAAGAAAATACAAAACAAATAAACTTAGGCCTTGAAAATGAAGCTCTTAATAATTTACTAGATAAAAATAAGTCATCCAATGATGCTGATCAGGGTAAGTTTGAAATATTTGATTTGATATTTATTTCATTAATATCAATAGCCTCTGGAATATTTCTAGCTCTAATATTTATTCAGCTAAGAAAGATTAAAGATTCAAAGAGTATTGAATATGATTTTGAAGAGGCGTTAGATGATGATTCCATTCTTTCTAGTTTGCCATCTGGTCTAAGCATTGAAAATAATAAAGATCAGCAACAATTTGATTTAGCCGTTACTTATTATGAAATGAATAATATAGAAGATGCAAAGAGTATCCTCGATAACTTAATTAAAAATTCTGAAGATGAAGTCATTAAAACTGCTTCGTCAAATTTATTAGACAAACTTAATAAAAAGTGAAACTAGCTTTTACATTAGAATATGACGGAACTGATTTTTCAGGTTTTCAAAGTCAAAAAAACTCAATAACTATTCAAGATCATATCGAGAGAGCTATTGAAAAAATTACTAATACCAAAACAAGAATCAATTATTCTGGTCGAACTGATGCAGGAGTTCATGCGTTGTCTCAGGTTTTTGATTTTGATACCGAAATCCAAAGAGAGCAAGAAAATTGGATCAAAGGTATTAATGCAAACCTACCGAAGACAATTGCAGTAAGAAAAGTTTTTAATGTTCCAGATGATTTTGATTCGAGGTTTTCAGCAGTTGAAAGGAGGTACTCATATGTTATATATAATTCAAAAAATAAACCTTTATTTTTTGATACTTTTTCATATTGGGTAACAAATAGTCTTGAAATTAATATCATAAAAAATCAACTTAATATGTTTCTAGGTCATCATGACTTTAGTTCATTTAGAAGTTCAAGTTGTAATTCAAAGAATCCAAATAAAAATATTTCTTATGTTGATGTTAAAACCATAGATAGTTTTATAATTATCACAATAGCTGCTAATGCATTTTTACAGAATATGGTTAGGATTATGGTTGGAACCATAATAGATATTGCAAAAAATGAAAAAAATATGACCATTGAAGATATTATTAAGAAAAAAGATAGGACTTTTGCAGGTAAAACAGCTCCTGCTAACGGACTTTTCTTTCTAGGCCCTAAATATAAGGATGAACTCAATATAGATACTTTTGAAATGAATATACTTGATAGACTAAAAAAATAATGAAACCTTTAGTTAAAGTTTGTGGTATCAAAGAATTAAATATTCTTAAAGAATTAGTCAATCTAGATAAAATTGATTTCTTGGGGTTTATTTTTTATGAGAATAGCCCTCGTTTTATTTCAGATGATTTAATTAATAGAATTAATGAGATTGATCTAAGAGATAAAAGACCGGTCTGTGTTTATGTTGATGCTGATAAGGACTTTATTAAAGAAACTTCATCAAATTTTCAAAATCCTATTCTTCAATTTCATGGAAGTGAATCTAATGATTTCTGTAAGTCATTTAATAAAGAATTTTGGAAGGTTATTAAAATCAAAAATAATAACAGTATCAGAGAAATTAAAAATTACCCTGATGCATCTGCAATGCTTTTTGAAACATATAAAAAAGGGCAGCATGGAGGTACAGGAAAGTCTTTTGATTGGAGTTTGGTTGATAATATAAAAGATTTAGATACAAAATTTATTCTATCAGGTGGAATTAATATAAAAAATGTTGATAATGCTATAGATATTAATCCATGGTGCCTTGATATTAACTCAGGTGTAGAATCTTCTCCTGGCAAAAAAGATTTAAATTTAATAACAGAATTATTAAATAAAATTTAATTATGAATTCAAAAAAGAAAACACTACCTGATAAAAATGGTTTTTTTGGAGACTATGGGGGCAAATTTGTTCCTGAAACACTTATGTATGCTCTTGAGGAGCTAGAGAGTACATATAAGAAATTAAAAGATAACCCCAAATTTAAAGACCAATTTTATAAAGATCTTTCTGAATTTGTAGGACGACCATCCCCTTTGTATTTTGCTGAAAGACTAACCAAACATTATGGGACTGGTTCTATTTGGTTAAAAAGAGAAGACCTTAATCATACAGGCGCTCATAAAATAAATAATACTATTGGACAAATTTTATTAGCAAAACATATGGGTAAAAAAAGAATTATTGCTGAGACTGGAGCTGGTCAGCATGGAGTAGCAACTGCAACTGTTGCTGCCAGGCTTGGACTTGAATGTCATATCTATATGGGATCAGAAGATGTTCAAAGACAATCATTAAATGTATACAGAATAAAACTTTTAGGTGCGCAGGTACATGCAGTAGACTCAGGATCAGCAACTCTAAAAGATGCTTTAAATGAAGCCTTAAGAGATTGGGTCACTAATGTTGATGATACCTACTATATTATTGGCAGTGTTACAGGACCTCATCCTTATCCAATGATTGTTAGAGATTTCAATTCTGTAGTTGGTGAGGAACTTATAAATCAATCTAAAGAATTATTTAACTCTATGCCAAACGCTATAGTTGCATGTGTTGGCGGGGGTTCAAATGCAATGGGTGCTTTTTATCCTTTCATCAATATAAAAGAAACTAGACTAATTGGAGTAGAAGCCGGTGGAGAGGGTGTTGAAACTGGTGAACATGCAGCTCCACTAAATGACGGCACTCCAGGCGTACTTCATGGAGCATTAAGTTATTTAATGCAAGATGACACTGGTCAGGTAAAAGGAACTAAATCTGTTTCAGCAGGCCTTGATTATCCCGGAGTTGGCCCAGAACATTCTTGGCTAAAAGACTCTGGAAGGGCTGAATATGTTGCTGTAAGTGATAATGCAGCTTTGAAAGCATTCCATGAAGTTTCTGAGTTTGAAGGAATTATCCCTGCGCTTGAAACAGCTCATGCGTTCGCATATTTAGATACTTTAATGAAAGAATTTGATAAGAAAGCAAACATAATTGTAAATGTATCTGGCAGAGGAGATAAGGATATTAATACTGTTGCTGAAATTGATGGAATTAAGTTTTGAATAGGCTTACAAAAATACTTTCTGATTTAAAAGATAATAATAAAAAAGCTCTAGTTGCATATCTTGTGGCTGGCGATCCAGATATTAGTTCGACTATTGAGTTGATGAATTTATTTGTTGAATCAGGAGTAGATGTTATCGAAATTGGCGTCCCATTTACAGACCCAATAGCTGAAGGCCCAATAATACAAAAAGCTCATGATAGAGCATTAAAAAATAATATTTCTTTAGAATCAATTTTTAACATGGTAAGTGAATTTAGAAAACATAATAACGAAACACCATTAGTTTTAATGGGGTATTTAAATACTTTTATTTTCTATAAGAAATTAATAGAAGAGAATCACAATAATGCAATAGACTCAATATTGGTTGTTGATATACCTGGCGAATTAAACTTAAAAGATTATGGAATTCATAGCCCAAATATAAATACTATTTCATTAATTTCACCAACCACTAAGATAAATAGAATCGAGTCCATTGCAAAAAATAGTACAGGATTTGTTTATTATGTAACTTTAAGAGGTGTTACCGGTGCATCAAATTTAGATGTGAATGAGATTAGTAATAATGTAGAAGAAATTAAAAAACATGCTTCTGTGCCAACATTAGCTGGTTTTGGAATTAAATCTGTAGAAGACGCAAAATTACTGTCTGACTGTTCTGATGGAATCATTATTGGTTCGTCAATTGTACAAATGATTGAAGAGAGCTCTAAATCAAAAGAATTTGATAGAATAGGTAATTATCTTACTGAAATAAAGAAGGCAATATTGTGAGTTTCTTTCAAAATATACTATCTTCTGTAATGAAGGGTACACGTCGCTTAAATCGTTTTGGCTCAAAAAGTTTTGGAAAACTTCATAAAGATATCAATAAAGCTGTAGATTCAGTAATGTCAACAACAGGAGAAGTTTCCACTCAGGTTTATGCTGAGCACTTACTAAATTTAATTGAAGGACTGGATGATAATGGTTTAAATAAATTCCTGAATAATCTATTAATAAAATATGATATTGATACGAAAATACTTCTTAAGAATGCAAAAACTTATTCATCTGAAAAAACTCAAAAAAATTATCAAGAAATAAGAAATTCCTCAGAACCTCGGTGGATTGAATTATTTAGAAGGCTAAATTCAACATCAAATGGAACTTATAAACTAGTTCAGTTAAGAGAAAGGATTCGATCTTTAAACAATGATGATTTGAAGATTTTTGACTATGGTTTGTTAAATCTTTTTAAATATTGGTTTAATCCTTCATTTTTGGTTTTAGAAAAAATCGACTGGGAAACTCCAGCAAATATTCTTGAAAAAATTATTGAATATGAAGCTGTTCATGAAATAAATTCATGGGATGATTTAAGAGCACGACTAGCTCCAGAAGACAGACAATGCTTTGCATTTTTTCATCCACTTATTCCAAATGATCCTTTAATATTCGTCGAAGTTGCTTTATGTGACGGGATTCCTAAATCTATTCAAAATATTATTCAGATTGATAGAGAGGAGATAGATATAGAAGAGGCAAACACAGCAATATTTTATTCTATTTCAAATTGTCATAACGGTTTGCTTGGAATTTCTTTTGGTAATTTTCTTATAAAAAAAGTCGCCAAAAACCTTAAAAGAGAACTACCAGAATTAAATCAATTCTTAACATTATCTCCGCTTCCAGGATTTATGAAATGGATGGAGGAGTATGCTCCTATAACTTTCGAAAGATGTTCTGAAAAAAACTGTAGTGATGATGAATTGATGAAAAAAGCTATAAAATTTCTTACTGAATCAGATAGAAAAGATGGCATGCCAAATGATCCTGTGGGGAGATTTCATGTTGGTAATGGTGCAAGTCTTGAGAGAATAAACTTAAACGCAGATTTGTCTGAGAAAGGGCTATTACAATCTTATGGAGTTATGGCTAACTATTTATATGACTTAAATGTTGTTGAGGAGAACCATGAAACATTCTTTAAAAATAAAATTGTGCCAGTCTCTAATGAAATACAGACATTAAAGAAAAAATTATAAACATTAATGACCACTGAAAGATTTGTTGGCTTACTTTTTTTATCTGGTGTAATGGTATTTTCAATCTTTATTTATTATCCAGAATCTCCAAAGATAAATAAGTCCTTAATAAAAGAAGAAGCCTCTTCAATCAAAGAAGATGAAATCAATGATTTCAAAGAATTTAATGAGTCTGATTTTGATTTTTTTGTATATAGAGCGCATGTTTTATCATCAAAAGACAATGCTATTAAATTAAAAGAAAAAATAGTTGATGGAGGATATCCTGCATTTGTTGATAATTTTCATAATAAAGAAAATTTATTTGCAGTTTACGTTGGACCTTTTTTATCAGAAGATGATATTGTAAATAATATGAAATCAATTCAAGTATTGTCAGAATCAAATAACGAAGAGATATCCAGATGGAAGCTTTAGGATTAAACCTAGCTGATTGGTTTATATTAATAGTTTTAATTGCTTCAGGAATCATTGCTTTTGCTAGGGGATTTACAAAAGAATTTCTGTCATTATTTCTTTGGATTGCAGCTTTTATCGCAGCAATAAGTTTAGAATATCTAGCAACACCAAAAATTAATGAGTTTATAGGAAATGAAGAAATCTCAAAGATTATTTCTTATATTGTTGTTTTTATAATATTTATATTCATAGGTGGCATCGTTATAAAGTTTATAAGCAAACTTATAAAATGGTCAGGTGCCTCTGGCTTTGACAGATTTCTTGGTGTTCTTTTTGGATTAATAAGAGGCCTTATTGTTTTATTCGTAATCTTTCTATTATTACCATCTGGCTTAAAAACAACCGATTTAATTAATAATTCAAAAATAACACCGATTATTCAAAAATATGCACCTGAAATAGAAGAATATTTTAGAGATTTAATAGATAATAGAAATGTTGTGGAGGAGGCTCTGGAAATAATAGAACCCATACAAAATGAACTTATTCCAGATCCATATAAGGAAGACACTGAAGACGAGGACTCTTAATGTGTGGAATAGTTGGAATTTCGGCTGAATCTAACGTAGCTGCTGAAATATACGATGCTCTTTTAATGCTTCAGCATAGAGGTCAAGATGCTGCAGGCATCACTGTATGCAATGGTGACGATAAATTAAGTACAAGAAAATCAAAAGGATATGTAAGAGATGTTTTTGCTCAAAGACATATGGAAAAGCTAATTGGAGACTATGGAATAGGACACGTTAGATACCCAACAGCAGGAGGTGCAGGTAAGGAATTTTCTCAACCATATTATGTCAATTCGCCATATGGTATTAGTCTTGCGCACAATGGCAATTTAACAAATTCAAAACAGCTTGCAAATGAATTGTTTCATGCTGAAATGAGACATCTTAAAACTGATTCAGATTCTGAGGTTTTACTAAATATTTTTGCACATGAATTAGCAAAACAGAGAGAAATATATCCATCAGCAGAAAATATATTTAAAGCTGTTTCAAAGACGCATCTCAGATGTGATGGTGCATATGCTGTTCTTGCATTAATAGCTGGGCATGGTTTAGTAGCCTTTAGAGATAATAATGGAATTAGACCTTTATCAATAGGAATAAGAAAAGGTAAGACAAGAGATGAATATGTAATTTCATCTGAAGACGCATTATTTTCATCACATGGTTTTAAAAAATTAAGAGATGTAGAACCTGGCGAAGCAATTTTTATTGATAAAAATGGAGAACTCTTCTCACAGCAATGTGCAGATGAGCCAAAAAAAAGACCATGTATTTTCGAATATGTTTATTTCTCTAGACCTGATTCTAAAATTGATGAAATATCAGTCTACAAGGCAAGAACGAGAATGGGGACAAAGCTTGCTTCTCAAATTAAAAACTCAAAACAAGATCATGATATTGATGTAGTTATTCCGATTCCAGATAGTTCAGTAACTGCAGCTCATCAATTAGCAGTTGATTTAGATGTTCCCTACAGAGAGGGTTTTGTTAAGAATAGATATATTGGAAGAACATTTATAATGCCTTATCAAGAAGAAAGAAAAAAATCAGTTAGAAGAAAATTAAATATTTTAGATTTAGAATTTGATGGCAAGAATGTTTTGTTGGTAGATGACTCAATTGTAAGAGGAACAACTAGTAAAAAAATAATTGAAATGGCACGAGAAGCAGGAGCTAATAAAGTTTATTTCGCTTCGGCCGCTCCAGCTATAAAATATCAAAATTTATATGGTATTGATATGCCTGCAACATCTGAACTTATTGCTTCGAATAAGTCTGATGAAGATGTTGCAAAAGAAATTAATGCAGATTGGTTAATTTATCAAAAGCTTGATGATCTTATAGAATCTGTAAAAGAAGGCAACCCTGAAATAGAGGAATTTGAAACCTCTATTTTTACTGGTAAATACATGACACCTTTGGTTGAGAATTATTTAGAAGATCTTGAAAATACAAGAAAAGATGAACTTAAGATGCAAAGAGAGAAATCTTCAGCAAGCGGCTAAGGATTCACAATATTAATCGAAGGTATTTCTGCAGAATTAGCACTATCTACGTAAGCATCGATTTCATTAAAATTTAGGTATCTATAAATTTGATCTGAAAAAGGATTAATATCACTCATGTATTGATGATACTCATCGACTGTTGGAATTTTTCCTAAAATGGATGAAATTGCTGAAAGTTCAGCCGAAGCCAAAAATACGTTAGCCCCATCTCCCATTCTATTTGGAAAATTTCTAGTTGATGTTGAGATTACTGTAGAGTTTGCAAGAACTCTAGCTTGATTTCCCATGCATAACGAGCAACCTGGAAGTTCTGTTCGTGCACCAAGATCTTTAAAAATTTTATACTCACCTTCTTGAATTAATTGCTCCTCATCCATTTTTGTTGGAGGAACAACCCATAATCTTGCTTTGGTTTTTTGATATTTGTTTAGCAATCTACTTGCGGCACGAAAATGACCAATGTTTGTCATACATGAGCCAATGAAAACTTCTTGAATTTTTGTATTTGCAACTTCTGATAAAGGCTTTATATCATCTGGATCATTAGGACATGCAAGAAGAGGCTCTTTAATTTCATTAAGATCGATTTCAATAATTTCTGCATACTCTGCATTTTTATCTGCTTCAAGAAGTTCGGGTTTAAGAATCCACTGTTCCATTGCTTGAGCTCTTCTTTCTAATGTTTTTTCATCACCATATCCACTTGAAATCATCCATCTAAGCATAACAATGTTAGATTGAAGATATTCAATAATTGGCTCTTTATTTAATTTAACTGTACAGCCTGATGCTGATCTTTCAGCAGAAGCATCTGAAAGCTCAAATGCTTGTTCTACTTTCATATCAGGAAGACCCTCAATTTCAAGGCATCGCCCAGAAAATATATTTTTCTTATTATCTTTATCAATAGTAAGTAAGCCATTTTGAATAGCTGTATATGGAATAGCATTCACCAAATCTCTTAAAGTAATACCTGGTTGCATTTCACCTTTAAATTTTACTAAAACAGACTCTGGCATATCCAGTGGCATAACACCTAGAGTTGCTGCAAATGCAACTAATCCAGATCCAGCTGGAAAGCTAATACCAATTGGAAATCTTGTATGACTATCTCCACCAGTGCCAACAGTGTCTGGTAGTAGCATTCTATTCATCCATGAATGAATAATCCCATCGCCTGGCCTTAAAGACACTCCACCACGATTCATAATAAAATCGGGAAGGCTGTGCTGTGTTTCTATATCAACTGGTTTTGGGTATGCAGCTGTATGACAAAAAGATTGCATTACTAAATCAGAAGAAAAACCAAGACATGCAAGTTCTTTAAGCTCATCTCTAGTCATTGGTCCAGTAGTATCTTGAGAACCTACTGTTGTCATTCGTGGTTCGCAATAAGTGCCGGATCTAACACCTTCAACCCCACAAGCCTTTCCAACCATTTTTTGAGCTAAAGTATAACCAGCTTTACTTTTATCACTTGAATCAGGCCGTCTAAAAACTTTTGATGTTTTTAAGCCTAAAGCTTCTCTGCTTTTATCTGTAAGTTGCCTGCCAATAATCAAAGGTATTCTTCCATTAGCTCTTACCTCATCTAGTAAAACATCTGTTTTTAATTCAAATTCTGAAATGATCTCATTTGTATTTGCATCTAAAACCCTTCCGTTTAGGGGTTCTAAAATAATTTCCTGACCCATTAACATCTTTGATACATTCATTTCAATCGGAAATGCTCCAGAATCTTCTAATGTATTAAAAAAAATAGGGGCAATTTTTCCACCAAAACAATAACCACCTTCTTTTTTATTTGGTATACATGGTATTTCATCTCCCATATGCCATAAGACTGAATTTGTTGCTGATTTTCTTGAAGATCCTGTGCCTACTACATCACCTACAAAAACTAACGGATTTCCTTTTTCTTTAAGTTTTTCAATACTACCTAACGGATCATCTAATCCAGTTCTAGGCATTTTAAACATTGCTAGAGCATGCAAAGGTATATCGGGTCTTGACCAGGCATCTGGTGCTGGAGAGAGGTCATCTGTATTAATTTCGCCTGTTACTTTAAATACTGTTAATTTAATCTGTTCTTGTATTTCAGGTTTTTCTGTAAACCATGTAGCATTTGCCCAAGCTTCTATGACTTTTTTTGCATGTATATTTTTTTTTGATAATTCAAAAATTTCATTAAAGGCATCAAAAATTAATAATGTTTTACTTAAGGCATTAGCAGCAGTCTCTGCAAGCTCTTCATCCTCAAGACATTTTATGAGAGGCTGAATGTTATACCCACCTAACATTGTTCCTAAAATTTGAACAGCTTCTTTCTTGCTAATATGTGGGCTTGTTGCATCACCTAAAGTTATATCAGCTAAAAATGCAGCTTTTATATAAGCAGCCTGGTCAACTCCAGCAGGAACCCTTTCTTTAAGTAAATTTAAGATAAAAGCTGAATCTTTATGATCTTTTTTTAATAACTTAACAAGCTCTGAAGTCTGATCAGCATCAAGAGGTAGTGGCGGAATGCCCTGTTTTGCCCTTTCATCAACGTGTTTTTTATAATTTTTTAACATCGTCTGGTCTCCGATGGGCATATTTTACTCTTATAGCTAAAGATAGCCACTAAATAAGGCAAATTTATTTAAAAATGGGTTATTATTTTCCTATATGAGCAAACTAAATAAGTTAAAGTCAGCCACACCTTGTTTGGGTATTTGCTCTACAACCTTTGGAGACGAAGTCTGTAAAGGATGTAAACGTTTTTCACATGAGGTAGTTAGTTGGACCAAGTATTCATTAGAAGAAAGAGAGATAGTAAATGACCGCATTGAAAAATTTAAAGTAAAAATCTTAAAAGATAGATTTGAAATAATAGATAAAGAATTATTCGGAAATCGATTAACAGATAAAGCAATTAGTTTTAATCATTCTCTTGATCCATTAACTTGGATATTCGATTTATTCAGAGCGGCAGGTTCTCAATCATTTGATCTCAATAATTATGGAATAAAAAGCTTATGCCATTTTGATCCTAAAAAAATAAAAGATGAAATCAATAAAGAACTTCTAGAACTTTCAGAAGCCCATCATGACAGATATTTTAAAAAGTCGACCTAACTAAAATCTTTCAACATTATTTTAAGTTCCAATGAATGTTGTTCTTCTTCACCTATTTGAGCTCTTGCATATTCTTCTAGATAAATTGATTTATTTTCAACCGAGGCAAGTAACTTTTTATAAAGATTTAGTGCATGAAGTTCGTGCTCTAAACTCTCCTCAAGAATATCTTTGATAGTGTGTCTATTTGTTTCTTCAATTTTTGCAATCTTCTGACTAGGGTGACCATCTAAACCTGCTATCTTTTCACCCGCAAGTTGAGCATGCATCAAAGACTCAGAAGCTTGTTCTTTTAAAAAAGTAACGATCGGTAGTCTGTATGGACCGCTCACCATCATGGAAGAGTGGGTATACCTTACCACTCCAGCAAGCTCATATTCCATTATTGAATTTAATATGTCGCATACTTCTTTTGAATTAATTTCTTGATTTTCCATTTCGATTTAACTCCAATGTTAAGTTGTAATAGATGAAATTATAATGGTATTATAATTATTGTAAACTACTGATATAAGGTATTTTTTTAATGATAATCAATATGATTATCATTCTCATTTAGCAAAGTATTTATATCTCCAAAATAATATATGGGCTAAAAAGAAGTATGCTATTTTTGATAGATGATATATAACAGGTAGCCTAATTATTCTAGCAACCCAGTTATAACCATTTGTTCTTTCCCAGACATATATAAAAGCATCGACTCCTGATAATTCTTTTCCATCGTCAAACACGACATGAAGTTTTTTTAGGTATTTTTCATTCATTGAACTGCAATCCTCAAATTGAAGATTTGATCTTTTTTTATAGTGTTTAATTTCAAAATTACATATCGAGCATTTTTCATTAAACAAAACTTTTGAATTATCCATAAAAATATAATACCAATAATCATTTATATTTATATAATTAAAATTGATTACACAACAATAAAAATGTCTGATAAAAAATTTATAAATATTTTCAAAGAAGGTTGGAATAAAATTTTTGGTAAAGAAGAGGACATGACTAAATTAAGAACAAAAAGTTTATATAGAGCTAGGAAGGGAATTCAAAATGTTGGGACTCCTCATGATTGGGAAGATTATGAAAAATATAAAAAGGAATTAGATGAAAGCAAAACAGATTAACGTCTATGGAGATCTCATAGAGGAATGTTGCTCAAATCCTATTACCGGATTTTATAGAGATGGTTTTTGTCGAACCGATGAATTAGATAGAGGTCTTCATGTTGTTTGTGCAAAAGTTACAGATGAGTTTTTAGATTTTTCAAAGAGTAGGGGAAATGACTTATCCACTCCAAGACCAGAATTTAATTTTCCAGGTTTAAAAGATGGTGACTCTTGGTGTTTATGTGCTGAGAGATGGAAGGAGGCTTATGAATGTGGCTTCGCACCAAAACTATATCTCAATAGAACTAATAAGAAAGCTTTATCAGTTATAGATATAGATATTTTGAAAGATTTTGCATTAGATTTAATCTAATCACTATTTTTACCAAAATATTGTATCTTCACCATACTCCTGCTCATAATTTCGTCTTCTTGCTTCAGAATTTTCTTTTCTTAATTTTTTTATATTTGCTATATGTTCTAAAATTATTTTTTCCTGAAATTTTAATTGCGTTTTAAGTTTGAATGACTTGGTATTAGCAATTGCAAATCTAAGCCTTAATACATGAATCCATACTCGATTTTTTAGGTCTCTTAACTCCATCTCAATATTTAATAATTGCATAAATATTTTTGAATAATCTGTCGTATTTTTGTCAAAATACCATCTCCCTAGAGGCCTCTCCACCCATTCTCTATTTTTATTTATTTTTTTAATCATTCAGTTTACCTTTGGAAGTTCATACCAATTAGTTGTATATTTCGGAGAAGTCATATTTTGTTTCATTGGTGACCATTTTTTTGTATTTTGTGAAGCATAGTAAATCTGGGTTTCATAAGCATTCATTTGATCAAGATATTTCATAAATTCTGTATTTTGCTTCGGCTCATTAGGATCTTTGAATAAAGAGTGTTGTTTAATTTGCTCGTTAGTAAATTTATTTAAGATTATTCCTGCTTTTGCATAGTCATATCCAGATCTAAAAATTGGTAACAAACCTCTCTTTGCAGCTATGAGGATATCTCTGGTGTCATTTGTAGGGGTAAATAACTCAATTGATTTTAAATCTGAATGTTGAGGCTTGTTTATATTAAAAAGACTGGTCCTAACAAAAACAGAAACTTGAGAGCATTTTTGTTTTTCACTTCTCAGTTTTTCTGCTGCTCGAACAGCAAAATTGCTAACTATAGGTTTTAATGTATTCAAATTAGAGACCCTCTCTCCAAAACTTCTACTGACAACAATTTGTTTTTTTGATGAGATATCATCTTCAATATTAAGACATCTTTCACCTCTAAGCTCTCTAACAGTTCTTTCTAAAACCACACTAAATCTTTTTCTAATATTTTGTGGATTGATCTTCGCAAGATCTAAGGCTGTATTGATACCAGCTTTATTCAAATGATCATTTAATCTTCTTCCTACTCCCCATACTTCACGAACTGGGGTATGACTTAAGGCGATTTCAATTTGTTTTTTATTTGATAAATGAATCACGGATGTTGGTATATTCCTTCTTTTAATTTCATTAATTGCAATCTTACTTAAAGTTTTATTTGGAGCTATGCCTATTCGAACTGGTATTCCTGTCCATTGCCTTACTAAGGACCTTATATGACAACCAAAATCATATAGTTTGTAGTTCTGCTTTAAAGTATCTAAATCTAAAAAAGCTTCATCAATGCTATATATTTCAATTCTTGGAACAAATCCTTCAAGAATATTCATAACTCTGGAAGATATATCGCCATAAAATGTAAAGTTTGATGAAAAAACTTGGCCATTTTGTTTTAGAAAAGATTCTCTAACTTTGAACCAGGGTACTCCCATTCCGATACCCATTTTTTTTGCTTCAGTACTTCTTGCAATAACACAACCATCATTATTAGAGAGTACAACTATTGGAATATTTTTTAGGTCTGGACGAAAAATTCTTTCGCAAGATGCATAAAAACTTTCACAGTCTACAAGAGCAAAAGCCATTAGAATTTATTAATTGCAGCTGTTACGGTACCTACTATTTCTAATTCTTGACCATTATTAATAAAGATAGGAGGATATTCAGGATTATCTGGCATTAAACACATTTTTGGTTTGAGTTTTAATCGTTTACAAACAAATTCACCATCTATGGTTGCTACAACTATGCTGTTATGCGAAGGCTTTATACTTCTATCAACTATCAAAACTGCCTGGTCAGTAATACCGGAGCCAACCATAGATTGTCCTTGAGCCCTCACTAAAAAAGTTGCAGCTCCATTTTTAATTAAGTGTTTATTTAAATCTATAGGACTTTCAATATAGTCGCTAGCAGGGCTAGGGAACCCTGCATGGACCGATTCAAGAAAATAGGGCACAAATATTGCCGGCAGATTTTCTTCAGAAATTTTTCCGATATAGTTAACTTTCATAGGAATTACTAAATACTGTATAAATATACAGTATATTTAAGTTTAAGACAATGCTGTTTTTAGATTTTAAATTCTTTTAAATTTAGATTATTTTCTTCAATAGAAAAATACCAACCAAACTTATCCCAATCTCCCAGAACAACTCTTTTAGTTGAATTATGTTCATGTATTTTTGGTCTATGTGTATGACCATGAATAAGAATATCTGGTTTATTTTCTTGAATGAAATTATTTACTGTTTCAAGATTTGCATCTGTGATTTCAAGAGACTTTTCAGAGGTAGCATCTCTGCTATCAGATCTCAATGAGTTTGCAATTTCATTCCTTTCATCAATACTTTTAGATAAGAAATCTTTTTGCCACTTTTCAGATCTAACCTTATTTCTAAATTCTATGTAGTCAACGTCATCAGTACATAAGAAATCTCCATGGCTTAGGATGGTCTTCATACCATTGATATCAAGAGTATAAGGATCTGGAAGCACAGAGATGCTAACTTCATTGGCAAAAGCCTCACCAATTAAAAAATCTCTGTTTCCATGCATTAGAAATGTTTCAGGACCATCTGAAGTAAAGTCGATAAGAGCTTTCTTTATATCTTGAATGAAAAGATTATCATCATCATCACCAATCCAAATTTCGAATAAGTCTCCTAATATGAATAGGTGAGTACAAGTCTTTTTAGATTCATTTAAAAATAACTTAAATGCATTAGTTAAATGAGGATTATCTTCGCTTAGATGTATGTCTGATATAAAGCGTGGCTTCATTCACTAATAGTAACAGACTCAATGGTTATAACATCTTCAGGAACATCTTGATAACCGCCTGAAGTACCAGTTGCAACATCTGCGATTTGATCTACTACATCCATACCTTCAGTAACAGCACCAAAGACTGCATAACCCCAACCTTGAGAATTTTCACCTGTATGATTTAAAAACCCATTATCTTTATGATTTATAAAAAATTGACTAGTTGCAGAATGAGGGTCCATGGTTCTTGCCATTGCAACAGTTCCTCTGTCATTTGAAAGTCCATTATTTGCTTCATTTTGAATGGGAGCAGTGCCGCTTGATTTATTATTCATATCTGTTGTTAAACCGCCACCTTGAACCATAAAACCATTGATGACTCTATGAAATATAGTCCCTTCATAATAACCAGACTGCGCGATTGCTTTAAAGTTTTCAACTGTAATAGGGGCTTTCTCATCATTTAATTCTAATTGGATATCACCAACAGATGTCTTGATAGTAACTTGTGTCATAGTTTTCTCCGTAAGTTCTTCAACTTCTTTAATATTAGTCTTATCTGCACATGAAACCAGAAAAATGAGCAATGACGCAAAAGTTAATAAAGTTGAATTTTTATTTATATTCAATGAATTTTCCTGGATTAATTAATTAATTTTATCATTAAAACTCATTATTCATAATGTAGTTTTTTAAATGATCATTAATATTTTTCTCATTTAGACCAAATTCTTCTAATGAATAATTATGTTTTTGTTTTTTTATTTTGGTTTGATTTATCAAATATTGTTTCATACTGTTTTCAGTTTCTATATCAATGTCTAAGCCAAACTTTTCATAAATATCCTTGATGCTTAAAAGAGGGTTATTTATAAGACCTGAATAGCTTACGTCAATAATTTGCCCTTCAGAAAGATTTTGTTTTGCATCGATACCTTTATTAAGACTATGCTGCCAAAAATCCAAAATAACATTACCAATTTCTTTGGTATTAACATTCTTTGAAAATGCAGACCTAATATTTTTAGCAAGGCTGCAAAACGAACCAATGGATTCCATTGGAGATCTATGAATATTTATAAATTTTGCGTTTGGATAAGTAGAAAGTATCTCAGGTATATGACCAATATGACTTGGATCTTTTAACAACCATCTTTTTGGCTTGCCATTTAATTCAAGCATCTGAAAAAACTTTTTATGCCACATAAACACAGACTCAAAACTACAATCTTTAAGATACTCCACATACTCAGGTACATTTGCCATACACATATATACAAAACTTCTTACATTGATTGTTGCTAGCAGTTCGCATTCCTCAGGAGTTTGTGCACGAATATGATGCATCGATCTTAATTTTGGGATTATTGTTCGAGCAAATTTTAGTTCTGCATTTATTTTCCATTCCCGCCTTTTGACATCAAAATCACTTTTAGTTATTGGTAAAGGAGACATAATCTCCCAATATCTTGGAGATCTATGATTCTTATCGAGTGCCAAAAGATTGAATAAGAATGTTGTTCCAGATCTTGGAAGCCCAGTAACAAAAATAGGATCAGAAGGAGGGGGTAAATCTTTACCCTTCATAAAGTTATGTAATTTACTTCTCATTTTTAACCTGTCTTTAAGTTGGTTTTTAAATGCAAAGGTACCAAATAGGTTAAATTTATTATTTTTATTTGCAGAATTTATTAGAATTTCAAGTGGCTCAGAATAGTCATCTTCACCGAGATGGCCATCAAGACCATCCAACATATTATTTATAGAAATTTTACCGAACACTTTATTAATTATAATTAAAAGTTATAAGATACTCTTATATTAAACAATCTACAATTTTCGATAATGAATATTCTTTTTTTATGTGTTGGCAACTCTGCTAGGAGCCAAATAGCGGAAGGCTTAGCAAAAGATATGCTTCCAAAGTCATACGACATAAGAAGCGCTGGATCAAAACCATCAAAAAACGTCCATAGTGATGCTATTTTTGTAATGAATGAAATTGGCATTGATATTTCAAGCCACAAAACAAAATCAATCGAAAGTCTTGATATGGAGTTTGTAAATAAACTTGATCATGTGATTACTTTATGTGCTGAAGAGGTCTGTCCCATTGTTCCAAAATCAACTAATACCTTGCATTGGCCAAATGAAGATCCAGATAATGACAGTTATACAAAAACTCAGTCAGAAAATGCTTTTAGAAAAACTAGAGAAAATATCTTTAACTTGCTTAAGAAGTTTTTTATCATGAATTCTTAGGTAAAAATTTTAAAGAAAAGTTAAAATGGCTCCTCAGGTTGGGATCGAACCAACGACCAATTGATTAACAGTCAACTGCTCTACCGCTGAGCTACTGAGGAACGCTAATAGCTGAGCATTATAAGTAATTTTTTATATATAAGTAAATGACAAAAACATTAAAGGTAGTATCTGATTTTGAACCAGCGGGATCTCAGCCTGAAGCCATAACTAATTTAGTTTCTGGTTTACAAGATGGATTACTTCATCAAACCTTGTTGGGCGTAACAGGTTCTGGAAAAACATACACAATGGCCAAGGTTATTGAAGAAACTCAAAGACCGGCAATAGTTATGGCCCATAACAAAACTCTTGCAGCTCAACTATATGGAGAATTCAGAGATTTTTTTCCAAATAATTCTGTTGAGTATTTTGTTTCTTATTATGATTATTACCAACCCGAAGCATACGTTCCAACCTCAGATACTTATATTGCAAAAGATGCATCAATTAATGAGCATATTGAACAAATGCGTTTATCAGCCACCAAAGCATTAATCGAAAGAAAAGACACTATTGTTGTTGCAACCGTTTCATCTATATATGGTCTTGGTGCTCCAGAGTCCTATTTAAAAATGGTAGTTCATTTAGATAGAGGAGATACTATTTCACAACGTGATTTAGTCCTTAGACTTTCTGCGCTTCAATATACCAGAAATGATTTAGATTTTAGAAGAGCAACATTTAGAGTTAGAGGCGACACAGTAGATGTATATCCTGCAGACTCGGATAAAGAAGCCCTAAGAATTGAATTCTTTGGAGATGAGATAGAAAGGTTATCTTGGTTTGATCCTTTGACCGGAGTAGTAATTAATGAAATACCAAGAGCAACAATATTTCCTAAAACTCATTATGTTACTCCAAAAGAAACAGTCACAAATTGTATTCCAGATATCAAAGATGAATTGAAGTTACGTTTAGAATTTTTGAAAGAGAATAACAAACTTGTTGAAGCTCAACGTCTCCAAGAAAGGACTACCTATGACATGGAAATGATGAGAGAACTAGGTTATTGCCAAGGTATTGAAAATTACTCTAGATATTTAAGCGGACGAAAGCCTGGAGAATCTCCTCCATGCTTATTTGACTACATACCTAAAGATGCAATTGTATTTATAGATGAATCACATGTTTCTGTTCCACAAATTGGAGCAATGTACAAAGGTGACAGGTCAAGAAAAGAAACCCTTGTTGAATATGGATTTAGATTACCCTCAGCATTAGATAACAGACCTTTAAAATTTGAGGAATGGGAGATGCTTGCTCCTCAAAGAATATATGTTTCAGCAACACCTAGTAAATATGAAAATGAAAAACAAGATAATTTAGTTGAATTACTAGTCAGACCAACTGGCCTTACTGATCCCGATGTTGAAATAAGACCTGCTTCAACACAAATTGATGATGTCATTGGTGAATGCAACGAAAGAGTCACTATGAAAGAAAGAGTTTTAATAACCACTCTTACAAAGAGGATGGCAGAGGATTTAAACGACTATCTCAACGAGAATAACATTTCAGCCAGATACATGCACTCAGATATTGATACTGTCGAGAGGGTTGAGATTATAAGAGATCTTCGATTAGGTAAATTTGATGTATTGGTAGGTATTAATCTTTTAAGAGAAGGGTTAGATATACCAGAAGTAAGTTTGGTAGCTATTTTAGATGCAGATAAAGAGGGTTTTCTTAGATCAGATACCACCCTTATTCAGACAATTGGTAGGGCGGCAAGAAATTTAAGAGGTAAGGCTATTTTATACGCAGATAAAGTAACAGGATCAATGCAAAGAGCTATTGATGAAACAGATAGAAGAAGAGCCATTCAAGAAAAATTTAACAATGAAAATAATATAACTCCTAAGTCTATTACAACAAAAGTAAAAGATATCATGGAAGGAGCAAGGATTATCAAAGGAAGTACGAAAAAGAAAAAAGAAGATATAGAAAAAATTGTTACTTTCAAGATTCAAGACGATACTGTTGAAAATATTACTGACACTCTTAACAAGCTTGAAGATGAAATGTTTGCTTTAGCTAAAAAAATGGAGTTTGAGAAAGCTGCCGTATGTAGGGATAAGATAAATTCTCTTAAAAGAAAGTTAATTGATCTTTAGGTGCAACACAAGAATGCGCACTTAACAGTTGATAATAATTTTTTACTCTATCTACATAATCTATAGCTTGTTGCCCTCGAGCATAAGAACCACTATCTAAAAGGCTCAGATCTTCTCCTTTAATCGTACTTAATTTTTCTTTAATTTCATTCCACAAAACATCTTCAATATTTGAACTTACTAAGTTTGCAACTTTAATAATATTTGTAGGACCAAGATTGTAACTTGCTAGAACAATAGATAATTGATCGGCCTCGGTTGGACCAACTTTATTTTTTTCCTTAAGCATTGCAAAATATCTTGCTCCACCTTTAATGTTTTGTTCTGGATTTAATCTTTTTTCAACGCCAACCAATGCCGCTGTTTCTAAAGTAACCATCATCATTCCTCTAACGCCCATATTAGATATTGCTTTAGGATCCCATTGAGACTCTTGAAAAGAAATAGCTGCCAGGAGATTTTTTTCAATATTTGTTTCATCTGCAGCTTCTTGAAACATTAAGTCATACTCAGGATAACGATTTGTAAATAAATCTTTAAATTTATTTTTTTCAAAGTTATTTAAAGAAGAATTCATATATGCGGTATCTAAAATTTCTTCACAGCTCATTTGTTTATTGATATTTGAACAACTGATCAAAATTAGTGCTGTGACTGGTAAGAAAAAAAATCTAAAGATATTCCCCATTTTTAATTATTTAATATATAAAGACTTTATAATTGTTATATACAATATTTCAGACTTAAAGAAGTGTCAAAGACTAAAAACTTTATATTTCAAGGTAAACAAAGTTTTTCAAGTTCCAAGCTTGCTCAAATTAAGGACCAATTCAATAAATCCAATCAATTAGACGCAGAATTTAACTCTAATGAAATATATATAGTTCTTGCTGATTCTGACCAGTTAAATAAAGAAGGTATTAAAGATATTCTCTGTGCTGAAGATAGTAATGATCAATTTAATTTTTATGTTGGGCCAAGGTTGGGAACTATCTCTCCATGGTCATCTAAGACAGAAGACATTATAAAGAATGTAGGCTTAAAAAATATCTTGAGGATTGAGAGATTGTATGGATTTAGGACCGACTTAAAAATTGATTTTGATAATATTGATTTTTCAATGTTTTTTGATCGGATGACTCAATCAATATATAAAAATCAGGATGATTTTAAAAATATATTCGCATCAGATAATCCAAGATCTTTAAATTATATTGATATTTTGAATAAAGGTAAGCTTGAACTTGAAAAAGCTAATAAATCTTTCGGTTTTGCGATGAGTAATGATGAAATAGATTACCTTTTTGATTTTTATTCGCAAGAAAAAAGAAATCCTACAGATGCAGAGCTAATGATGTTTGCTCAAGCAAATTCTGAGCATTGTAGGCATAAAATTTTTAATGCTAAGTGGAATATAAATAGCAAACAAAAAAATAATACCCTATTTGATTTAATTAAGGAGACCAGCAAATCATCGCCAGATGGAATAATTTCAGCATATAAAGATAACGCTGCAATTACTAAAGGTTCTAGAGTAGAAAGGCTAAATTTAAATGAATCCAACGAATATGAATTTATTGAAGATGATCTAAATTCAACCATTAAAGTGGAGACTCATAATCATCCAACAGCAATTTCACCTTACCCAGGAGCATCAACTGGATCAGGAGGCGAAATTAGAGATGAAGGAGCAACGGGAAGGGGGGCTAAACCTAAAGTAGGATTAGTTGGTTATAACGTCTCTAATTTAAGAATTCCTAATTTAAAAAGGTCATGGGAAAAAGATGAGCGAAAGCCATCAAGAATTGCTTCACCTCTAGACATTATGATTGAAGCACCTATAGGCGCAGCTGCATTTAATAATGAATTTGGAAGACCTGCAACTTTAGGATATTTCAGATGTTTTGAAACAGATTTTGAAGATAACAAAGCTTTTGGTTATCACAAACCAATAATGCTGGCAGGTGGAATTGGTGAAATTCGTGATAGAAATAATTTTAAACTACAAATAGAAGAAAATTATTTAGTCGTTGTCTTAGGTGGCCCTGCAATGTTGATAGGTCTTGGTGGTGGAGCAGCCTCATCAGTTTCGTCAGGTGAGAGTGACGAAGATTTAGATTTTGCATCAGTCCAAAGAGACAATGCAGAAATGGAAAGAAGATGCCAAGAAGTAATTAATAGATGTTCATCTCAAGATGATAGCTTTATAGAATTTATTCATGATGTAGGTGCCGGAGGGCTATCAAATGCTATACCAGAATTAGCTAAAGATTCTGATTTAGGTGTTTATATTGAGTTATCAAAAATACCTAATGCAGATAAATCTATGTCTCCTATGGAAATTTGGTCCAACGAATCTCAAGAAAGATATGTCTTGGCAATTAACAAAAATAATCAAAAAGAATTTGAAAAGATATGCCTAAGAGAGAGATGTGAATATGCAATTGTTGGTCACACCACGATAGAAAAAAGTGTAAAACTATTTGATGATCACAATAATAACTATCCAGTTAATGTTCCTCTATCAATGCTTTTTGGAGATTTACCAATAACAGAGATGCATATCACCGATGATATTCAAGCTGGCATTAACGAAAATAAATCTGAAGATTATGACCTTGAAGAATCAATAGTTAAAATTCTTCAGCATCCAACAGTGGCTTCAAAATCTTTTTTAATAACAATAGGCGATAGAAGCGTAGGAGGTATGGTTGCTAGAGATCAATTTATTGGCCCATATCAAGTTCCTGTTTCTGATTATTCTGTAAGCTTAAGGTCATTCACTTCAAATAGTGGTGAAGTTATATCTATTGGTGAAAAGCCTACACTAGCGCTAACGAATCCAGCAGCTTCAATGCGTATGGCATTAGGAGAAGCTCTTACTAATATGGCTGGAGTAGTCATTACAGGTCTAAATAATGTTCAGGTATCAGCAAACTGGATGGCAGCTTCTGGAGAAAATAATGATGATGCAGCACTAAGATATGGTGTTGAGGCGTTATCAAAGATAAGTATTGATCTTAATGTTTCAATTCCTGTGGGAAAAGACTCTTTATCAATGAGGACAAAATGGTCTGAAAAAAATGATGAACTTGAAGTTTCAAGCCCCTTATCTGGAATTGTAACTGCGATGGCGCCAGTTGAAGATGTATCTGTTGCGGTTACTCCTGAATTAAATCTAGATGAAGATAGCACTATTTTATTAATTAAGTTGGATGAAAATAATAGATTAGCAGGATCAATTTTTTCCGAGGTAACAGAGTCTAAATATGAAAATACTCCTGATATAGAAGACACGAAGAAATTTAATAATTTATTTACATCGATCCAAGGCTTAGTTAAAGATCAACAAATACTTTCCATGCATGACATTTCTGACGGAGGTTTAATCACAAGCCTTTTAGAAATGTGTTTTACAAAAAAAGTGGGAATGACATTAAATTTAGGCAGCGTTTCAGATATTAAAAGCTTTCTTTTTTCAGAAGAGATAGGTTTTGTGATTCAGGTTAAAGATGATGATAAAAGTGAAGTCATATCTATTCTTAAAAAGGACAATCTTTTTGTAAAAGAGATCGCAAAGATTTCAGATAAAGATTTTTTAATAGTAAATAATGAAAAAAATATATTTAACAAATCAATCATAAAGCTTGAAAAAATTTGGAGAGAAACCTCCCACGCAATTCAAGCTCTAAGAGATAACAAAGAAGTAGCTGATTCTGAACTTAGTTTATTAGAGGATAAAGATCATATAGGACTTCAGAGCAATGTCTCATTTGATGAGTCACAGCTAAAAAAAATTAATTTAAAAGCAACAAAACCAAAAGTTGCTGTCCTCAGAGAGCAAGGTGTAAATGGTCAAAATGAAATGGCGGCTGCCTTCACTTTGGCTGGATTCAGCGCTCACGATATTCACATGCAAGATCTTCTTGATGGAGAAGTAAATTTAAAAGAATTCGAAGGCATGGCGGTATGTGGTGGTTTTTCATATGGAGATGTTCTTGGTGCTGGAGGAGGTTGGTCAAAAACTATTTTGTATAACGACAGTGTAAAAGATCAGTTCCAAGAATTTTTTAATAACAAGAATGTATTTACGCTTGGCGTTTGTAATGGGTGCCAGATGCTATCTAATTTAAAAGATATTATTCCAGGTGCAGATAATTGGCCAAGTTTTGAACGAAATTTTTCTGATCAGTTTGAGGCTCGATTAGTTCAAGTAAAAATTTCAAAAACTCAATCGGTTCTTCTAAACGGTATGGAAGATTGGATGATTCCAGTTGCATCTGCTCACGGAGAAGGAAGAGCTTTTTTCACTGATGATAATTTAGAAAAATTAGAAAAAGCTAATCAAATAGCAATGCGTTTTGTTGATTCATCAGAAAACTCAACTGAAAAGTATCCTATTAATCCTAACGGATCTCCAAAAGGTATAACTGGTATTACAGCTTCTGATGGAAGAGTTACTATCATGATGCCCCATCCAGAAAGAGTATTTAGAAAGGTTCAAATGAGTTGGTATAACAGTGGTTGGAAAGAGTTTTCTCCATGGATGCAAATTTTTGTGAATGCTAAGAAATTTAGCGACGATTCATAATTACCAAAGCTTAATATTTTCTTCTCTAAAGATGAACTCACCATTTTTTAGATCTTCAATATAGTATTCAAGGGTTTTTTTAACGGTTGGAAAGGCTATTTCATCCCATAAAATTTCTTCTATATCAAAAAGTTTTACATCAGAGCTTTCAAAAGTAGGCCCATAATTATCATCTAAAAGATCTGCTAAAAAGAACATATGTACTTGATTGATATGAGGAAGACTAAACATAGAGTAAGCCATTTTGATTTTCGCTTTTGAGCCTGTTTCTTCAAACGTTTCTCTCAGTGCACCTTCTTGTAATGTCTCAGCATTTTCCATAAATCCTGCAGGAAGTGTCCACAAGCCCTTACGAGGATTAATATCTCTTTTTGCCATCAATATTTTTTTGTCTCTAATACATAGCGCCCCAACCACATTATTTGGATTTGTATAAAAGATAGAGCCACAATCTTGACAACAATATCTTTTAATATTGTCATGCTCTGGAATCATAAATTCCAAATTTGAACTCCCACAATTAGAACAATATTTCAATTTTCTTCCTTAATTAAAGAATATAGATACTTAAGAAGTTAAACTTATCTATATGTTAGACAGCATAAAACAAAAACTTGAACAAATAAATCTAATTGATAAAACCAAGTACAAAAAAGCTGGTGTTTTAATTATTCTTCTAGAAGATGAAAGAGATGGAGAATATAAACTTTTATTTACCAAAAGATCTTCAAATCTTTCGACTCATTCAGGTGAAGTTAGTTTCCCTGGTGGTATGTGGGAAGAACATGATTCAAGTCTTTACGATACTGCGCTTAGAGAATCAAACGAAGAAATAAATTTAGATTTAAATAATATTGAAAAATTGGGAAGATTAAACTTCTTATTATCTAGACATAAGATTGAAGTGCATCCTTTTGTAGGAATTCTTTGTAATTCTCAGGAATTTAAAGGTAATTATGAAATAGATGAAATATTTTATGTCCCAATAAGCTTTTTGTTAGATAAATCAAATATTAGTTATAAAGAATTTAAAAGAAGTAATTTAAAAGTATATATACCAAGTTGGGTTTATAATGGAAACCGAATATGGGGCTTAACTGCAATGATTGCTGCTGACTTTTTAAATATTTGCTTTGATGCTTCAATTAAAACCAATTTTGATTTAATTAGGACATATGATGAATATTGATTTAGGAGATAAAAAAATTGAAACGGATGGAGATAATTTTTGGATAGCTCCAACTGCAGTTGTAATTGGCGAAGTCAAGTTAGCTAAAGATGCTAGCATCTGGTTTAACTCAGTTTTGAGAGCTGACAATGAGCCCATACATATTGGAGAAGGTTCTAACGTTCAGGACGGTGCAATAATTCATACAGATCCAGGTTTTCCATGTTCAGTAGGTAAAATGGTAACCGTTGGTCATATGGCTATGCTTCATGGATGCACAATCGGGGATGGAAGCTTAATAGGCATAGGTTCTGTAGTCCTAAATGGAGCCAAAATAGGAAAAAATTGTATTATCGGCTCCAAAGCATTAGTAACAGAGGGAATGGAAGTCCCTGATGGATCAATGGTTTTAGGTATTCCTGGAAAAGTTAAAAAAACTCTTAATGAAGAAGAGCAGAGCGCTGTCTCTATTGGTGCTGAGCACTACATTGAAAATTATAAGAAATATAAGAAATTAATGAAGGAAAATGAAAACTAACAAAATTAGAAAATTATTCTTAGATTTTTTTAATTCAAAAGGTCATGAGGTTGTATCTTCAAGTTCTTTAGTTCCAAATAATGATGAAACATTACTTTTCACAAATGCTGGAATGGTTCAATTTAAAGACGTATTTCTAGGGACAGAAAGCAAAAAGTATAAAAGAGCTGCATCGTCTCAAAGATGTATCAGAGCAGGCGGCAAACATAATGATTTAGAAAACGTAGGATACACACTCAGGCATCATACTTTTTTTGAAATGTTAGGTAACTTTAGTTTTGGAGATTACTTTAAAGAAGATGCTATTAAGTATGCTTGGGAATTCTTAACTGAAGTTCTTAAAT
Organism: uncultured SAR86 cluster bacterium; assembly: GCA_902531245.1. Classification (GTDB taxonomy): domain Bacteria; phylum Pseudomonadota; class Gammaproteobacteria; order Magnimaribacterales; family D2472; genus SAR86A. The sequence goes on from CACADH010000002.1 coordinate 89,308, forward strand.
TAGATAAAGATAAACTATGGATTACTGTTTACAAAGATGATGATGAAGCAGAAGAGATATGGAAAAATATTATAGGGGTTGAACCAAGCAAAATAGCAAGGCTAGGAGATGAAGAAAACTTCTGGTCTATGGGTGACACAGGTCCTTGCGGCCCATGCTCTGAAATTTTTTATGATCATGGAGATCATATCGAGGGAACGCCTCCAGGAGCTGAAGGCGATGAAGGAGATAGATTTATAGAAATTTGGAATTTAGTTTTCATGCAATTCAATAGAGATGAAAGCGGGCAGATGGAGTCACTTCCAAAACCATCTGTTGATACTGGAATGGGATTAGAGAGAATTGCTGCTGTGCTTCAAGGAGTTAATTCAAACTACGAAACAGATGTATTTAAAGATTTAATTGAGGCATCAGAAAAACTTCTTGGCAATAAAGGCAGCACATCACACAAAGTGATTTCTGATCATATTCGTTCCAGTGTTTTTTTATTATCTGATGGAGTAATTCCAGAAAAAGAAGGTAGAGGTTACGTTTTAAGAAGAATCATGAGAAGAGGTATAAGACATGGATATAAAATCGGTGCAAAAAAACCTTTTATGCATCTTTTAGTTAAAGATTTAATAAAGCTTATGAGTTCTGCATATCCTGAATTAAAGTCAAAGCAAAAAGAAATAACAAAATTAATTAAAAATGAGGAAGTAAAATTCTTTGAAACATTAGAAATCGGTATTGATATATTAGAAGAAACAATTTCAAAAATGTCTAATAAGATATTATCTGGAGATGTTGTTTTTAAACTTCATGATACATATGGATTCCCATTTGATTTAACAGCAGATATTGCAAGAGAAAAAGAACTTGAAATAGATGAAAACCGTTTCAATAAATGTATGGATCAACAAAAACAGACCTCAAAAGCATCGAGTAGTTTTGTTTCATCTCTTCCGGCAGCCTCAGGGATTAAAGAAACCACATTTTTAGGATATGAAGATTTAGAATCAGATTCTAAAATTTTAGTAATTTGGAAAGATCAAGAAAGAGTTGATACGGCAAAGATTAAGGAAGAAATATTTATAGCATGTAACCAAACTCCATTTTATGCAGAATCTGGAGGACAAATAGGGGACAAAGGAAAGTTTGCATCTAAATCAGCTACTGGTAATATTTTAGATTGTAAGAAGCAAGGTAAAGTGTTTATTCATAAAGCCGTTGTTGAAAAAGGAAAAATTAAAACTGGTGAAGTAATTAAAATGAGCGTTGAAAAGGAAAAAAGGGCGGCAATTGCTATCCATCACTCATCTACTCATTTAGTTCATGCTGCTTTAAGAGAGGTGTTGGGAAACCATGTTCAACAAAAAGGATCTTTAGTTGATGAAAATAAACTAAGATTTGATTTTTCTCACTCAAAACCACTTACTCAAGATGAGATTTCTAAAATAGAATCGATTGTCAATAAAGAAGCTTTGAATAATTTAGAGGTCAAAACTGAGCTAATGAAACTTGATGATGCTATGAAATCAGGAGCGATGGCATTGTTTGGTGAAAAATATGATGATGATGTCAGAGTTCTAACAATGGGTGAAAATTCTTACTCTGTAGAGTTATGTGGTGGAACCCATGTTCAAAGAACTGGAGATATTGGATTCTTTATTATTATTAATCAATCAAGTGTTGCTTCTGGAATAAGAAGAATAGAAGCTGTTGCAGGAATGAAATCTTTAGAGCATATCAACCAAATAAGAGATATAAACTTATCGCTTCAAAATATATTAAATGTTCCTGCTGATGTTGTTCACGAAAAAATTAAATTGTTAATAGAAGAAAATAAGAAACTTAAGAAAGGTTCAAAAAATAAAACCTCACAAAAATCTGTTGTTGCATCAGAAACTCATGAAATTAATGATTGGAAGTTAATAATAGAACAGGTGGAGATTGATAATACAAAAGATTTGAGGAACCTAGTTGATGAACAAAAAAATACTAATGAAAAAATATGTGTAGTGATCTTATCTACAACTGGTAATAAAGTTGCACTGGTATGTGGTGTAACTTCAAATTTAACTGATTCTTTATCAGCTAAAGACGTCATTTCAAAACTATCTGGTGATATTGGTGGCTCAGGTGGTGGTAGGGCTGATTTTGCTCAAGGAGCTGGCGAAACTGAAAATTTAAAAGAATTCGTGACTTCTATCCCAAATTCAGTAAAATCCCTCGAAAAATAAAAATAATATGTCTGAAATTATTGTTCAAAAGTTTGGAGGCACTTCTGTCGGCTCAGTAGAAAGAATAGATGCTGTAGCAGAAATTATTAAAAATGCATCCCAATCAAATAAGATTGTGGTTGTTGTCTCTGCTATGGCAGGCGAAACAAATAAGTTAGTCAATTTAGCAAAAAATTTTAGTGAAAATCCAAATAAAAGGGAGTTTGACGCATTAGTAGCAACTGGGGAGACAATAAGTTCAGCTTTATTGGCAATGGCCATACATTCAAAAGGTCTTAAAGCTAAATCTTATTCTGCATCACAAATCTCAATGAGAACTACTGATTCATTTTCAAAAGCAAGAATTTTAGATGTTGATGCAAAAAAAATATTAGAAGTTCTAGAAGAAGACATTATTCCAATTATTACTGGTTTCCAAGGCATAACTGAAACAGGTGATGTTACTACTCTAGGAAGAGGAGGATCAGATACAACAGCTGTAGCAATTGCTGCTCAAGTCAAAGCAAAAAGATGCGACATTTATACTGACGTAGATGGTATATTTACTACTGATCCAAAAATTGTACCGAATGCAAAAAAATTAAATTCGATTACAATGGAAGAGATGCTTGAGCTTGCTGGACAGGGTGCAAAAGTCATACAAACTAGAGCTGTAGAGTTTGCAAATAAATATAATGTTCCTGTTCGAGTATTATCAAGCTTTAATAATGGGAACGGAACATTAATTTCATTAAAGGAAGATACTATGGAAAATGCATTGGTATCTGGGATAGCCTCTCAGAAAAACCAGGTTAAATTTACTTTACATGGAGTTGGAGATATTCCTGGAACTGCTTTTAAGATTCTTGGGCCAATAAGTGATGCTGATGTTGAGGTAGATGTTATTGTTCAAAACGTAAGTGTTGATGGTAAAACAGATTTCACCTTTACAGTCTCTTCAGAGGATCAAGAAACAGTTAATTCAGTTATTGAAGATATAAAAGAAGATGTTGAGTATAGAGATTTAATAGTTAACTCAGATATTGCAAAAGTTTCACTTGTTGGAGTTGGTATGAGATCTCAAGCCGGTGTAGCAAGCCGAGCTTTCAAAGCTCTTTCAGAAAAGGATGTAAACATACAAATAATATGTACTTCTGAAATTAAAATAACAATGGTTATTGATGAGTCTCTAGTTGATAAAGCAGTACAAGTGCTTCATGAGGAGTTTGAACTAGACAAATAAATGTATGACCTGATTCTAAAAAATTGCACTGTTATTAATGAAAATAAATCTTTTGAGTCGGATATTGCAATTAAAAATAATAGAATTGAACTAATTTCAAACTCTATAGATCAAGAGTCAAAAGAAATAATAGATATAGATGGAAGATTTATAATACCTGGTCTAATTGATGATCAAGTGCATTTCAGAGAGCCTGGATTAACTCATAAAGGTGATATTGCGACTGAATCAAAAGCAGGTTTAGCTGGAGGAGTAACAAGCTTTTTTGAGATGCCTAACGTTAATCCAACCACAACAACAAATGAAAATTTATCTAAAAAATTTCAACTTGCTAGCACAAGAGCTCTATCAAACTATTCATTTCATCTTGGAGCAAGCAATACTAATATTGAAGAAATAAAAAAGGTTGATATCAATCAAGCTGCTGCTCTAAAAGTATTTATGGGAGCATCATTTGGGGAAATGTTAGTGGATGATATAGATGCTCTCGATGATATTTTTAACTATTCACCATTAATTGTTGTTACTCATTGTGAGGATCAAAAGAAAGTCAAACAGAACGAGGAGCTATATTTTAATAAGTATGGTGAAGACTTGTCCGCTGAGCATCATCATTTAATAAGAGATGTGGATAGTTGTTATCTATCTAGTTCACTTGCAGTGGATTTAGCAAAAAAATATGATTCAGATCTACATGTTTTTCATTTAACTACAGAGAAAGAAATGGAACTTTTTACTGCTGGCAAGATTGACGGTAAAAAAATAACAGCTGAGGTTTGTGTTCACCATATGTATTTTAATGAATCACGATATGCTGATCTTGGTAACCAGATAAAGTGTAATCCTTCTATCAAATATGAGTCAGATAGACTTGCACTAATAAATGCTTTGCTAACAGATAAAATTGATATCATTGCAACTGATCATGCTCCTCATACATGGGAAGAGAAAAGTCAAAGTTATTCTAAGGCGCCTGCAGGATTACCACTTGTTCAACATGGTATGCAAATTCTCATGGACTTTTATCACCAAGATATCCTTTCTCTTGAAACAATTGTTCAAAAAACTAGTCACAATGTTGCAAATAGATTTCAAGTTAAGGAAAGAGGTTATATAAGAGAAGGGTATTATGCAGATTTGACTGTGTTAGATATCGATAAACCTTATACAGTTTCTAATGATAATATTTTATATAAATGTGGTTGGTCTCCTTTTAATGGTCATACATTTCAATCATCAATATTTATGACAATTGTTAATGGAAATATTGCCTTTAAAGATGGTCAGGTTGCTGAAGATTTACCTTTTGGAATGCAAATAGAATTCGATAGATAAATTAGTTATCTTTATATTTTCAAACAGTTATAATCCCTCTTCTTAATATTAATAGGAGAGTTGGCTGAGTGGTCGAAAGCGCCTCCCTGCTAAGGAGGTAACTGGGCAACTGGTTCGAGGGTTCGAATCCCTCACTCTCCGCCAGATATATGGTTTAATAAGTTATGAGCAATAAAGCAATAAAATTTTTTTTAGATGGATTCTCTATAGAAGTTACACCAAGGGCTGCTGCCAAAATAGATAATTTTGCTGACCTTATTCCAGAAGGAACCTTAATTTATATTGCTCATATAGAAGGAACTCCAATTAAGGAGATGGTAGCTACAGCTAAGAAAATAAATGAGCAAGGTTTTTTACCAATGCCACATTTTCCTGCTCGAATAATTAAAGATAAAAATGTTCTACAAGACTGGATATCAGAATATCAAAATGAGGCTAATGTCAAAAATGGATTATTAATTGCTGGTGGGGCTAACAAGCCATATGGAGAGTATGATTCTTCTATTCAACTGATTGAATCCGAACTTTTTGACAAAGCAAATTTTCAAAATCTTCATATCGCTGGTCATCCTGAAGGCAGCATGGATATAGATCCAGATGGATCAACAAAAAATGTTGATCAAGCACTATCTTGGAAGAATGAATTTAGTAAACGAACAGATGCAAAAATGGCGATTACAACTCAATTTAGTTTTGATGCTGATTCAGTCATAAGTTGGGCAAATAATTTAAAAAAATCTGGTATAGATATACCTATTCATATTGGAATAGCTGGTCCAGCAAAACTCCAGACACTTTTAAAATATTCAATAGAATGTGGAGTAGGAGCTTCTATAAAAATTATACAGAAAAGAGCAATGGATCTTACTAAATTATTATTACCATATAAACCAACAACAATTATTACTGATTTAGCTAATTACAAGGCTAATAATCCCTCCTTTAATATTGAAAAGGTACACTTTTTTCCACTTGGGGGAGTTAAACAAGTTTCAGATTTTGTAAAAGAAGCTTAATCTAATTTATGTATACTAAATATACTTAATATTTATATATCAATCTCTATATTCTTGTAATATACACATCTAATCTAAAAAAATAATAAGGGAGATATTATGGAAGATATTATTATACAAAGCGCTATGGCAGAAATTGCTATGTGGGATGCGTTTCATACTGGAAGAACTGCAAATGCAACTGGTTTATTGGCATTAGTTATAGCCTTTTGGGTTGCTGCAAGATTTAGCAGTGTTTCTATGGATAAAGGTACAAATTTACTTGGAAAAGTAATTGTAACCACTTTTGCTGTTAGTGTGTTCATGTTTTCAATGATTGTATTCACAAACATAGGAAATTTATTTGAAGGTCAAGCAGCTGCATTAGCTGCTCTTGATGCTGCAAATGGTGACGTTGATCTAAGTCCTGCTGCTCAAGCTTATTTAGCTAATCAAGATGAAGGGAATGGTTTTGGTATTGCTATGGCCTGGATGATTAGTATTTCAGCATTAGCCATCGCAGTATTGCCTATGTGGTTTAATACAAACGATTAATTTATTAATCTATTTATGAAAAAACGCTCTTTTGAGCGTTTTTTTATTAAAATAATTCGGTAAGCATACACCTTGCAGACCCACCACCATATTTTTCAATAGTTGGAATATCTGAATGAATAATCTCTTTATAGGAGCTTAGAAGTTTATCTAATTGGGTTTGATTTAACGCTTCATAGGCTGTCGAAGAAATAATCAAAAATAATTCCCCGTCTTCGTTCTGTGCCTCTATAGCATTCCCACAAAAGCTTTTAATCTGATCGTCAGATAGCTCGATTACCTGATGATATTGATTAACCTTTTCTTTAACATAATCTAGGTGCTCAGGCTTGATGACATCAAAGCAAATTCCAATGATTTCTGTTCCAACATACATTAAAACATCTGTGTGATAAATTGGTGAACCTGTGTGACTTTCAGTTTCAAATAAGACTAGTTCAAAATCATTATTTCTACACCATATTATTAGTTGAACAGCATTAGTTCTTGGTGAAATACCTGCATAAACAATTCTATTTACTCTATCAAAAACCATACTGCTTGTAGATTCTAAGAAAACCTCCTTATCTTCAAGGTATGACATGTCATCAGTTAGCTCATATGTTTCTTTAAGATGTTCAATCATAGATAACTTTTTTTCTTTTCTTCTATTGGGAGCCATCATGCTAAATATTTGCATTGTTTTATTTTGAAAAGTTATAAACCAATTTGGAAATATATGATCAGGGCAATCTTTAGACCCTTTCAAACTGGTTACCTTAATACCTCTTTCTTCAATTGTACTTTTAAGATTATGAAACTCGCTTAAGGCTTTTTCTGAAATAATTTCAGGAGTTTCATCTGTAACCTTTTCTTGATAATGATTTGTAAATGCAGTCTGCTCATTAGAATAAAATGCTTCTGGCTCTATCATGAATAAATGAGATGTTGACTGTTTAGACATATACTACTTTGCTGATAAAAACTATGCGGTTAAAATACACTCATGTCACAAAGTTTACAAGACGAATATATAAAAAAAGAATCACTTTATGGTGCCAAAAATTATGCGCCTTTATCTGTCGTTCTTGATAGAGGTGAGGGCGCTTATCTTTGGGATGTTGATGGAAATAAATATCTTGACATGGTCTCAGCATATTCTGCAGTTAGTCATGGGCATTCGCATCCTGAATTAGTTAAGACTATTCAAGAACAGGCGAATAAACTAGCTATCACCTCAAGAGCTTTTTATACAGAACCATTTGGAGGTTTCTTAGAAGAATTATCAAAATTCACAGGTTTTGAAAATATATTAACTATGAATACTGGTGCTGAAGCAGTAGAAACAGCCATAAAAGCCGCCAGAAGATGGGGCTACCATACAAAAGGTATTAAAGAAGACATGGCCGAAATTATTGTCGCAGATGGTAATTTTCATGGAAGAACAACTACTATTGTTGGATTCTCTTCTGAAACATCATATAAGGATGGTTTCGGACCATTCAGCGGAGGATTTATTGAAGCAAAATACTGTTGGTCAGAATGCGGAATAGATGAATCGATTCAATCATTTGAAAGCAAAATAAACAAAAATACTTGTGCAATTCTTATTGAACCAATTCAAGGAGAAGCGGGAATTAGAGTTCCTGAAGAAGGGTGGCTTAGAAAGATAAGAGACTTATGTAAAGACAATAATGTATTACTTATTTTAGATGAAATTCAATCTGGTCTTGGAAGGACAGGAAAATTATTTGCGTATGAACACGACAATATAAAACCTGATGGTCTTATTCTTGGGAAAGCTTTAGGTGGTGCAATGCTCCCAATTTCTGCATTTTTAAGTTCAAAAGAAGTTATGAATCATTTTAATGCTGGTTCTCATGGCTCTACTTTTGGCGGGAATCCATTGGCAACAAAAGTAGCAAGCAGGGCATTACAACTTTTATATGAAGATAATTTAATAGAAAACAGTGCTGTTTTGGGGGAGTATTTCAAATCAAGATTACAATCTATAGATAATAAGATTATCAAAGATGTTAGGGGAAAGGGTTTATGGATTGGAATGGAGCTTAATGAAGCAGAAGTAAATGCTAAAGATTTGTGTTTGATGCTTCTTAATGAAGGGCTTTTATGTAAAGAAACTCATAAAACGGTTATCAGATTTGCACCACCATTAATGATTTCAAAAGATGATTTAGATTGGGCTATCAAAAAAATTACTAAGGTAATTAGAGCTATATAAATGCTAAAAAATTCTGATTTCGATAAATTAGTTTTTGAACAAATTGAAAAGATTTCCTACGGAAAAACAAAATCATATAAAGAAATTGCAACAGCAATTGGAAAACCAAAAGCATATAGAGCAGTCGCTAATGCGTGTGGCAAGAATCCAATTCCAATAATAAGACCCTGTCACAGAGTTGTATGTTCAGATGGAAAAACTGGAGGATATAGCTTAAGTGGAGGAGCGAAATTAAAATCTATTTTATTAAAAATAGAATCTAAACCTCAATAATTTATTTGCTTTCAAAAAAATTACTTACTTTAAAATAAATTAAATCATAGTGATTTGATTTAAATTTACTCTTATTACTAAAAGTTAAAATATCTTTTAAAGTTGAAAAAATTGCTGCCTTTGAAACTTCATCATAGGATCCTTCATTAAACCCTTCAATTAAAAAATCAACATAGGTAGATTGTAAGTTCTTTTTAAAAGTATCCGGTTTTTCATTTGAAATAAAAATTGCAGAGTTCAAGTCATTTAAAACTTCATCTGGTAAGTATTCATTGCCATACAAGGAGCTATTAACAAGTCTTTTCATAACAGCTGGATGCAATATGTTACGAAGAATATTACTTTGGCTTGCTAATACAATTTCATGAAAGTCTGGATCATTATTATCACCAAATGATGCATAGTAACTTACAGAATCTCTTTCAAAAACCAGGTTTGCAAGTATTTTAGGATCATAGTTCATCGCACCATTTGAAAATACTTCTTTCTTTAGAAGTTCAAAAGCTTGTTTCTGTTTCTTATATGGAACAGGCTCTAATGAAACAAACTCATTTTGACTGGAAGCAATTTTATTAATATAAACACCACCAATTTGTTGAGCAACAGTCTCTAAAAATCTACCTTTTGTTCTAAATAATCTATAAAAAGAATTTGTATAATTATTAAACCCTTCTTCATCAGAAAAAATTTCTGGCAAAGTATTAATTTTTTGATCAACAATTTTAACTATATCTTCAGCATAAGCTATTGGATCATTACTCATATCATATCGTTTTGTTCTTGGATCAATATTATTTCCTGGATAGGACATAGCATCATCATCAGTACCAAAAGTTAATTCTCTTTTAACAGACTGTCGAAGTAGCTCAGTTCGTTCTTCATCTGATAAATCAGGCGTATATCCAAATTTGATTGCCCATTTATCATATACTCCAGGAACAGTAGAAAAATAAATACCTTGTTCAGTTCCCTCTGGTGCAATATTGATTGGATCATAATCCATTACCGAACTCATTAAGGTATTTCCAGTGATAGTTTTATCATGAATTTCAGTTGGGCTATATAAATAGCTACCTCTAAAATTATGTCTTAGTCCTAAAACATGACCAACCTCATGCAATGTTAGATTAGTTATATATTGCATCAATGGATCATTATCCTCTGTATACCCATAAAGCTTTCTGTAGTTGTAACCTAATTTTATAGCTAATAATTTGTTTACAACATCTCCAGAAATAATTTCACCAGTTAAAGGGTTAGTAACACTTGGACCAATTCCAAGAAGATTCCCATCTGGTTCAGATGACCATCTAACAACATTATAGTCATAGTCAGCAGCATCCCATTCAGCATCTTCTGGTTGTATTTTAGCCACAACAGCGTTAATAAACCCTGCTTCTTCAAAAGCAATATTCCAATTTTCTATTCCAGCTACTACTGCAGGAATAATTTCTTTTGGAGTAGTATTTTCAACCCAAAATATAATTGGTTCCTCAGGCTCTGACATCTCTGCATCAGGATTCTTTTTAATTAATCTCCATTTATTGATTAATGCAAAATTTGGAAAGTTGTCGTACGAAGTTAAATCAGTAGACTTATTTACAAAATAACCAATTCTGTGATCATTAACCCTCGGTTCAAATCGATCATCTGGCATCTTTATAAAGATATGCCTTCCTGTAACTGACAAATATCTTGGATCTGTTACAGCTGAGACTGAAAACGCATCTGGATTAGGCATTGAATTTTCAAATGCAAATGTAACCTCAAATGCCGTATTAGTTTCGTTATTAAAAACATTTTTAACAAAGGTTTTTGATTCATCAGGCATGCCGTAATTAACACTGATGTACTCTCTATATTCACTTGGAACATAACTAATGGAATCCATTTTTTCTGATAACAAAATACTATTTACATTAATAAGGACAGATTTATCAGTTCTTGCAGCAGGTTTAAAAACCTCAACAAAAGCCTCAGTTATATTTGTAATTGTTGATTTAGCAATATTATTCGTTTCATCTCCTTTTATATAAGATGTATTTATCTGATATAGCCCTATATTTTCTGATTTGAAATTTCTAAATTCGAGTACCTTACCATCAGAAGGAAGTCCTCCTGTTAATGTGCTGCCTTGAGGCGCATTCATAACATATGAAAAATACAGGAATTGTTTGTTAAGATCCTCTTCATCAAGCTTTAAAAAATATGAAGACCCATCATCATTGCTATATATCTTTAAAAATCCATCAATAGACTTGAGTTCTTCTTTTTCAATAAACTCCTCAATAGTTTTCATAAATTCTTTTTCGCAATCTTTAGCATCTTTCTTACTTTCAGCTTTCATAATGCATTCCTCAAGATTTTCTGGAGGAAGGTCTTCATCACTATCCTCAGTAATTGATTCATCTGAAATATCTTTAGATTCTTTGCTTTCCATGCCTGGATAAGAATCAAGGTTATTACTTCCAAATATAAGAATAAAACTTAATATAAATAATGAGAATATTTGCAAAGATTGATTGTAAAACATTTGTTTGGTCCTTTTAAAATAGCATGTAATTCTATCTCAATATCAAACATACTGGTAGTATATACATATGAAAGACTCGTATGCGCTAATAACAGGAGCATCTTCAGGGATAGGATTGGAGATTGCTAAAAATCTAGCAAAAAGAGGTTATAACTTAATATTAACCGCTCGAAGGACTGAATTATTAGAAAGCCTTATGAAAGAAATTACTAATGAAAATAATATTCATGTAGATATTATTTCTAAAGATTTAAGTCAATACGAAGCACCAAGAGAGATTTTTGAGTTTTGCGAATCAAAAAACTATAGAGTTGATGTTTTGGTCAATAATGCGGGATATGGAATAAAGACATCTTTTCATGAAACAAGTATTGCCGATGAAGAGGCATTTATCAGAGTATTAGGAACCTCAGTAATTATGCTTACAAAATTGTTCATACCAAAAATGTTAGAAAATGGTGCCGGTAAAATAATGATTGTCTCTTCGGTAGCATCTTTAACACCACCATCTGCAATTCAGCCGTTGTACGGACCTATTAAAACATTTATGAATAGATTCAGTGATGGAATCAATATTAATTACAAGCACAAAGGCATAACTTCTACAGCAGTTTGCCCTGGTTTTACAACTACAGGATTTCATACAGCAAGTGGGGTTCAAGAAGAAATGGATAGGGTGCCAAAATTTATGGTTTTTCCAGCCTCTAGAATTGCAGATGAAGGGGTTGAAGCAATGTTTGCAGGCAAACGTATTTTTATTCCTACAAAAACATATAGGACTTTAGTTTTCCTTACATCAAACCTTCCTCAATCTCTCCTTAGATTTATTTCAAACCTTCTTGCACCAGGAAGGTACGACAGAAATTAACTTATTCCTAAGACTGAATCAGAAACAAATGCATTATTAAGTCTTTCTGCTTTGAAGGTAGACACTGGACCGTGGCCAGGAATAAAATCTATATCATTACCTAAAGGCCATAATTTGGTCTTTACAGATTCTATTAGTTGATCAAAATTACCACCAGGTAAATCTGTTCTGCCAATTGAGCCATTGAATAAAACATCTCCTACAATTGCTAAATTACTTTCTCTATTGAAGAAAATAATATGTCCAGGTGTATGTCCAGGGCAAAAATAAACATCTAATTTTTGCTCACCAACTGAAACTTTATCACCTTCTTTTAACCATAAACTTGGATGACAATCTTTTGAAGGCATACCAAACATCTCGCCTTGACTTTGAAGGGAGTCTAGTAAAAACTTATCCTCAATATGAGGACCATGTATTTCAACTTTTAAAATTTCAGATAATTCGGTTGCTCCCCCTGCATGATCAATGTGCCCATGAGTTAATAAAATTTTTTCAGGGATAAGATCATTTTCCTTTGCTAATTTCATTAAGATCTCAATATCTCCACCAGGATCGACAATTGCACATTTCTTTGTTTTTGAACAAAATAGAATAGAAGCATTTTGTTGAAATGGAGTAACAGGTTGTATTAAAAATTTCAGCATTAATGATTTACAATTATAAATTAAATTAATTATAAATAATTACAATGGCTGATGAAACTAACGAATCCTATTTAAGCTTAAGGATACCTTCTAATGAGAATGATGAAAAATTCATCTCAGGAATAAATTCATCTTACGAAGCAGCTAAATTAAGAAGTGCCACAAAAGATGCAAAAGCAAATCAATATCATTCCCCAGTAAAATTTTCGTGGAAAGATTTTTGGAAAACAATGATTTATGAAAATCTCCCTCCAGTAATATTTTCACCAATAGCGTCTTTAATTCTTGAAAAATCTTTAAGTAGGGCATGGCACGTTAGCCAAAATAGAATGTTAATCGCTATTTCAACTAAACATCACTCAATAGGAGAAATTATTCAAATGTGGTTAGTTGTATATCCTGGTTCATGGCTTATGAATATAGGGTTGTATCTTGCACTCTTTAGTGAAAGCTCACTAATTTTAAATATTGACCCATTTCATATGATCCTTGCTTATCTATTATTATTTATGCGTAGGTTAATTATTTCTACAAAATATGGATATTTCAGACCTGAAGACAATGAAAGACTATGTTTGCCTGCTCCAGATTGGGATAGAAATAAAACAAATAGGCGTTTAGTTGGTCAAGGATGGCTGCAGCCTTGGCTTTACCCAGGACTCATTGAAGACGAACTAACTGTAGCAATGGATGAAAATGATATCTGCCTTCAAGGAATTCCTTTAGAGGTCAATGATGAAAATGAAGAAAAATTCTTACAAGAAGATTCAAGTAGTTTATTTCCAGCAAAAACAAGCATCTCTAGTGAGAATGAAGTTGCATCTGGTTTCATTCTTTTTAATATAATTAAATCTGTATACAGCAGCCCAACAATGAAAAATTTTAGGACTATTTTAGTTGTTACTGTTTTATCTCTATCAGTTACTCCATTTTTAGTTAAATTCTTATATGGAACGCCTCTTTTTGGAATGACAATTAATGAAAAAATAATATCTGCTGCTACTCTAATCGGTTTGCTAAATGGTTTTCAATTGATAATGTTTGGTGTGATATGTTCTGTTGATTATGAGAGAAGATATAGGTGCTCGAAGAAATTGGGTGACCTTGTCAGCTTTCCAGGCTTGAGTTTTAAAGATATGTTTAGTTCATCTAAAGAAACCAGCAAAGTTTATCTTGATTTACAAAAAAGATTAAATGTATTTAGTTGGATGAATATGAGAAAAGTACTTCGATCCTTTGGAGAAGCATTCTATATGCGCATTCAAAGCTATACCTCAATATTAATATTCTATTCATTATTTTGCGTTGCAATTCTGAATTTAATTGTTTGGACTGAATTAAGACATCATATATCTACAATGTATTTAATTTGTGTCGTGATCTTTTTTGTATCTTCAATAAGCTTATTTGCAATATATAAAGCAATTAAACTTCAGTCTCTTAGCGCAGAACACAGAGATTTCATTAGAAATGAAATATTTATTATTGAGGAAGAGATATGGGAATTAAAGCTTCAAAATGGTGATAAAGAAAGAATAGTAGATCTTACTAGCGCCAAGGCTCTTCTGGAACAGGTTGATGAATCTATAAATTATAAAGAACTGATATATAAACCAACGACTATTCTAGGATATGCCGCTAATAACGGGGTAATTGGCTCTGTGTTAGGCTTAGTTTTAACTGGATGTCTTTTTGCTGTTCAAGGTTTTGTATCAACAGGAATTGAATATGATGCATCAGGTTGGTTTAATTTTTAGAAAAATGCTATAAAATAGGCATTTTTAACATTACTGGAATATAAAAATGAGTAAAAAAGTATCTAAAGATGAAGCTTTAAAGGCTGTAAAGACTATTACTAAAGAGATTTCTGAAAGCTCGCTTGAAAAAGAAGCGCTTGAGGCAGTAAGAACATTGATACTCTGGGCTGGTGACGACCCTGAAAGAGAAGGTTTAATTGATACACCAAAAAGAGTTGTTAAAGCATATAAAGAATTTTTTGCTGGCTATGAAGAAGACCCTGAAGAAATATTAAGCAGAACCTTCGAAGAAGTTGAAGGCTATGATGACGCAGTCATAGTAAGAAATATAAGAGTAGAATCTCATTGTGAGCATCATATGGTTCCAATTGTAGGAGTTGCTCATATTGGTTATATTCCTAAAAAAAGAGTTGTTGGAATTAGTAAATTAGCTCGATTGGTGGATTTGTTTGGAAAAAGACTTCAAACACAAGAAACAATGACAGCTCAAATTGCAGATACAATTGAAAAGGTTCTTCAGCCCAAAGGGGTTGCCGTAGTAATAGATGCAAACCATCAGTGCATGAGCACAAGAGGTATTCATAAAACGGAATCAAGCACAATTACATCAAGAATGCTGGGAACTTTTAGATCAGACAACAAAGCTAGAGAAGAATTTATAAGCCTTATTAATTCGCCTAAAAAGTATTAAATGAGCAGGTCTCTGGAATATTCCAGTATCACACCAAAAGTTCCTATTATTCTAGCTTCTGGTTCAGAAAGTAGAAAAAAAATGCTTGAAGAAGCAGGTATTGTTTTTGATGTAATAGTTTCTACAACAGACGAAGATTTAATAAAGAAAAAAATTTCATCATTACCATATAGTGAGCAGGTTATTCATCTTGCTAAAGCAAAAGCAGAGACTGTTAGTAAACAAAATCCTGAATCAATAGTTATTGGAGGAGATCAGATGTGTGCTCTTAGCGATAAGCTTCTTCATAAACCAGGCAACAAAGAGAAAGCAGTTGAAAGTCTCAAACTTTTATCAAACCAAAAGCATTATCAGCATAGTGGAGTTTGTATTTTTAAAAATAATGAATGTTTATGGGAATATTCAGAAACGGTAGAGTTAAAAATGCATGATCTAAGCAATAAAGAAATTGTCAATTACGTAGAAATGGAAAATCCTATTCATGCTGCAGGTGCATATAAATTTGAATCCCTAGGATGCAACTTGTTTTCATATGTAGTTGGGTCTTCGTATACTGTTAGAGGCATGCCTTTAGTGCCATTGCTAAATGCATTAAGGGATTTAAATATTATTGGTTTAGAATAAATTGATGAAAACCCCAACACCTTTTAATTTATTTAATACTTTGAATGGAAAAAAAGAAGTATTAAAAGCTCTTGATCCAAAACATTTAAAGATTTATGCATGCGGTCCTACTGTTTATAACTATGCACATATTGGAAATGCAAGGATGGCAGTTGTATTTGATACTTTGGTAAGAACCTTGAGAATCATTTATCCAAAAGTCACCTATGTATCTAATATTACTGACATAGATGATAAAATTATTGAAGCAGCCATCGATCAAGATGTAGATATTTCAACAATAACCGAAAAATATACACAAATCTACAATGAAGATATGTCTAAACTTAATGTTTTAGCTCCTGATGTTCAACCAAAGGCAACAGAATATATTTCAGAAATGATTGAGCTGATAGAAGATCTTATAAGCAAAGGATTTGCTTATGAAAAAGAAGGACACGTTCTTTTTCATGTCCCTACTTATAATAATTATGGAAAGCTTTCAAAAATAAATAGAGAAGAACAAATTGCAGGAAGTAGAGTTGAGGTTGCGCCTTTCAAAAAAGATCCAGCTGACTTTATATTATGGAAACCTAGCACTGAAAATCAACCTGGATGGGAATCTCCATGGGGTTTTGGACGCCCTGGCTGGCATACAGAGTGCTCTGCGATGTCAAAAAAAACTTTAGGATTACCTTTTGATATTCATGGAGGTGGAAGAGATCTAATTTTTCCACATCATGAAAATGAAATTGCTCAAAGTTGTTGCTCTTCAGCAAATATTGAAGATCCTAGCTCTTATGCTAAATACTGGATGCATAATGGTTTTGTAACCATTGAAGGTGAAAAGATGTCTAAATCATTGGGAAACATAATTCTTGTTAGAGAATTAACTGATTCATACCATGGTGAGGTCATAAGACTAGCTTTGTTGTCGTCTCACTATAGACAAGGCCTTGATTGGAATGAAAAAGTAATTCATCAGGCAAATAAACTCCTTAGTAAACTTTATGAAATTAAAGATGAATTAGATGAACTTGATACTTCTAACAAAACTAGCAATGATTTGAGTGTTATAGAAATGCTAATGGATGACCTAAATACACCTGGATTAATCGCGGAGTTAAATAAAATAGTTAAAGATTTTAATTCTTCTAATAAAGATAAAATAGTTATAAAAGAAAAACTTACTTTAATTGGTTCTGTCTTAGGCATTTTACAAGATAATACTTTCAACAATATTTCTGATGAATTAAAGATAAAAGTAGAAAAAATGATTTCAGAAAGAGATGAAGCTAAAAATAATAAAGATTACGAATCAGCTGACATGATAAGACAACAGTTGCTTGATATAGGAATTGAAATAAACGACACCAGTGAAGGAACTAACTGGAAACTTAAATCGTAAAGTAAGGCATGGAAATTAATTTACCAGATAATTATTCTAAACTTGAAGATACGCTCACTACAGCAGATAAAATTTTAACCAAAGCTGTTGATGATTCAAAAACTCTTTTTCATACTATGGTGGTTTCATCATTTGATGGTGCAAAAATTTCTTCAAGAGTCATGGTTCTTAGAGAATTTAATTTAGAAGAAAGGAAGATGAGATTTCATACAGATTATAGAGCACCAAAAATTCAACATTTTTCTAACAATTCAACAGCAACAGTCTTGGGATATGATCCTGAGATAAAGATACAAATTAAATTACAAGGAAAAATAACTCCTCACTATAATGACGAATCTACTAAATTAGCATGGGATGGTTCTACTCCCCGCTCTAAAAAATGCTATTCAGTAAAAGGCGGCTCAACAAAAGAAATCCATGACCCTAAAGATTTCGATATAGGTGATTTTGAAGTGGAAGAAGGATATAAAAATTTTTCAGTTTTGATATTTAGTTTTGACACACTAGAATTTTTATATCTTAAAAGCTCAGGCCATAGAAGAGCAATTCATATGTGGGATAAAGAATATAAAGCTTCTTGGCTTGTTCCTTAAAAAAATATTTATAAATATTTTATATTTTGAAAGTAACTATTATCTTTAATAATAATGTATTATTTAAATGCATTCATTTTAAAAAATAGG
Organism: uncultured SAR86 cluster bacterium; assembly: GCA_902531245.1. Classification (GTDB taxonomy): domain Bacteria; phylum Pseudomonadota; class Gammaproteobacteria; order Magnimaribacterales; family D2472; genus SAR86A. The sequence goes on from CACADH010000002.1 coordinate 107,324, forward strand.
AGAAAAAAATGAAAAAATATTTGTTTAGTACTTTTCTTATTTTTTCTACAGGTTTAATTTTTGCAGATGGTCATACATCGGCTGAAAAAGAAGTTGTATCAAAAATATCAGAATACTGGGATGCTAGAAATTCTGCTGATTGGGATAAAGTAGTATCAATGAGTAGTTCATCAGGTATGTTAAATACAAACTCAGATGGTAGTTTTCATAAACCAAAAAATACACAAACTGCTCAAGATTGGCAAGATCAAAATGTTGATGGTACTGGAGTAATAAATGTACATTCACCAGAAGCATATCAACTCAATGACGGAGTGGTATACGTTAGGTATTATGCAGAAGGAGTTGTTCCTGATGGAAATGGTGGAATTAAACCTTATAGAACAAGAGTGACTGGAGTTTGGGTAAGTGAGAAGGGTAATTGGGTTGCAAAAACAATGCATTTTTCTTCAGCATCATATGGTGGCACTCATCAGACAGTAGCATCAGATTTTGAGGACTAATTAATAAACTTTTGTTTAGTAATCTAGATTAAATAAAATTTATTACTCTAATTAAAGCTGGCAAATGTCAGCTTTAATTTTGGTGCCCTCTGCAGGAATCGAACCTGCAACTAATCCTTAGGAGGGATTTGTTATATCCATTTAACTAAGAAGGCATTAGAATATTTTTTTAATTATGATTAATTATATAAAAACAAATAAATTTTTCTTTATTTGTTTATCTATAATTTTTATATCGAGCTTTATAGCCTCTCTTGTTCAATCAAGTTTTAATAAAGTAGAAATTGAACTAAAAGAACTCAAAACAGACAACGCACAGACATTAGTTTATGACTTATATAAGCCAAAAATAGCGACCAAAAAAAACAAAGTACCATTTGTTATAGTTGTTCCCGGTTTTCAAAGATCAAAAGAAGCTTTATCAAATATAGCTATTGAATTATCTAGAAGGGGTATAGCAGTTGCTTTAATTGATCCATATGCGCAAGGCATGTCTTCATCCTCTATAAGCAGAATAGCTGCTACCACTCAAGGATATGGAATGTTTGCTCTTGTTGATTATGCATACGAAGGAAATTTTTCTTTTGTTGATCCCAAGAAAATTGCATCAACTGGTCATTCTATGGGAGGAAATGCTGCTATAAGAGGTGCTGACTATTTTGGAAAAGAAGCCATTCAAGAAAACAAAAAAAGTAAATTACATTCTGTGTATGTTTCAGGTTACGTATTAACATTAAGAGATGAAATTTTGAAAGATTCAAAATCAAATATGGGCATTAGCTATGCTCTTTATGATGAGGGAGCCTTTAGAAACGAGTTAAAGGGTTGGGATTCTGGAAACATGGAAATTGCACCAGAATCTTTACGAGTAATAAATAATGTTTTGTCTGATGAAAATAAAATAGATAAAGTCGAACTTGGTAAGTATTATGGAGATAAAAAAGATAGAAGCTTAAGAGTAGTTTTTAATGAAAAGCTATTACATCCTTTTCAACCATACAACAAAGAGGCAACGTCAAACCAATTAGACTATTTTGATAAAGTTTTAGGTTTTCCAAATAAAATTAATTCCTCTAATCAAATTTGGCAGTTTAAAGAATTCTTCACTTTAATTAATATGGTCGTTTCCTTATTGATGCTAATTCCCTTAACAAGATTGTTTCTTAAATTAAAATTTTATAGTTCATTAATAAAACCTGTTCCAGAACCTTTACCAAAACAATCTACAAAGGGAAAAATAGTCTTTTGGATAATCTTTTTCATAAGCGCAACTATTGCTTGTATTTCATTTATACCAATGGTGGATTTAGCAAAAATTTTATTTGTTGATGCTGCAAATAGAGAGCTTACTTGGTTTTTCCCTCAAAGAATGAATAATTCTGTAATGTTGTGGGCAGCGCTTAATGGAACTATAGGCTTAATTATTTTTGTATTATCTTATTATTTTTTTGGTCGCCACCACGGAACACAGAAAGAGTCATGGGGGTTAAATATTTCTTTATTTGATTTTACTAAAACTTTACTTCTTGGACTTTTAGTTTTTAGTGCATATTATTTAATACTATTTCTTATTTACTATCTTTTTCATATTGACTATAGATTTTGGTTTATGGGCGTGAGGGTTTTTCAACCTGAAATGATACTAGTTTTGTTAATGTACTTCCCTTTATTTTTTATATTCTTCTTTTCAAATTCTCTAAGAGTAAATGGATCAATGCGATTTCAAGACCAGTCTGAGTGGAAATCAAGGCTAATTGCAGGTTTTGCAAATTCACTGGGATTAATTTTTATAATTATTATTCAATATTCTGTTTTTGCAGCAACAGGGACAGTTTATTGGAGTTCTAATTCTACTGATTGGTTAAGTGTAAATTTATTATTTGGAATTGTTCCAATGATGTTTATTCTTCCATATTTTAATAGAATATTTTTTCAAATCACTGGCAGGGTATATCTTGGTCCAATAATAACTTGTTTAATATTTATAATGATTCTTTCAACTAATACAGTCATTTATCTTCCAATAAAATAACTTTATAAAAAAGACTATATCCAATCTATAATATGTCTATGAAAATTACATTACCAGATAATAGTAATAGAGAATTGCCTGATGGTTCTAGTGGATATGATCTTGCAAAAGACATAGGACCCGGACTAGCAAAATCAGCAGTTGCGGTAACTATTGATGGAGAACAAAGAGATTTACATGATGTTATTCATGGAGATTCCGCTGTGTCTATTATTACTATAGATTCTGATGAAGGTCTCGAAATTATGCGTCATACACTTACCGCGCAAGTGTTAGCAAGGGCTATCAAGAACCTCTATCCAAAATCTAAATTAGCTATCGGACCTACTATTGAAGATGGTTTTTACTATGATGTTGAATGTTCCAAAACAATCTCAATTGATGACTTAGAAAAAATAGAAAATGAGATGAATAAGATTATTAAGGCAAAGTCTCCCATTACAAAAAAACTTCTATCAAAAAAAGATGCTTTAAATGTTTTTAAATCATTAGATGAGCCTTATAAACAAGAAATTATTAATGACTCGTCTGAAGAGAAAAGTTTTCAACTTTATTATCAAGATGATGATAATTTTGTTGACTTATGTAGAGGGCCTCATTTACCAAACTTAGCCTTCATAGGTTCTTTCAAACTTACAAAAGTTTCTGGAGCATATTGGAAAGGCGACTCTAATAATACAATGCTTACAAGAATATATGGAACAGCGTGGAATTCAGAAAAAGATTTAAATAAATATTTAAATACTATAGAAGAAGCTGAAAAAAGAGATCATAGAAAACTTGGAAAAGAAATGGATTTATTTCATTTTCAAGACGAAGCACCTGGAATGGTATTTTGGCACCCTAATGGATGGAGTATTTATAGAAATTTAAGAAATTTTGTTAGAGATCGATTACAAGATAGTAATTATATAGAAGTTAACACACCTCAGGTCATTGATAGAAAACTATGGGAAGCCTCAGGACACTGGGACAAGTATCGTGAAAATATGTTTATAACTGAAATTGATGAAGAACATGCAAATGAAAAAAGAGTTAATGCCCTAAAGCCTATGAATTGCCCTGGCCATGTTCAAATTTATAATCAAGGAATAAAATCATATAAAGATTTACCCTTAAAATATGCTGAGTTTGGTTTATGTCATAGATATGAGCCTTCTGGAACCATGCATGGATTAATGCGGGTTCGTGCTTTTACTCAAGATGATGGACATATTTTTTGTACTGAAGATCAAATCGAATCTGAAACTGGATTATTTATAGAGTTTTTATCAAATATATATGCAGATTTAGGCTTTAAAGAATTTGATATCAAATTATCTACCAGACCTGAAATGAGAGTTGGATCTGATGAAATATGGGATAAAGCAGAAGAAGCTCTTGAAGCTGCAATTAAGAACTTAGGCTATCCATATAGAATTGATGAGGGAGATGGGGCATTTTATGGACCCAAGTTAGACTTTGTTCTTACTGATGCAATCGGAAGAGAGTGGCAATGCGGCACATTTCAACTAGACTTTAACTTAGCTGAAAGACTTGATGCCTACTATATCGGGGAAGATGGCAAGAAGCACAATCCCGTTATGATACATAGGGCTGTTTTAGGATCTTTTGAGAGATTTATAGGAATACTACTTGAAAACTATGCTGGAAAGCTTCCTTTGTGGCTTGCGCCTCAACAGGTTGTTATAGCTTCAATTATTTCTGATGTAAATGATTATTCCCTTGAAATATTAAATCTTCTTAAAAAAGAGGGTATCAGGGCTAAGGCAGACTTAAGGAATGAGAAAATCAGCTATAAAGTAAGAGAACATAGCTCTAAAAAAGTTCCTATAATCCTAGCTATTGGGAATAATGAAAAGAATGATAGGACTGTTTCTATTAGGCGAATGGGAAGCAAAGATACTGAAGTTTTAAGCCTTGATGATGCAATAAATCAAATTAACAATGAGAGCAAGACCTTAAATTAATGATAGCTAGAATTTTTATACTTCCAATTAGATTTTACAGATATTTTATCTCTCCAATGTTTCCTCCAAGCTGCAGATTTACACCAACATGTTCTCAATACGCAATTGATGTAATTCTTCGTTTTGGTGTTATTAAAGGAACATATCTTGCAATTATAAGAATTAGTAAATGCCATCCGTGGCATTCTTAAAATAACTATTATTTATTAACGAATATAACTAATGCATATAAGATATATATATATTTTATATATTAATTTATTAGTGATATAGTAATTCTAGATACATTTTTAAACCATTTAGGGGGGTCTTACTATGTATAAATTTTCTAAACTAGCATTTAGTTTTTCTTTATGCATCTCATTAATATTTACAGCATTAATCACTGCACAAGAAATTGAAGAAGTGGTTGTTACCGCTACAAAACAAGAGACATCTATTCAAGATATCCCAATATCAATTGAAGCATTTACTTCAGAAGATATTGATAAGAATATGATTGATGATTTCAGTGACTTAGCTGAAGTTGTTCCAGGTCTGATAATTGATAAAGCTATCGGTTCAGGTGCATCTTATTCTATGAGGGGTGTCGGTTCTTATGGTGTCGGCGCTGCTGTAGTTGGATCATTAGTTGTTTCAATGAATGGCCACGAATATGGCTCATCATCCATCGCAGATACTGCTTTTCATGATCTTGAAAGAATCGAGGTTTTAAAAGGACCACAAGGAACTTTATCTGGAAGAAACGCCGTTCAAGGTTTAGTAAATATGGTTACTAAGAGACCTACATCTGAATTTGAAGGATCTGTTGATGTATCAATGGGTAATTTTAACTCTCAAAGAACGAGTATGATTTTAAATATGCCTATTTCAGATAGGCTTGGTATGCGATTAGCAGCAACAATATTTGAAAGAGATGGTGTTGTTAAAAACATTCATACCGGAAATGATATTGATGGCAGAGATGCTTATGGAGTTAGATTATCAATAGATTTTGATATAAGCGATAGAACATCAATGGAACTTACTTATGATTATCAAAATGCCGATGATGATAGACAGAATATTGGACATAACGTTTGTACAAAAGACCCATTATTTGGTTGTTCGCCTTTTGAAAGGGGAACTTTTGGTCAACCAGCCCATGTTAATGGTAGTACTGCAGGATTCTTTAATTTTGCAGCTGCATTAGCTTCTTCTCCAACTCTAGATTCTTATGCTGGAGTGATACCAACTGGTAATATTGAAGAAGTAAATCTTAATAGAGATCCTATTCTTAAGCAGAAATATGAATTCGCTCAAATGAAGTTTGATCATGAAATTAGTGATAGTCATAGACTTGAGGTTAAAGGTACATATTCCGTGAGAGATTACCAGCATATGGCTGATAATGATTATGCTGTAGCCACAGCTCCATTCCCAGGACTCTTTCCAGCTGGCCATCCTGCATCATTTATTCCTATGCAGTGGGAAGGTTGTTGGGGAGGTGTTCATAATACTTTCTGTGAAACATCTACAGCAGACAGAACTTATGAGTTTGCATTTGCTGAAACTGAAACATGGCAGGGTGAGGCAACATTAATATCTGATCTTGACGGTCCTTTAAACTATCAAATTGGATATTATTATTATGACTCAAGGACAAAAAATATTTATCAGGTTCAAACAGCTGCTTGGAACTTGATTCGTGATGCAAGCGTTCACCCTTATAACAATACATTATTTGGTGGAGCTCTAACTGGATCTGGATCAACTGATTTTCATGTTGCTTGGGCCTTAACAGGTTTCAGTGCTGCAGTACTTCCAGCTGTATTAACTGGATATACAACTCCATTGCCAATTCAGGGTTTTATAAACGAAGACCATGTAAGGATAAAGTCTAAAGCTATTTTAGGTGAGATGTATTATGAATTATCTGATCAAACAATGCTTACACTTGGTGTTAGATATAATGACGATGTAGTTAAAGATAGTGTTGCATCGTGTTTAACATTTGCAAGTTGCCCTAATTATCCTTTATCTCAAAAAGTAACTTCTGAATATGGATTTTTCCCAACTCAGGTTACTGAGTCTGATGATGCTATGGGTTATAAATTTGCACTTCAGCATGACTTAGACGATAACAAGATGGTTTATACAAGTTACACAACTGCTGTAAAAGCAGGAGGTAACAACCCCAACTCTACTGGTACTCCAGACCCATATGATCAAGAAGAAACGGCTGTTTTTGAAATAGGGGCTAAAGGGATATTCCTTGATGGAGCTATGTTATTAAATGCAACATACTTCCAAAATACAACTGATGGAATGTTAATTTCCTCAATTGTTAATGCTGGATCAAGAAACGTTAATACTGATGCTGAAATTAATGGATTAGAAGGTAATATGTTACTTTTCTTAAACGAAACAACAAGCATCGACTTAACTTTCTTAAAAGCTGATACTGAAATAACTAATCTAAGCTTAATTAATCCAGTTAATATTAATAATGCTACAGCTAGAACACTTCTTCCTGCTGCCTTAGGCGGAGGATTAATGACACCGCTCGGAGCTGGTGGAGTTTTAAGTGTTGGTAATACTGATGCAGGTTTAGTATATAAATTTGCAGGATTTATGTGTCTTGCTCCATTTAACCCATTTGATACTACTGGAGCTACAGCTTGTACAGGAGATAATCTAGGTGTTCCTGTTGATGTTTCAGGTAATAAATTACCTCAATCACCAGAACTTTCATACAGCATTGGATTAAATAAAGACTTTGTTGGAGATAACGGCACTACAACAGCTCGAATAGCATATAGATATATGGGTGAAAGAGAAGGTACTGTTTATAATCAGCCTTGGTTAAGAATGCCAGAACATAAATTCTTTGATGCAACTGTTACCTATCAACCAAATGGTGGAGATTGGTTTGTTAAGCTTGAAGCTAAAAACCTAGCAGATGATCGCTATATTGGTTCATGGTATCTTGCAAGTGGACTTCAAGGTGGTAATAAATTTGCTACTATAACCGAGCCTAGAACTTGGGGAATTGCATTTGGAACATCTTTTTAATTAGAGATATTTATTTTAAAAAGGCTGGTTTACCAGCCTTTTTTATTTATATATATAAAATATATACAATAAAATACATAAAATAGTTGAATAAAGTTGTCGAATGACTACTTTTAAGCATAAAATAAGCCAAACAATTATTAAACATTGGGGGATTTTCATGTTTAACACTAATCTAAAAAGTAAAATATTTTTTACATCTTTATTAACATTTTCATTTTCATTTTCTGCGTTTGCACAAGAAGTAGAAGAAGTAGTTGTTACCGCTACTAAGAAAGAGGAATCAACACAAGATATTCCGATCTCTATTCAAGCTTTTACTGACGAAAATTTAAAAGCAGAACAAATTTATGACATGACTGACTTAGCAGAAGTTGTTCCTGGTTTTGGTGTTGCCAAAGGCGTTGGATCTGGTTCTGCATATAGTATGAGAGGTATTGGTTCATATGGTGTTGGAGCTGCTGTTGTTGGTTCTATCGTAACAAGCATCAATGGCCATAGTACAAACACTTCTGTCATGAATGATATGGGGTTTATTGATCTTGAACGTATTGAGGTATTAAAAGGCCCACAAGGAACTTTGTTCGGAAGAAACTCTGTTGGTGGTGTTGTTAACTTAATTACTAAAAGACCAACTAGTGAATTTGAAGGTTATTTTGATGTTCAACTGGGTAATTGGAATAGAGAAAATGTAGTTGGTGCTATCAATGTTCCTTTCTCAGATACCATTAAAGGTAGATTAGCTTTTTCAACTAATAAGATGGACGGTATGGTTGAGAATGGTTTCAATTCGCCTTTTGCCTTATTAAATAACCAAAATACTGGTGAAATGATGGATGACAGAAATGACGCTTCTGCAAGATTATCTTTAGATTGGGATATAAGTGATTCAACTGAACTTAAATTTACATATTTCGTTCAAGAAAGTGATGATAACAGACCTCAAGAAGAAGTAACTTATTGTGCGCAAGATCCATTTTTTGGTTGTTCTCCTTACGCACAAGGAAGCATGAATGTAGCTGCTGATACAAGAGGTACTGCTGGTGGTGGTTTTGGTTTTATTGCCGGACTATACCCAGGAACTATTACAAACAGTTATGCAGCACCTACTTATGCTGATGGCTTTGATTATATCAAGGTTGATAGAATACCAACACATTATCAAAAGATAGAAGTTTCAAATTTAGAACTGGTAAGAGAACTTGCTAATGACCTAACGATGGTTGCTAAATATTCATATGAAACAAGAGAATTCAATCAAATGAATGATAATGATGGAAGTGTCTCAATATCAACATCCTTAGTTGGTGCTGGTGGTATGTATCCAGGTGGGCTTGGTCTTCCTCCGATAACAGGCAATCTTTGTTTTGGTGGACACAATCAATTTTGTGAGTTTGTTGATTCTGAAAGAACTTATGACTTTTCAGACGTTAATACAACTGGACAACAAGCAGAAATTAACATAATTTCAGATTATGACGGTCCTTTTAATTTTACAGTTGGTTTGTACACATTTGATCAAAGAAATGACAATGAATATAGAGTTCAAACAACTGGTTCTCAGTTTATAGGAAACTTTGGAGATCATCCTTATTCTCCTGTAGTTGCTGGTCTACTAGGTGTTGATCTCTCAGGCAAAGCTGGTACAGCTTTTTATCAACAGCTATTAGGATTAGTTGCATTAGTTCCAACAATACAACAAATTCAAGGTGGGGCTGTTCAACTTGGACTTATACCCCCAGCAACAGCTCAAGCTGTTTTAGCGCAATATTCAGCAGCTCTTCAGTCTATTTTGGCTATGCCAAATGTTACTGTACCAACAGACCTAAGAGGTACATTAAATGACCAACACGTAAGAATTAAATCAAAAGCTATTTATGGAGAAATGTATTACGACTTAGATGATACAACTAAGGTTACTCTAGGCTTGCGTTACGATGATTTCAGCACTGCTGCGAAAACCTATAATGATCTTTTAGCTAGTGGCTATATTGCAAGAGGGTGTTATACCTATGCAAATAGAATGGACTGTCCTGGTGCAACTACATACCAAATCGTAGCAGATGATGCTATTAACTATAAGTTAGCAGTGCAAAAATATCTTGCTGATGATGTAATGGTTTACGGAAGTGTGTCTACTGCAACAAAAGGTGGCGGTGTTAATGCTGGAGATAATCCTGGTGTATATGATGAAGAAGAATCAACCGTATTTGATCTTGGTTTAAAAGCTAAGTTCTTAGATGGAGCAATGTTATTAAATATGAATGTATTTAGAAATGACAATAAAGGCATGCTTGTTGCTACTATTGAAAACCAAGGCTCATTTAATAATAACGTTGATGCAGAAATCACTGGTTTTGAAGGATTACTGAATGTCTTTTTATCTGATACAACTAATGTTCAATTTAATTGGTTGCTTCAAGAAAATGAAATAACTTCAGATACAATGGCAATAAATTATTTAAACCCTGCTGATGCAACCGGTGTAGCTCAATATCTTGGGGCTGTTGACAGTAATGGAACTGGAATGGCTACAGGAGCTGTTTTTAATAATGGTCGAATGATGTTTAAATCAATAGGATTTAACTGTTCAATACCTCATGCTCCTTTAGCACCATGTCTTGGAGTTACTGGATATGAAACTAGTTTAAAAGGTAACACTTTACCTGGAACAGCAGAACTCGCATATAGCCTTGCATTTACTCAATTATTCCCAACAGAAAATGGAACTACATCTTTGAGAATTGCTTACAGATATTCAGATGGAACAAATTCAGATCCATTTAACATGGATAGATTCCAAGTACCTGAAAATAAACTATTTGATGCTAATATTAGATTTACTCCAAATGATGGTGATTGGTATGTAGGTTTATATGCTAAAAATCTAGCTGATGATAGACAGCTATATGCATTAAGAAGTGCAAGTAACCTTCAAGGTGGACAGTTATATGGTTCATTTACTGATGGAAGAACTTGGGGACTTCAATTTGGTGCTGAGTTTTAAAGAAACTTAATTATAAAAGCCCAGTATTACACTGGGCTTTTTTTTATTTATAATTTAAACATGAGATCACTTCCCTATATTCACGAAAAGATCAAAGTTACTGAGAAAATGTGTGATCATAATGGTCATATGAATGTAAATTATTATTACCAATTATTTGATAGCACCTACACATCTTTTTATATAAACGAACTTGGATTTGGAGAAGAGTACCTGAAAAGCGGTTTTTCAACTTTTACGCTAGAAGACAGCATCAGGTACCTAGATGAATTCACTCTTGGTGAAGAGGTTTATCCATCCTTTACTCTTTACAAAGCAAATAAAAAATTACTTCATTTTGTGGGTATTTTACAAAATAAAGATGCAGAGATAGCTGCAATTTTTGAAACAGTATTAGGACACATAGATCTCAACAAAAGAAAGATAGTTGATTTCCCAAATGAAAAAAACGAACACATACAAAAAGTTTATATTGAACAAAAACAAGAAAGAGAAATTCCATTTGAAGTCAAACTTCATATAAAAGATATCGATGAATAACTTCATTAAATTTTTTATATTCTTAAATATATTTTTACCTATTACAGTTTATGGTTATGAGTTCAGCGTAATGACATTAAATGTTGATAATCTTTTTGATACATTAGATGACAAAAATAAAGATGATAAAGCGTATCTCCCAATTGAGGCAAAGCAATCTGATAGACATATAAAATCATGCAATAGAATTAGAGTTAAGTCTTGGAAGAATGAATGTTTATATTTGGATTGGGATGAGAAAGCTAAAGATGCAAAACTTAATAATTTAGTAGCAACCATAGTTTCCTACGATAACAATGGGCCTGATATATTAGCTCTCCAGGAAGTAGAAAATAATAATATTTTGAATCAATTATTTGAATTACTTGAGCCTTATGGATATGTAGAAACAAAATTAATTGAAGGAAAGGACTACAGAGGCATAGATTCTGCGTTGATTACAAAATTTAAAATTATTGATTCTAGACTACACTATATTACTTTTACTGGCGAATTTGAGGGCAAAGATACCAGGCCAATTCTAGATGTAACTTTGGATGTTATGGGTGAGCAAGTCAAAATTTATAATGTTCATTTTCCTTCTGGATTTCATGATGTTTCTATGAGATTAGATTCATTAAATTTATTAAAAAAGTTACTAATGAATCAAAATTATCCTACTATTGCATTGGGAGACTTTAATGTTAATACAAAAGAGGATAATAAATTGAATATCTATAAGTCCCAAGAAACTAAATGGGATGTTGCTCATCTTATTGGTTGTGATTCTTGTAAAGGCTCTTATTATTACAATTATGGCAAAACGTGGGAATATCTTGATACTATATTTATATCAAAAGATAGGGGGGTTTCTTACATCTCTAACAGTATTAATACCCACGTCACATCAATTAATGCATACAAAGACACAGGAAAACCTATAAGCTTTGATGCAGAAAAGAAATATGGTGTTTCAGATCACTTACCAGTGGTCGCAAAGTTAAAAATCAATACTTTTTAGTTTATTAGGATTCGTGACAATCACACTCTAATTCTTTACATTTACGATGATTTTTAAAATGTGCAAAGGCAACTATCATCGATCCAATAAGTGTTAATGTTTGTTCACCAATTTCTCCCAATAAATCCTCGCCTAAGACTACAGCTACAACAAGCAGGACTAATCCAAAGGCACCTATGAATAAATATGAAACAACATCATGATTTTTATATCCAAGTCCTAATGCAAATAAACTAATCGGTACCGCCAAAAACACAATTAAATAATGAATTATTTCACTTTCAATAGATAATGATAAAAAGCTAAAAGACAAAATAATAAGAGAAGGTGCAAAAAAACAATGGACAACACATGCCATTGATAGCCCCATTGCAAATTTGTCAGTCGTGAGTTGAGTTTTAAACAATTATTTTCTCCAGCCACCTCTATCAAAGATTCTAAGATAGGTTAGCTGGTCATGCTCTGAATCATTTACAACCTTACAATAATCTCCAGACTCTACTAGAATAACGTCTCCAGCAGAAAGTTCATAAGAATCTTTGTGTTCGATGCCATATGAAGGATTAGAACCATGACCTTCATCAGAATTCATATATTCCACTACCTCCATAGTTCCTCGACCATTTGTAATAATATAAACAACATCAGAATCAATAAGTTTATGACCTAGAGTTGATTTACCTGGTTGAATTACAGTCTTGCTTGCAATTATTCTTTGAAGGAGATCGTTAGTCCAGACAGTATAATCGTCGGTAACCTTTGATGGCGAACCGCCTATTCTGAAATTAGTATATTTTTTAGCCATAATTAATTTTTCCTTCGCTAATTATAAGTATTTGTAATCAATATACTAGTATATATATATATTAATAAGGGTGTTGTTATCTTCTATTATTTACTATACTTAATATCCAGATTATAGAAATTGAGGAGCACTTAAAATGAGCAAAACTTATACAAACCCAGAAACAATTGGACTTCATGCAGGATGGAGAAAGGACGACTCTACTAATTCAGTTGCAGTACCTATTCATCAAACATCTAGTTTTCAATTTGATGATTGTGATCATGCTGCCAACTTATTTGCATTATCTGAACTAGGGAACATTTATTCAAGAATAATGAATCCAACTTGCGCAGTTCTTGAGGATAGGATTGCTGCTCTAGAAGGAGGTGTTGGGGCATTGGCTGTAGCATCAGGACAAGCTGCATCTGCTTATGCGATCCAAAATATAGCAAGAAAAGGAGATAATATAGTTGCATCATCCCACCTATACGGGGGAACATATAATCAATTTAAAAATCCTATGTCAGACATGGGTATTGAAGTTAGATTTGTTGATCCTGCTGACCCTAATAATTTTGCTGAAGCTACCGACGAAAACACAAGAGCTTACTATGGAGAGGTTCTTCCAAATCCAAGCTTTGAAGTATTTCCTATAAGCGAAGTAGCTGAAATAGGAAGACCATTAGGAATTCCTTTAATTGTTGATAACACAGCTGCTCCTGTAATTTGTAAACCGTTTGATCATGGAGCTGCAGTATTAATTCATTCAACAACTAAATTTATAGGTGGTCATGGAACTTCTATAGGTGGCATTATTGTTGATAGTGGGAATTTTGATTGGGAAGCTTTTCCTGAACGACAACCAGCTTTAAATACACCCGATCCATCCTATGGAGGTGCAGTATGGACTGAAGCAGTAAAACCTTTAGGTCCAATAGCATATATTCTTAAAGCAAGAACAACTATTTTAAGAGATATGGGTGCAGCAATGAGTCCATTTAATGCTTTTATGTTTATTCAAGGACTTGAAACGTTAGCTCTAAGAATGAGAGAACATTCATCAAATGCAGAAGTAATTGCAAAATACTTATCAGAACATAAATCTGTTGAAAGAGTTATATATCCATCAGTTATGGATGGTTATGCAAAAGAAAGAGCAGATAAATATCTTACCAGAGGAAATGGAGGCTTAATGGGTTTTGAAGTTAAAGGTGGAAGAGAGTCAGGTGAAAAATTTATCAATGCGCTAGAGATGGTATATCACGTAGCAAATATTGGAGATTCTAGAAGCTTAGCTATTCACCCAGGTAGCACTACTCACAGTCAGCTATCTGAAGAGGAGCTTTTATCGGCAGGTATTACACCTGGGTTTGTAAGACTATCAATTGGTCTTGAACATACAGATGATATCATTGCAGATTTTGAGCAAGCCTTATCGAAGATATAAGAAATTTTGAGCCAAGAATTAGTTACGTATATAGTTCTTGGCTCAGCCAGTAGACTTAAAAAATTAAAACTACCTAATTCCAATAAATTTGAAGAATATCTGTTTGCTAATTTTTCAGAAAATATTTCTTATGAAAAAACAATTGATAAATTAATTACTAATTCAAAGGGAAGGATTATAGTTTTATTACCTCCATCTTCTTTTCCTTCTTCAAAAACAAAAGAGTCACTAAAAAAAATTTCAATGATAGATTTATCTACTTGGGGTTGGTTTAAATTTAATGATCAGAAAGATATACTTCATAACTTAAAAAAGATTTCAGCTAACATAAGAAATATTCCTGATTTACAACAAGGAATATATTTTAATAAAAGACTATATTTTTCTGTAGGAGGTATAGGTAACTTTGGATCACAACCATTTAAAGAGATCTCAAAAAGATTTTATTCTAGAATTGATCCACAAAACCCTTTACCTGCTCTTATAATAAAGACAAAAAATTTAGGTATATCTTGATGAACAATAATTCTCTTATAACTGCTAATAATGTTAGTTATAAAATAAATGAAAATAAACTTTTCCATAATCTTTCATTTAGTGTTAATAAGGGCGAAGCTTTGCATATATGTGGTGAAAATGGATCAGGAAAATCTACTTTAATTAGAATTATTTTAGGACTTACCAATCAAACAAAAGGTGAGATAATTAATCAATCTTTAAATAAAATTTGTTACTTAGGCCACAAGAATGCTCTAAAAAATTATTTAACTCTTGAAGATAATATTGCTTTGATGGAATTGGATACACATAAGAATTTAATGCAATATGTTGATATTTTAAATTTAAAAAAACATTTAGATCTTACAGTATCAAGCCTTTCCTTTGGCCAACAAAAAAAACTAGCTTTACTTAGGGTGTTTTTAAATCAATCAGACTTACTTGTTTTAGATGAGCCCTATGTTGGATTGGACAATAACACCCATTTAATTCTGACAAATTTTCTAAAAAATGAGTTAGAGATAAATAAATCAATAATTTTCACGTCTCATATTCAATGCGACATTGAATCTAACATTCTTGAGATAAATAGATAATATGAAAATACTCAAACTAGAACTACTAAAACTGCGGAAAAAAACAAGAAGTTGGCTTGGTCCAATTTTAGTTTTTTGGTTAATAATGATTGCATATCCTTTGACAGTAGAGTTTCTTCAAGAAAAATTAGAAATCGGATTCTTTTCTGTTTTATGGATAGCAATATTAATCTCAATGATGCTTGCAGCTGAAGATATTTTTACAGAAGACTTTAATGATGGGACCCTTGAGCAAATGATGATCAAGAGTTCACCTTTCTCAATTTTAGTTTCAATAAAAACACTAACTTATTGGATGCTTATAGGTGTACCAATTTCTGTATTAAGTTTTATTTTTTCTTTTGGAACAACAGAAAACTTTTCATTAAGTTTGATGATTTTACCTCTGTCATTAATAAGCTCTTATATATTTTTAAATTTATTTGTTTTAGGTAACGCGTTAAGCCTTAATAAAGGATCTGTATTAGGAGCCTTGATCACAATGCCTTTAGCACTTCCTGTTTTAATTGTGCTTGGAAAAAGCTTAACAGCTATACAGTTAGACATTAATTTCATAAGCTTCATTTTATTATTATTGGGTTGCTTATCTATTATAATGGTTGCCATACCACTAGTTGTCTCTTATATAATTAAAGCACATCTAGAATAAAACTATTCAGCACACATATTATAGTGATTAAAAAGTTTATACATCAATTTGCTTCTCCTAAAACATATTTGTTTCAGGTGGATAGGTTTTATCATTATATTTTCTATATTTCTTTAATAATTTATGTTTTTTCAATATGTTGGGGTTTGTTATTTACTCCAGAGGACTTTGTACAAGGAAATTCATTTAGAATAATCTACCTTCATGTTCCAGCATCTTTTTTATCACAATCTTTGTATGCTGCTATGGCAATTGCAAGTGCTACATATCTAATATGGAGAGTTAAACTTGCTGCGTACTTAGTTATAGCAATAGCTCCAATAGGGGCTATGACAACTTTTATTGCACTTGTATCTGGATCAATATGGGGGATTCCTACTTGGGGTACATGGTGGCAATGGGATGCAAGAATTACTTCAACATTAATACTATTTATTATGTATTTAGGATTAATTTCTTTACATAACTCTTTTAGCAATTTTGAAAAAGCAGACAAATTATTGTCATGGTTAGTGATTGTGGGAGCAGTGAACATACCTATAATCAAAAAATCAGTTGATTGGTGGAGCACTCTGCATCAATCTGCATCTATTACATTGACTGACAAACCAAGCATAGATGTTGTAATGCTATATCCCTTAATAGGTTCAATCATAGGTTTTTTTGGACTTGTTATTTGTTTAGTCTTACTTTCTTCTAAGAACCAAATACTTATAAGAGAAAAAAATAAATCATGGATTAAAGATTATGTTTAGTTTTGTATTTAATTCTTTTGATGAGGCCATATATATGAATGGACATGGTATTTATGTCTGGAGTGTATTAATAATAGTAACAATAAGCTTATCTATATTTTTTATAATTTACTCATCAAAGATTAAAAAGATTAAAAAAAAATTAAATGAATCCAATTAGAAAGAGAAGAATTTATAGCATACTTTTAGTGCTTTTATTTTCTGTCTCAGGCATTTCATTAATTTTATATTCATTAAATTCAAATTTAGATTATTTTTTTACTCCTACAGAATTAAAAGATAAAAATATTCCTATAGACAAAAGAATTAAAGTTGGCGGAATGGTATTAAATGGTTCAGTGAAACGTGCTTCTTCAAAAATATCCTTCATAGTAACTGACTATGAGAATTCAATAACAGTTGAATATGAGGGTATCGTTCCCGATTTATTTAAAGAGGGAAGTGGTGTTGTTGTTTTAGGTTTTTTAGACAATCAAATAGTATATGCGGAAGAGGTGCTTGCCAAACATGACGAAAATTATATGCCTCCAAACTTAGATATTAAGAATGATAATTGAGATATCACATTTTTTATCTGTTCTTGCAACAGGACTTTTTTTTCTAGCAGGATCTTTTTCTCTTTTCACAAAAAATACACTTTACATTTCTAACCTGATTAGTAGAACATATTCGCATGGGTTTTTATTATTATTAACATCTTTTTCTATATATATTTGGTTAGCAATATCTGATAATTTTAGTGTTCAATATATCGCAAGTCATTCAAATACAGAATTACCAACTTTCTATAAGATATCTTCTATATGGAGTGCACATGAAGGCTCCATGTTTTTGTGGATAGTTTTTTTATCTTTATGGGGATTTTTTTTCAACATAAGCGTGAAAAATGATCAAATCTTGAAATCAAAAAGTATTGGAGTTATATCTGTAATACTGGTTGGATTTTTATTATTTCTCCTTGTAACCTCTAATCCATTTATAACCATACTTCCAATAGCACCTTTGAATGGGGCTGATATCAATCCTGTATTGCAAGATCCTGCATTGGCAATTCATCCTCCAACACTTTATTTAGGCTATGTTGGTTTTGTTATCCCATTTGCTTGCGCAATTTCCTTCCTATTGATTGGCGACTCTAATATTAAATGGGAATTACTGGTTAGAAAATGGTCCATAGCTGCATGGGCTTTCCTAACAATAGGAATCACTCTTGGAAGTTGGTGGGCATATTATGAATTGGGTTGGGGTGGTTATTGGTTTTGGGATCCTGTTGAAAATATTGCTCTAATGCCATGGCTTGCTGCCACAGCATTTATACATTCATTAAGTGTTTCAATTAAATCATCCCATTTAAGAATATGGACAATATTATTATCAATTTCTGTATTTTCTCTAAGTCTTTTTGGTGCATTTATAGTTAGGTCAGGAATAATTGATAGCGTTCATTCATTCGCTAATGATCCAGATAGAGGCCTATATTTATTAGGGTTTATATCAATAATTGTTTTTACTTCAATTTATTTATTTATTTTTAGATTACCAACCATTAAAGAAAGCAAAAGAATTAAGAAATTTTCCAAAGAATCATTCATTTCTATTAACAATATCTTTTTTGGTACTTTAATATTTTCAGTGATGCTTGGCGTAACATACCCGCTTATTTATGAATTTTTATTTGATCAAAAAATAAGTGTTGGAGCTCCTTTTTACAATGCAATATTTATACCTATTGTTGTTTTAGCTAGTTTTTTCTTATTTTTTTCTGTTGATTCAAAATGGTCTAGAAAAATTAATTTTAAATTTTTTAAAACACCAATATTTTTATCTTTATTCTTTTCAATAATCACCGTTATTTACATATCAGATAGATTTAATTCAAATAATTTAGCAATACTGATATCCATATTTGCAGGAACAATAATTATCTTTAGGTACATATATGAGTTATTAGATTCTTTATTAAATAAAAAATATATTAATCCTTTTAGTGTAATAGCACATATGGCTCTTGGACTGCTTTTGGTTTCAATATCTTTTAATAGCTTACTAAGTACTGAGAGGGCTATTAATATAAAGATCAATGAATACGAAGAATATAAAGGTTTAAACATTTACTTTGACGATATAAGAGTTTTAAAAAATTCCAATAATGATTCAATTAAGGCCACATTTTTTATAGAAGACGCCAAAGGTAAACAATTTAATCTAAGCCCAGAAAAAAGAAGATATTTTACAAGAGGACAGATCACAACAGAAACCGCAATTCACATAATGCCACTAAAAGATATTTATATGACTATTGGAGATCAGCTTGATGACGGCAGTTGGATTGTAAATATTCAAATTAACTATTTAATAAGATTTATATGGTTTTCAGCTGCTCTAATGGCTTTTGCTGGAATAATGTTAATATTTTCTAATAGAAGAGCATAATTGTGAAAATTTTACTAAAACTTATTGTCTTCATTGTCCCGACTTCATTTATATTTATGTTCTTTATGCTTTTAACAAATGATAAGAGCTATCCTGGGGCCGATTACACTTCATTTAAATTACCATCTTTCAAGTTAGAGAATTTAGAAAACTTAGATACTATTTCTAATGATGTTCTTGAGGGCGACTTTATTTTAAATGTTTGGGCGAGTTGGTGTATTACATGCATAATAGAACACCCATATTTAATGAGTCTTACTAAAAATGGCATACCAGTTGTAGGATTGAATTATAAAGATGATAGAGATGACGCTATTATTTGGCTCGATAAATATGGAAACCCATATAATTTAATTTTGCATGATTACAAAGGAACTTTTGCTTTAGATCTCGGGGTTACTGGCGCTCCAGAAACATTTTTAATTAATGACGGAAAGGTTGTTGCTCATTATCAGGGAGAGGTCAACGAAATTATTTGGCAGGATGTTTTTTTACCTGTGATAAAAGAGATGGAGATGTTTTAGAATGAGATATATAACGATTTTAATCTTTATTTTAACTTTAAATATTTTTTCTGATACTTTATATAATTTTGAAAATGAAAATGATGAAGCAAGATTTAATAGTCTTATTAAAGATATAAGATGTCCAAAATGCACATCAGGATCCCTTTCTAGTTCTAATGCACCAATTTCAGAAGATTTAAAATTAAAGATCGTTGAAATGATAAAAGACGACATGACTGATCAACAAATTAAAGAGTATGTATCATCAAGATTTGGCATGGAGTCACTATATGAACCAGTACTTAATAAGAATACATACTTGTTATGGTACTCTCCATTTATTTTATTATTTTTAGCCTTATCACTTTTTATCTTTAGAAAAAGTAGCTAATGTTAATATTTTATTTATTAACTATATTTGCAGCACTTCCAATATTGGCTTATATCCTTGCTCAAAGGACAAATAATAAAGGTCTAGTTTTTGGTTTAACAGTTATAGTTATGACGTCCTGTTTAATCATCTATATTAGCAAGTTTGCATTAATTGGATCTGTTCAAAAACAAATTATTAATAATAAAGTTTTTGATCAAATATATGTAGATTCTAAAATTTCATCAGAATATTTAAAAGAAATTGAGGATATGTTGCAAGAAGAAGAGTTAAGAAATTGGTTGATTGCTTTAATAACAAAATCTATTGATTTAAATAAATTAAATTCTGCTGAAAGTTTAATCGCTTTCTCTGAAAATTTTTTTATAACAAGTAATGAAAAAATAGTTTTCTATAGTTTATATACAGCCTTAAGAGATAAAAAGTTTCCTGAATTTAAAGATTCTAGTTTTATAGTAGATTTCAACTCAACATCGCCATGTTTAATAAAAGATGGCGAAGCTAATTTATTTATAATGAATGGACCAAAAATACCAATAGCAACAACAAAATTTCTAAATACACAATCCCTCAAAATTACAAATGATAATAGCTCAATACCTGGATTTGATTTGGCATCTGCAAACTTAAATAAAGAAACAATTGAATTTAATTTAACAATAAATTGTAAAGATAGTAGTGAAAAATTTTATTTAAAAAATTTGGTAGTTTTAGACAAGAATAGAGCACTCAATACGTATAAAATTAATTTAAATGAATGGTTAAAAAGCCCACAATAGTTATAATATATTAGTTAAATATACTCTTGAAATGCAGCTAAAACATATAAAACTATCAGGTTTTAAAAGTTTCGTAGATCCAACGAAAATATCTTTTCCTACGAATATGGTTGGAGTAGTTGGCCCTAATGGGTGCGGAAAATCAAATGTAATTGACGCGGTCAGGTGGGTACTTGGAGAATTATCTGCAAAAAACTTGAGAGGTGAATCAATGGTTGATGTTATCTTTAACGGGTCTGAAAATAGAAAGGCTTCAGGTCAATGCAGTATTGAACTTTTGTTTGATAATTCAAGTGCAAAAATTGGCGGTGAATATGCATCATTTAATGAAGTCTCAATAAAAAGGGTAATGACAAGAGATGCCCAATCAGATTATTTTATTAATAATACCAAGTGTAGAAGAAAAGATGTTCAAGATATATTTCTAGGAACTGGTCTAGGACCAAGTTCATATGCAATTATTGAACAAGGAATGGTTAGCAAGTTAGTAAGTGCAAAGCCTGATGAACTTAGAACTCATATAGAGGAAGCAGCTGGAGTTTCAAAATACAGAGAAAGAAGAAGAGAGACCGAATCAAGAATTAAAAGAACAAAGGAAAATCTTTCTAGGGTTAAAGATATAAGAGATGAAATTGGCAGATTGATAAAAAGACTTGAGAATCAAGCAAAGGCAGCAGAAAAATATAATCTATTGAAACAAGATAAATCTAGATTCGAATTAGATAAAGCTATTTTATTTTCTATTGAAGCAAAAAGTAACAGAGATGATTTACAAAAAAAATTAGATGCTTTAAATAGAGATCTTAAGATTAAAAATGCAGAGTCAGATACAGCACAATCTCAAATAGATCAATTCAGAACAGAAAATGAATCTGTTTTAAGTGAATACGAAGAGGCTCAAAAGAATTTTTACTCAGTTGGAGCAGAAATAGCAAAAAGAGAAGCAAATTTACAAAATATTAATAAAAATGAAGATGAAACTAAGTTAAACCTCGAAAGAGCTAAACAAAGTTATGAAGAAGCTAAAGAAACTGAGAAAAACTTTGACGAGCTAAGTCCAAGTGAAAGGGCGATGCATATTCTTGAAAGCATGATAGCTACAATCGAAAAATTTGGAATAAATAATGATAACATTCGTGATAAAGCTATTGAGCTTAAAGGTCTTTTAACTGATATTTTAAATATAGCTACAGCACAATCAAAAACTCTGACCGATGAATATCTTTCAAGACAAAATGATCTTGAGAATCAAATCCAGGAAGCCGAGGAACTTAAAAAATCTATTGAAGTTGAAATGAAAGATTTTGTTTCTAAGAGCTCTGATGCCGAATCCATTCTTATTTCTCTTAGACAAAAACAATCTAAATTCAATGAAGAGCTGAGGGAGCTTGAAAATAAGAAATCAATAGCAGATTTAGATTCGAGAGCTATTTCAGAAAAAATTACAAATATAAGAGTTGAACAGAAAACATATGAAATTAATTTAGAAAATTCAAATAAAAAAATTAAAGAAGCGGGTATAGATATTGAGACAATAGATTTTTCAGATTATGAGGATCAGTCTGTAGAAGATTTAGAAGAAAAGTTAGTTGACATAGAAACTAAAATAATAAGATTGGGTGCAATCAACTTAGCTGCTCCAGAAGAAATAGAAGAGGAATCTAAAAGAAAAGACGAGTTAGATATTCAATATGATGATCTTATTCAGGCCTTAGATAAACTAACTGCTGCAATTAAAAAAATAGATCAAGAGACTAAAACTATCTTTAAGGACAGTTTTGATTTAGTTAACTTAAAATTAAAAGAAATGTTTCCTAAATTATTTGGTGGTGGAGTTGCAGAATTGACTTTAACTGAAGATGATTCATTAAACGCAGGTGTTGTCTTAATGGCAAGACCGCCTGGAAAGAAAAATTCTTCTATCTCTCAATTATCTGGTGGTGAAAAAGCACTTACTGCTCTAGCTTTAGTTTTTGCAATATTTGATCTGAATCCAGCACCATTTTGTCTGCTGGATGAGGTAGACGCTCCATTAGACGATTTAAATACACTAAGATTTATAAATATGGTAGAAGAAATGTCAAAAACAGTACAATTTATTTTTATTACACATAACAAAGTATCCATGGAAAGAAGCGACTTTCTTATGGGTGTTACTATGCAAGAAGCTGGTGTCTCAAGAATGGTATCTGTAGATGTTAACCAGGCCCTAGAGTTAGCTGAATCATAGATGACCACAAACTTAAAGATATATTTAATCGGATTAGCTGTATTATTCTTCTTGGTCATTACTTTTCTTTTTCTTAGAAAATTGTCAAATAGTGGGAAATTAAAAGTAAAAATTGAAGATGTTTCAGAATCTTTAAATTCTGAAGTATTTGACAATAAGAATAATCAAACATCATTTGATTTTGATCAAAATGATGAACAAGAGCTTGTTATATTAAATTTGATATCAATGGATAGGTCTATGTACGACATAGATCAAATTTTTGGTTTTCTTAGTAATTCCGGCGCAGTGATTAAAGATAATTATTTTACTTTTTATGATAAAGATCGAATAGAGAAATTTAGGGTAATTAATGCTCTCAAACCGGGTACTTTTGAAAAAGACACAAAAACATTTGCAATAGCAATTGTTTCTGATCTCAACGTTGTTTTTGATCCGTTAAATACTGTAAAACAAATGATAGAGTTTGCTCTTAACTTCTCTGAAAATTTTTATGCAACACTTTGTGACCAAGAAAGAATACCTGTTAGCAAGCAAATGATTTCACATATTGAATCGAGAGCTCAAGATATAGCGAGAATAAAACAACTTAAGAAACATAAAGTTGATGAGGAAGATTAATTAGATGTCGTACCCATGGAAAATAATTAAAGAATTAGAAAGCGATAATAGTAGGCTTTTTAAAGAAGGCGTCATTGAAAAATATATTAACGATAAAGATTTCCAGGAAGGCCTTGCGATGTGCCTTGATCCCCTAGTAACTTTTGGGGTTAAACAAGTTCCTGAAAGCGACCATGAAGGAGGCGGCCTAGATTGGAATGCTTTTAAAGAAGCTGTAAATCAATTAATAGAAAGAGAGAAAACAGGTCATGCAGCAAGAGATTTAATTATCAATTTACTAAACTTATCTAAAAAAGATCAATGGAATGATTGGTATAGAAGGATTTTGATAAAAGATCTTAGATGTGGAGTAAGCCAAAAGACTGTAAATAATGTTGCAAAAAGAATGGGTTTGAAATTCAAAGTTCCTGTTTTCTCATGCATGTTAGCCCATGATGGAGCAAAACACCCAAAGAAAATAAAAGGCGATTGTCTTGTTGAATATAAATATGATGGAGTGAGGGTAATAGCAATTGTTAAAAATAATAAAGCAACGTTATATAGTAGAAATGGAAAGATATTTTATAATTTTCCTCATATTGAAAGCGCTCTAAGCAAACCAGAATATAACAATACAGTATTTGATGGCGAGGTTATGAGTGATGATTTTCAGGCCCTTATGAAGCAAGTTTATAGAAAATCTGGCGCACAAACTGATGATGCTTATTTAGCTTTATTCGATATACTTCCTTTAAAAGAGTTCAATAATGGAAAAAGTAAATTAAACTCAATTGATAGAAAAAAAGAATTAAATCAACTATCAAAAACCTTTGAAGATGTAATTAAATTAGTGGATTATGAAATAATAAATTTTGATAATGAAAATGGGCAAAATAAGTTTTCAATCATGAACAAAGAAGCTCTTGATAAAGGTTTTGAGGGGTTAATGATTAAACCAAATGAAAATTTTTATGAATGCAAAAGAAGCCATGCATGGTTAAAAATAAAACCATTTATAGAAGTAACTTTAAAAATTATTGATATACAAGAGGGAACAGGAAAGCATGAAGGTAAATTAGGCGCATTTCATGTTGAGGGCAATGATGATGGTAAATTCTTTTCTCTAAGTGTAGGGAGTGGCCTTACTGACGAAGATAGAGAAAAATTTTGGACCTCAAAAGATAATCTTATTGGAAGACTTGTTGAGATAAGAGCTGATGCAGTCACACAAAGCATTGAAGGAGAACACTATAGCCTTAGGTTCCCAAGATTTAAAAACTTTAGAGGCTTCAAAGAAGATGAGAAGATATAAAATTAGTTATTTATTGTTGTTAATTGTATTTATCATTCAATCTTGTGCAACACGGCCTCCAGAAAACCCAGATAATATATGTTTAATTTTTAAAGAAAAAAGAGGTTGGTATAAAGCAGTAACTAGAAGCGAAAAAAGGTGGAAAATTCCTCCTTACGTTCTAATGTCATTTGTATATCAAGAATCAAGCTTTCAGGCTGATGCAAGACCCGAAAGGGAGAAGCTGATGGGTTTTATTCCTTGGTTTAGGCCATCATCAGCTGTTGGATATTCTCAAGCACTATCAAAAACCTGGGAAGACTATCAAGATGAAACAGGTAATACTAGAGCAAGCAGAAAAGATTTTGCAGATTCAGCTGATTTTATAGGTTGGTATGCAAGTAAAGGATACTATCAAGGTTTTGAGAAAACTGATGCAAGGTCATTGTATCTTGCATATCACGAAGGTTACGGTGGTTTTGAAAAGAAAACATATAGGAAAAAACAATGGCTTATTAAAGTTGCTGATAGAGTTCAAGCACGCTCAACTAAGTATCAAAAACAATATTGGGGATGCGCAAAAGAATTAAAGAGAAAGAAGTTTATATTTTTTTAATTAGATATTCCTAATTTCAAAATTCAATTTCTTCATTTCATCAATGTAGTTTTCTCCTGCAATTACTGACTTTTTAGATTCATTAAATAAATATTTTTGAGAAACATTTATTAAATCATCAAGCGTACAATTCTTTACTAATGACCTCACCTCTAACCTTTTTTCTAAATCTTTTTTATCAAGATTCATAGAAAAGTCACTCATTGCCTCTCCAAATGGAGATAGGGGTTTATCAATAGTTGAAATTATTCCTAAAATACCTTCATCAAGTTGCTCTTGTGAGATATTTTTAAGAGACCATTCTCTTGATTTTTTAAAATCTTCAAATGTTTCAGCGCATCTAGGATCACGATAGGAAAAGAATTTAAAGACTTTATTGTTTGAATCTTGCATTGCACCAGATCCATAAGCACCACCTTTTTCTCTTATAGCTGAATGTAAATAACCATTTCTTAATACAGCACCTAAAACACTTAGAGCTGGAGCATCTTTATGGAAAAAATCTACGGTTGGAAAGGCCTCAGCACAATAAGTTACTTGAGCCCCCGTAATCCATCCTATAGATTCTTGCTGGATATCAAAATAATTTTGAATACTAAAAGAATTATTTTTATCATCAAATGCAAAATTAATTTTTGACTGATCCATATTTAGAGAAGATGCAGTAAATGTATATGAAGGGACAGAATTAATTTTATTTTTTATACTATTTAATAATTCAATATATTTATCAAGTTCAGAATTTTTATCAATTTTTTTTGAAAGTTTACTCGTATTAGTAATGAAATTTATACCAGATGCAAAATCATTTGTAGCTGAGATATTGTTTATTTGAGCCGCAGCATTACTCATTGAAAGAATATGCCCGTTTTGTATCAAAGATTTTTCATTATCAGATGTTATAAAGTTGAGCATATCTTTAATTCTACTTTTATCAGAAAAATTTGAATCTTTAGCAGTTTCAATCATCAAGTTTTGCATTTCTTGTTCATTTTCTTCTAATGATTTTGATGTGATTTTTAATCCTAGATAATGAGATGATTGGTTTTCGTTTGGAATCAGAGTGAAACTTGCTGAAATTCCCCCAGTTACAGCAGATTGAATTTTTTGTACTTCTTCATAACTTTTATTACCAATTCCAATATCTGTTAAAGTATTTGTAAACAATGAAGCAACCTTAAACTCATTATCAGTTAGCGGACTGCAAGGCAGAACTATTGAATGATAAGTAATCCCATTAGTTCCAACCTTATAAAAGAAATTTTTATTATCATTTTTATATGATTCAGATTTTGCATAGACACGCTTTTTTGGGATATCATTTTTAGTAACCTTTGGTAAAACTTCTGGATTATCAGATTTTTCTTGTCTTATTTTTAAATCTTTGGTTAACTCAATTATCCTTTGTTTATCTTTGGACGAAAGTTTTTTTGATTTCTCATCAACTTTTTCTTTGATCTTTTTTTCATTTTTAGAATTGAATTCAGTATCTGGAGCAAGACAATAATTTACTCTATGCGGATTATTTATAATCTTTTCTTCAATTAATTTTTCAATATAGCTTTTGTCTTTTAGATTATTTTTTATAAGGTTAAAAGATGAATCTAAATCCAAAACTTTAAGAGGATCATCATTATGAAGACATGCAGGTAGACAACTTAACATTATTTGCAGTCCATAGGGCATTCCAGATCCTGTAATTTCCCTTTGTTTAATTTCAAGCTGGTGTAACGAAGATCGAATAAGTTGATCAGAAATGCCATTTGATACAACATCTTTTAAACAATTTAATATTAATTCTTCAACTTCTAGTTGTTTATTTGAATCCACGCCTTCAAGCCCAGCAGCAAAAACAAGCTCTTTATGATCTGCTTCAAGGCCTGTAAGTGGAGATAATGATTTACCAAGATCAGTATTCTCCAAAGCCTTCCTTAAAGGTGATGCAGAGTTATCTAAAAGTATATTTGATACCAAATATGATTCTAATAACTCTTCTGGATTATGACTTTCTCCTAGTAGCCAACTTAAAACTACATGATGATTATTTTCATCATCCGGCATAGGATTATAAAATTCAGTAACAATTTTTGGTTCAGAAATTCTATCTTCATTTTTAACACTTATTACTTCATTTGATGGTTTAAAGTTTTCTAATACATTTTCTCTTATGAAATTCTGAATTTCAGCTGGATTTACATTACCGAAAGTAAAAAAAGTTGCATTTGATGGGTGGTAATGTTTTTTGTGGAAATTTACAAGATACTCATGAGAAAGATCTATTATATTTTCTGGATTACCGCCACTGTTATATTTATATGTTGATGAGTTATAAAGATGTTTTGATAGACCATGCCATAATTGGCTTGATATAGAGCTCATAGCGCCTTTCATTTCATTGTATACGACTCCTTTAATTTCAAGCTCACTATCTGAGTTATTCTTTTCAGAGTATTCAAGTCTGTGACCTTCTTGAAGAAAATCTAGCTCATCCAAGTTAGGAAAAAAAGAAGAATCTAGGTATACACTAAGTAAGTTGTTAAAATCTTTATCATTTTGAGTTGCAAATGGGTAAGCAGTCCAATCACTTGAAGTAAAAGCATTCATAAAAGTATTTAATGATCGCCTAATCATCATAAAAAATGGGTCCCTTACAGCATATTTTTTTGAACCACATAAAGCTGTATGCTCTAAAATATGCGCAACCCCAGTAGAGTCTTCTGGAATAGTCCTAAAAGCAACCATGAATACCTTCTCATCACTCTTTGAATCTAGATGAATATGCTTGCAATTGAATTCGGATTCAGTATATATTTGAGCATTAAGGTCTAATAACTTTATATACTTTTGATCTTCTAAATTAAACATACTTTAATAATAAATAATATATGAAAAAAATAACAACAATTTTTAGTCTGATAGTACTTATTGGTTGTTCTACAACTCAATCTAATATCAAAACAGATTCAATTGAGACTTTCAATCTAGGTAATTATAACGAATTTAATATAAAGATAAACAATGCCAATATGAGCGCTGAAGTTAATCCTATTGTTCTAGAAAGATTCAAAGAAAACCTAAAAACTGCAATAGAACAAAGAGGTCTTAAATATAACAGCGATTCAAAAATTGTTTTTGATATTAACTTTACTACAAAAGAAACCGTAGAGTCTGACCCTCTAAATTTTTATTACTCAAGATATTATTACGATTATTACAGATATAGAGATGATATATATAACGTAACTCAAAATATTCTAAGAGTAAATTTAAGAAATCTTGAAGATGATAAAACGCTTTGGACTGTTGTAACGGTTTGGAGAGATGGTTCTAACAGATCAATATCCTATGATGATGCATCAAACATGCTAGTAGATGAAATAATGATAAGCTTTTTATAGCAATTTATTTTGTTTAAATACTATTCATTATTTTTTTCTTTATTAATTTTATTTGGATGTTCAAATCCTAAAGATAAAGAAATAAACATTCCAATCACATCAGAAGTAGAAGATTTAATTTTACATTCAGAAGAGTTTGAGCAAAAAATATTGTCATATGACACACCAGGAGGAAAGATTCATTTTGCTATTGGGTTTGGAATTGCAAATTCAATAATGGTAGAGGGTAGTGATGGAAATATTATTATTGATGCAGCTGATAGTATTTATGAGGCTGAGAAGATTTATAATCTCTTTTACCAAAAAAATTCTAATCCAATTAAAGCAATAATTTATACACACAATCACGGTGACCATACTTTTGGTACACAATATTATTTAAATATTCAAGAAGATAAACCACAGATCATTGCTCATGAAGACACTGATTTTTATGTCCAAAGAATAATGGGGATTCTTAATCCAATAATTGCTACTAGAAGTACAAGAATGTTTGGTACGACTTTACCAGAAGAAGATCTTATTAATGTTGGTATAGGCGCAAGTTTAAGTGTTTCAAAATCAGTGAGTGGTTATGTTAAACCAGATCTTACATTTAATGATCAACTAAAAATTAGTATTTCTGGCATTGATATTGAGTTATACCATGCTCCAGGCGAGACAAATGATCAAATTTTTGTATGGCTACCTAATCATAAATCTTTGATGCCTGGAGACAACGTATATAAGACCTTTCCAAATCTCTACACTATTAGAGGTACAACACATAGAGACGTAAAAGGGTGGATAAATAGCTTAGATCATATGAAAAAATTCAATCCAGAATTTCTTTTTCCTAGTCATACAAAACCAATAATTGGAAAAGATGAGATAAGGAATGTATTAAATACTTATAGAGATGCTATTCAGTACATTCATGATCAAACTATTAGATTAATGAATTTGGGGATGTATCCAGATGAAATAGCAGAAGAAATAGAATTGCCAGAGAATATTGCAAGTTCACCATATTTATATGAGTTTTATGGAACAGTCAGATGGTCTGTTAAGAGTATTTTTAATGGTTACCTTGGTTGGTTTAGTGGAAATCCTTCTGAATTAGACCCCCTTTCTAGAGAGGAAAAAGCAATCAGAATATCTAGTCTTGCTGGAGGCAATGAAGTTTTAATAGAAAGATTGAGAGAGGCTGTAGAAAACGAAGATATGCAATGGGCGCTTGAATTGAGCGATCATCTCATAGCATTAGACAACTTCAATGATGAAGTAAGAGACTTAAGAATCAAAGCTTTGATATTTGAAGGATCACGATCATCAAATCCCAATAAAAGAAATTATTTTTTAACCTCGGCTTATGAGTTAAATGATGATTTCATTGAATCTACTCTGGTAGATAGAACTTCTGAAGATCTTCTTAAACATATTTCAATTAATACCTTATTTGATGTTCTCTCAACTAGGTATAATCCAGAAAATAGCAGTAATGATAATTTGACTGTCTGTTTTAATTTTTCTTCAGGTTTGAAAAAAAATATAACTATAAGAAATAAAGTAGCAGTTATAGATGGGTCTAATGATAAAGATTGCTATATAACTGTTCTTACGGACGAGATGCAACTTAAAAAAGTTTTAACAGGATTATCTAATCCAGTTTCATCTATTGCATCTGGAGAGATGCAAATAGAAGGGAGCCGAATTGAATTCCTCCAATTTTTAAGCAAATTTAGATAGTTTAAGAATTACCAGAAGGTATATCTTTAAATGCAACTCCTTTATCTGCTCTTGGATCTTGTGGAAGGCCAAGCACTCTTTCTGCAATTATGTTTCTTAGAATTTCATCAGTTCCACCAGCAATCCTCATTCCTGGCGCACCAAGCCATGCATTTTGAAAACTTTTGATATCAGCATCATCGGCTTTTAACATTCCTGCCATGTCTAATGAGTCAATTCCAAAATTGCCAATATTTTGAAGTTTTCCAGCACTTACAATTTTTGTAATCGATGCTTCTGGACCCGGTGTATCACCTCTAGATAGCGCCGACATCGTTCTTAACTTTGTATTTTTAAGACCACTTTTTTCACAATACCAATCAGCGATGGATTCTCTTGCAGCTTTGTTATTAAGAAGAGGTTCTCCAAGATCATCTTGATTTTTAGCCCATCTAAAGGCATCCTCAACATCAGCGCCACCAGCATCACCGACTGCAAGCCTTTCATTCATTAACGTCGTAATTGCAACCTTCCATCCATCTCCAATTTCACCTAGTCTTTGAGAATCAGGTATCTCAACATCAGTAAAATATACTTCATTAAAGCTGGAACCACCTGTTATTTGCTTTATAGGTTTTACTTCAATGCCTGGAGATTTCATATCTACAAAGAAGAAAGTCATTCCTTTATGTTTTTCAAGATTTGGATCATGCCTAACAACTAAAATTCCATAATCTGAAAAATGTGCTCCAGATGTCCAAACTTTTTGACCATTTATAATCCATTTATCACCATTTTGAACCGCCTTACTTCTAAGTCCTGCAACATCAGAACCAGCGGAGGGTTCTGAAAAGAGTTGGCACCATATTTCTTTACCTTCTGCCATTAGTGGAAGATATCGTTCTTTTTGTTCTTCTGATGCATATTCCATCATAACTGGGCCACACATTCCCAAGCCAATCTCAAAAATACCTTTTGGTACATCAAATTTTGCTTCTTCATTAGCCCAAATAATTCTTTCCATTGAGCTTGCACCAATTCCTCCATACTCTTTTGGCCAATGAAGCATAGCCCAACCAGCATCATATTTCTTTTTTTGCCATGCCTTAGCATCATTTAATTTATCTTTATTAGCGAAATCTTCAGATTTTGAAGATCCATCCTTATAACTGGCATTTTTTTCAAGCCAATCTCTACATTTTTTTCTAAACTTTGCTTCTTGAGGTGTATCGTTAAAATCCATATTTTTTCCTAATTTATATTTGATTGCTCTAAACTTATGACCAATTTTTCTCTCCAATTACTTAAAGACCCAATATTTAATGATAATAGTTTAGATCTTCTGTAATACATATGACAATCATACTCCCAGGTGAATCCATTACCACCATGAGTTTGTATATTTTCTTGAGAACATAACTGATAGGCTTTGGTAGCACTGACTCTTGCTGTTGCTGAGGCAGATGGCAAGTCAGCAGAATCAGTTGATAATGCCCATGCTGCATAGTAACAATTCGACTTTGCCAAAGTTAATGCAACATACATATCGGCTAATTTATGTTTAATTGCTTGATATGAACCAATAGGTCTTCCAAAAGCATATCTTTCTTTTGCATAATTAATTGCCATATCAAGAGCAGCCTGGGATCCTCCAATTTGTTCATAACTAAATAACACTGCAGCTTGATTTATAAGAGTTTCGTATAACTCCCAACCAGAATTTTCATCTCCAACAAGATCAGACTTAACGCCATCAAATTCTATAGAGAAATGACCTCTGCTTTCATCAATGTTTTCTTGATGTTTAATTGTTACACCTGGAGAGGAAAGGTCTACTAATTGAAGGCTGACACCTTTATCAGATTTTGAAACAACCAATGAATGAGTGGCTATTTCAGCATCAGGCACTGCAATTTTTTTCCCATTAAGAATGTTGTTTTTAGAGCTAACTTTTATATTGCTTTTTGAAGGGGCATAAAGCTCTTCTGTAACAGCTAAAGTTCCTATAACCTCACCAGTTACTAGTTTTGGAAGAAGGTCTTTCTTAATTTCTTCATTTCCATAATTGATTATTGCTTCTGTAAATAAATAAACTGAGGATGAGAAAGGTACTGGTGCTAAATATCTTCCAAGCTCTTCAGCTATAACACATAGCTCAAGATGTCCCAATCCAAGACCACCATAATCTTCAGGTATTCTTATGCCTGTCCAACCAAGATCAACAATTTTATTCCATAACTCTTGATCAGCATGAGATTCTGTTTCAAGAACAGATCGATTCCTAGATATAGATTTTTCTTTTTCAAGAAATTTTCTTGCTTCCTCTTGAAGAAATTTTTGATCATCTGAGAAGTCTAAATTCATAAACGGTTTTAACTTAAGGTAAACTAGATATCTATTATATGACAAATGTAATTTAATTTTAATTATCTATGACCAGTAAATTTAAAATAAGTGGAAAAATACCTTCGTATCTCAATAGATCTTCAAAAGGCGGACTATTAGTGGGTTTTATTTATGTTATTGCTTTTATGAGCATCTTATTTTTAGCAATTTGGCAGACATTTGAGTCTGAAAATAACAAATCTTCAATGCAGCTTGTTGATGAGCGACTATCTTTAATAGAGGAGCAGATAAATATTGTTGATGAAACTAACAACGATTCTATGACAGACATTACCTCTTCAATACAATTTCTTGATAAAGAAATAAGAAAACTTTGGGATTTAAGCAATAAAAGAAATAAGGTAAATATTGAGAAACTAATTAATCAGACTGATGAAATTAACAAAATTCTAACTTCTGTGCAAAATGATATTAAAAATAACCAGACAGACTTAGAATCTTCAAAAAATATTATTTTTAACAATACAGACAAAATTGATGAACTTGGCTTGTCATCAGAAGACCTAACCTCACTTAAATTAAGTTTAACAAATATAGATACTCAATTAATATTACTCGATGACTCAGTCCAGGCTTTAAATAATTACAAAAATCAACTTAATCAGGTTATTTTAGAAATTCAAACTCAGATATCTAGTATTGAAAATAACATAAGTGGGGAAATTATTAATCAAAACTAACAATTATCTAATATAATATTTTGTGTTATGAATAGGTTTGTTTTGCAGGTTTTTTTATTTTTGGCCTTTATTCCTCTAGCAGTATTAATTGGTTATGGAATATTAGTCATTGCTCCGATTTTTTGTTGTTTTCTTGCAATTAATTCATATAAATTTAACAATTATAAAGAAATGTATATTTGGATGGCTTTTGGTGGACTTTCATTTATGCTTGCATTGTATATGTTGGGGGTAATATGAGCATAATTATCAGAGGATATTTATTATTTATTGGTATCTTTGCTATTGTTATGGGTCTTTGGGCAATGTTTGCCCCAGATTTTGTATCTTGGTATCCTGCTTTTGAAGCTGTAGAAAGAAAAACTCCTTTGGCAAACTTTATAAGAACAATGTCTGGTGTCTTTGTTGCTTCAGGTTATATTCTAATTCGATTTATTTTTTCTTCCTCTAAGGTTCAGCTTGGAACAGTTTTAATTTATTTATGTATATTTATGCTATTAGGAAAATTCTGTGGATTATTTTATGAGGGTTTCCACACTCATGACATTATTGCAACAATTTTTGGTGTATTACTTCTGATTTGTTTGTTAGTGGTTCATAAACAAAGAAAAAATGAATTAAATTATGATCAATAAAAAAATTTCCACTTAAACTTCATATCTATATATAATGCCATTGCCTGGGGATGTGGTGGAACTGGTAGACACGCTTGGCTTAGAACCAAGTGCCGCAAGGCGTGGGGGTTCGACTCCCTCCATCCCTACCATTAAATATTAATTCAACTAGTCTTGGCTTTAGAAAATAGTTTGAATTTTAGAAAATATAAATACATCTTCCAATCTGGTATCTTATAGACACCAAAAGATTCTTTATTAGAACCTAGCTCACTAATGCTTGGCGCAATTTTTTCAGCTGAGTTTTCCAAAAGAACCTGTTTTTGTATAGGAGTAAGTTGTTTTAAAAAACTATTTTTAACAAGATGATCATTTGAGGGAGTATTTTTTTTAAAATATCTAAGCATAAGAATTTCCCTGCCAGCATTATTAAATTTTGGTAACTTATGCCAAATTGACCTATGAAAAATAACAACCGTTCCAACTCCGCCATGAGTTTTAATAATATCTTTTTCACTGAAAGGCGATTTATCTAAATCTATATAAGTTGCATCATCAATCTTGTTTTGAGTTTGAAATGATTTATCGATTTTACATAAATGCGTTTTCTTAACAAATTCAGTAATACCAAATTTTTTATCCGGCTTGGTAAGATAGATAAATACAGATAAGCCATCTCCAAGATCGCTGTGAAGAGGAATGCCTTTTTCAGAAAATATTTTTTTTTGCACTGAAATAGCGCCTAAAGACGGATCATTCATAAAGTATTCTTTTAAAAAATCAATAAAACTAATATCTAAAGCAACTTTTAAACTTTCTAAACTACATAGACCAACATGTTCTATCCATTGATTACTATTAATAACATATGATGATATTCTGTTGTTAAAACTAATCTTCTTAAACCACGATGAAGTATCTTTTTTAATTTCATCTATTGTACTTTCAGGTATAAGGTTTGGAATTATTATGACACCATCTGAATTTAATTTATTAAGATGATCTTTTGATAGGGATGAGAATATAGACATAACTTATATTATACCTATCGAAATTAAATATAGAATCTAGTATAGTTTTTAAAAATTAGGCAAAACTATATGAAAGTTATTTTTATATATTTTCTTACACTTTCAATCATTGTTTATTCAGATGATGATGACATTGTTGAAACAAATATAGTTAATTTAAAAGAATACTCTGTCGATAAAAAATCATATTGCAAAGAGAGAGCTGAACCAAAATATTTAATATGGTCCCAAGATTTTGATGAAAACTATTTGTCTCCAAATAATTGGAATTATTCAACCTCAAATGGTTTTTACGATGGAAAAGAATATATTAGTGGTTGGGGAAATGGAGAGCTGCAGTTCTATACAAAGCCGAGAAAATCAGAAAGTAATACAAATACATCTAAAAATCTTTTTATTGAAAATGGGTATTTAAAAATACAACCTATATATAGAAAAGATAAATCAAGAATCAGCAGCGGTGAAACTGCATATCATTTTACTTCAGCGAGAATAAATACTAAAAATTTGAAATCTTTTTCATACCCCTCGAAAATATCAATATGTTTTATGGTTCCCAAAGGTATTGGATTCTGGCCAGCCTTTTGGTTAATGCCTGTTGAAGAAATACAATGGCCAAATGGGGGAGAGATAGATATTATGGAAAATAGAGGCAGAATATCTAATATAGCCAGTTCAGCTCTTCATTTTGGAGATAAATGGAATAAAAAATCTACTCTTGTTGGAGAGGCGTTAATTCCAAGAGAAGTTCGTTTCCAAGATAAATTTCATTCTATTTCACTAATTTGGAGAGAGAATTCAATGGAATTTTATCTTGATAATGCAGCAGAGCCATATTTTAAAATCGATTCCAAAAACAAAGAATTTAAAAAATATAAATATCCATTCAATAGAGACTATTACATGATTTTAAATGTTGCAGTTGGAGGAAAGTATGATGATTTTTGGGTAGATTATGATTCTTTTTGCATAGATGAAGAATGTTCTAATAAAATAATTCCAGATAATCATAGATTTTTAATCGATTGGATCGAATATGAGAGTCTCTAAAAAAATATACAAATTTATATGTTTTTATTTTTTATCAATTTCTTTTAGAAAATATTAAGTATAAAAATAATATACTTTTTTTGTTTAAATTCTAGCCATATCTATTTTCATATATATACTTATTTGATGATGTTTATTATTAACATACATAATAAAAACCGGGAGCCATCAGTTTAGCTGGGTTTTCTGTTTAAATTTACCCAGCATATGCTGGGTTTTTTTTTATATATAGAGGATATGATTATGAAAAAATTAAATACAGTATTTTTTTCTTTTTTATTAGTGCCTTTTCTACTGATATCACAGGAAGTAGAGGAAGTAATTGTTACTGCTAATAAGAAAGTAGAAACTCTTCAAGAAATACCAATGAATATTTCTGTTATAAGCGAATCTGCATTAGAAGAAAGAGGAATAATGAACCCTGAAGATTATTTGCGATCTCTTGCGGGTGTTTCTTCGCCAGGCGGAGCAAATTATTATACTTTCAGAGGATTAAATACTTCTACATCTCAACGTTCTTCTGGAACTTCTTCAACTTATATTGATGAAGTTAGTGGAGCTCTCATGAGTTTATTTGATATTGAAAGAATTGAGGTACTTAGAGGCCCTCAAGGAACGCTATACGGATCAAATGCTATTGGAGGAACTATTAGATATATTACTAATAAACCTGATTCAAGTTCATCTTATGGAAAAATAAGAGTTGGATACGGTAACAAGGTAAAAGCTGACGATCCTGAAACAAGTATTGAAATGATGTATAACCTATCAATTTCAGATAGCCTTGCTCTTAGAGCAGTATATTCTCAACTAGTTTCACCTGGTATATATAAAAATATACAAACTGGAAATACCGTTGGTGAAGAAGATGATTCACAGTTAATGGTTACACTTGGTTTCGATAATGGTGGCAAGTTAACAGGAAGTTTAAGATACGTTAACTTTAATAATAAAGCGTACGGAATATTAGAACCTGGTCAAAGTAAACCTGGAAGTGCAGATGTTTATGTTGCAGATTGTCCTCAGGCTTCAAGTTGGTGGTATAACTGGGATGGAGATCCTACTTGCGCACGTTTAAGTGCCATTTCAGGTTTTGCGGCCACAGAGGCTGATTATCCTAATGGAGCCTCAGTTCTTACTAGTTATGACCCTAGATTTGCGCATGCACTAGCTGCAGACGAAAGTGAGGATATTACAAGAGAATCATTTATAGCAAATATTAAATATGACTTTGGTATTTTTGATGCAAATTTAATAATATCTGATAAAACAGTCACTGAAGATGCTGTAACAGATTGGGCAAGAATCGATATGGATGATTATGTTCCCGCGCCACTTATTGTAGATGGTGATGAATATTCTCAAGAAACAACAGAGTTAAGATTAATATCTAAGCCTGGTAAATTCGAGTGGACAGTAGGTTACTATAATTACAAATTTAACGAACAACCTAATTCAATTTCACAAACTCAATATGCAGTTGATTCTTATTGGTTAGATTATGTTACTGAAATAGCTGCGGGTGTTGATCCTGCTGTTTACGATGCTACGGCATATTGTCCTCCATTCTGTGATGATCACTTAGGATATCCATATTTATATTATGCTTCTTATACGGAATTTAACGAGCAAGAAGAAACATCCTTCTATGGACAATTCGACTATAACGTTAATGATAAATTAACATTAACTTTAGGTATAAGAGATTATGAAATTGATGACGCATCAAAAACATATCAGTATGGTATTTTTTACATGGACAGCAATGGATGTGATGGAAATGATCCTGCAGGTACTGATTGTGCAGAGTTATCAGGATCTGAATCTGATACTAGGATGAAATATGCTTTAAGTTACCAAGTAAATGAAGACCTGACTTTGTATACAACAAAAGCAGCAGGATATAGACCTGGTGGAAATCAGGCTCCACTTCCACCTTTTTGTAGCAGTGACGAGGCGGCTCAGGCAAACTTTTCAAGAAGATTTAATTCTGATGAAGCTGAAACCACTGAGTTTGGTATAAAATCAAGAGGTGATAATTATTCTGCAAACGTCACATACTTTGAAGTTGATTGGGATGGAATCATTATTCAAGTAACTCCTGGTTGTGGCTGGAGATATAATTTTAATGGTGGTAAAGCTGAGACTTCTGGCTGGGAGGTCGATTTTACGTATGCAATAAATGATGAACTCTCTCTTGATTTTGCTGGAAGTTCTATAACTGCAGAAACTACAATAGATATTACATCTCTTGGAGCTTCAGCTGGTGACAGACTTCCTAATACAGTTGAAACACAGTGGAATCTTGGAGTGGTATATGACACAACAATTATGTCATACCCATCCTATGCAAGACTCGATGTAAATTATTATGGAGATAGCTTTAATACTTTTGCTGAGAATCCAAATTCAAGTTCACCTGATTATACTAAGTTAAATTTTAATCTTGGATTAGACTTGAATGATAATTCTAAATTACAACTGTCTGTGGATAATCTTACAGATGAGAGAACTGAAGCATATATCTATGCAGTTAATGATACCTCTTGGAGGCCTAGAAATTGGATGCAATGGATACCTCCTAGAACTGTAACACTTAAATACTCTTACAGTTTCTAAGATTGTCATAAATACTTTTGATATAGGGAGTTCGACTCCCTACATCACCTCCATATATAATTGTGCCCATGAACAAAGTAGCAATATTTGGAAAAAAAGGCTCGATATCTAAATATGATTTAACTGAGAACAAGCCAATATGGGTTGGAGACATAAATCCAGGCTATAAACCGGATATCATTGGTCAGTATGAGAATTATATAATTGTCTTTAGCTCAACATGGGCAGGCTCAAAGATGGTTCATTGCTTTCAAGAAGATTCTGGAAACCTTCTTTGGTCGCACTATCAACAAACACTCCACAGCATATTGGTGCCATTTATACCTCATACCTATGAAAATCATATGTACTATCTCGCTTCTTCAAAAGAAGTTGCAAAGCTATCTTGGGATACTGGAAAAATTATTTTTAGAAAAAGATTTAAAAAATCAATTTTTAGTCAATATTTCCTAGTAATAATTTCTAATGAAGTTATTTTAATATCAAAAAAAAATGCTTTTATAGTGGACAAACAGTCAGGACAAATAGAACCGTACCCAGAACTTTCCAAAAAATTAAATTTAAAAGAAATATCTACTGCGTTGGGTAATGGTGTTTCTTTTATGTCTTCAATTTACTTGACGCATCCCCAACCAACTGCAGATGGTGGTGGTGGTGCTGGCGGTGGTGAATAATATGAGTGGTTTTGTTTTATCAGATGAAATTTTAACTCACAAAATTAATCATTCTAAATATGATCATAAATATTCTTTTAAAGCCTCTGGTGAGTTGAATGACTTAGAATTATTTACAAGAGGACAACCATTTAACTTATACAAAGAGCTAAGAGATCATGCCCCTGTTTTTTTTCACAAGCCAATGTTAATGGATCCTGAACCAGGTTACTGGGTTCTTACTAAATATGAAGATATAAAATATGTTTCAATGAATCCGACAATTTTTTCATCTCAATATGCAACTGGCAATATGTTAACTCAAGGATCTGAAGAAAATCGACATCCAAAATTGTTTAAATCAACTATTGATCATATGCTTAATTTAGATGGTGAGATGCACCTAGGACTTAGAAAAGAACACATGCCATTTTTTAAACCTGGATATGTTGATGAATTACGTCAAAAAGTTTCTGTGAAAGTCACAGAATTGCTTGATTTAATTGCCCCAATGGGAGAGTGTAATTTGGTTGAACAAGTCTCTCAACAGTTACCAATCTATACATTATCAGAGATTTTAGGAATTCCTAATGAAGATAGACAAAAATTAGTATCCTGGATGGAATTTCTTGAACTAGCTCAATATTTCACTTATGAAATGATTAAAGAACAAAATGAAGGAAAAACAGATTCAACACCTGATCCAGCAATGATAGATATGTTTAATTCAATGGTTGAAGAGATGTTTGATTATGGACAGTTTATATTGAAAGAAAAAAGAAAAAATCCTTCTAATGATTTATTAAGTGCAATCGCTAATGCAGAGATAGATGGTGAACCATTATCAGATGAATTCTTAGATGGCTCATGGTTGTTAATTATATTCGCTGGCAATGACACAACAAGAAATACTTTGAGTGGAGGTATAAAATTATTGCACGAGAATCAAAAGCAAAAAGAAATGCTTATACAAAATAAAGATTTGTTACCAAATTTTATTAATGAAACTATAAGATGTGTATCTCCCGTGATTCATATGAGAAGAACTTCTCTTAAAGAAACTGAAATTAATGGTCAAAAAATAGGACCATATGAAAAAATTGCATTATGGTATGGAGCAGCAAATAGGGATCCTGACATTTTTAAAAATCCAGATGAATTTAATATATTGCGAGAAAATGCTGATAAACATCTTGCATTTGGTATTGGAAGACATACTTGTTTAGGTAAACCAATTGCGCTTATGCAACTACAAGAATTTTATTCACAATTTTTATCTAGATTTCCAGACTTTCAAATGAATGGTGAGTGGAAAGTTGCTCCAAATAATTTTGTTCATGCAATTCAAGAAATGCCAATTAAATTTACTCCAGAATGAGAGTCCCCTATAGATTTAAAGTAGTTCTTTTATCATTTCTAGCTGTATTTATATGTTACATAGATAGAGTAAATATTTCTGTAGCAATAATACCAATGCAAGATCAGTTTGGTTGGTCAGAATCTCAAGTAGGTTTAATTTTAGGATCATTTTATTTTGGATATATGATTACTATGATTTTAGGTGGATATTTAGCTGATAAATATGGCGGTAAAAAAGTTCTTGGATATGCGCTACTTATTTGGTCATTATTTACAATTATTACTCCATTTTTTGCATATCAAGGGTTATGGTGGTTAATATTAATTAGAATTTTAATGGGATTAGGAGAGGGCGTAACTTTTCCTTCTTGGCATGCTATCTATGCTAGATGGATTCCTTTTGAAGAAAGAACAAGAGCTGTCGGGTTCACCAATAGCGGTATAGCAGCAGGTACATTATTTGGGTTTGCAGTTACAGCATTAATAATTGCAAATTATTCATGGGAGTTAGTTTTCTTTTCTTTTGGATTGTTAGGATTTTTTTGGTATTTTTTCTGGAATAAGATGGTTACATCATTTCCTGAGAATAATAAATTTCTTTCAGAAGAAGAATTACATCATATAAAAATTGAGGCACCTTCAAAAGAATCCGCTCCGACCGTACCTCTATTAAAACTTATAAGAAATGGCCCTTTCATGGCAATTGCTGTTGCAACGTTTTGTAATAATTGGTCTTTATATACATTCCTTTCATATCTACCAAAATATGTTAATGCTCCAGTTGTGCAAGGTGGCATGGGAATAGATTTAGGGTCAAATATTTTTATTTACTCAATACTTATACCAAGTTTGGTTTCTATTTTTTCATTGATATTAGGTGGCTATTTAGCCGATGGCCTCATTAAAAAGGGATACGGAATTCTTAAAGTACGAAAAAGTGTAAACTCAATAGGTTTTTTTGGATCTGCATTATTTCTATACCTAATCTCATTAGAGGACTCTTTAATAAATGTTGTAATTTTATTATGTTTAATAAATATATGTTCTGGTATATGCGCTGGTGGTTTTGGAGTAAATCATGCTGATCTTGGCCCGAAATATACAGGTTCTTTGGTTGGTATAGCAGGAAGTATTGGAATGATAGCAGCAATTTTAAGCCCAATAGTTGCTGGATATATTCTTGAATCAACTAATTCTTGGAGTTCGATTTTTAATGTTTGTACAATTGTGCTTTTATTAGGCGGAATCTTTTATTTATTTTTTGCAAGCGTTGATAAACAATTCGATTAAATTATATTTTTAGCTTTTCAACATATTTTGAAAGAAATCAAAAATTTCTTGGCTAGTTCTATCTCTTGCAGTTCTCCATTCAGTAGTATTTGAGTTATTAATTAAGTTTTTGTTTTTATCGAAAACTAGAACTCTTGGAATCCCCTCAGCTGAAGGAATCCCATATTCTTCCATTAACTCCATATTTATTTCATATCTTTTGACATCAATATATAAGATTTCAAAATGCTTATTAATGTAAGAATTAATTTTTGGAATATCCATTGTTCCTGAAAAAATTCTGCAGTCTGGGCACCAATTAGCACCAAAAATAATTATAGGTTGCTTGCTTGAATTAATAGAGTTATCTATAAATTTATTTAAATCATTAACATCATAGACTTTTCCATCATATGGAAGCGGAAGAGGGTTAGCCAACTTATCATTTTCATTTAACATAATATTTCCATTTATATTTAAGCAAATTAAGAAAAGGTATGAAATAGTTAAAATTTTAATTAAACTTTTAGACATTATTGAATATATTATAAATATAATTCATTTTAATAAAAAATTAGGAGTATGAAAGTTGAATTGGACAATAAAAGCATATTTATTTTTAATGGCATTAATGTATGCATGGATAGGTCTATGGGCCATTTTAGATCCATTTTTTATCAGCTTAGGCTTTGATTATCCTTCATTTCTTGATGTGGTTGGATTATCTGCAACGTCTGCATTGGGTTTGTCAGAAATTGCAGGAATATACGGTGGTTTAAATATTTGTATTGGTTTTATGTGTTTAATTGGAATGTTTAAAACTAATATTGGTTTATTTTCAGTAAAATTTATTACTTTTCTTGTTGGATCAATTGCTTTCGGAAGAATCCTTTCCTCAGCGATATTAGTAAACCAAGATTTTTTTAATACTTATTTTATATTTGAAGTTTTTGCCTTTACAGCAGGTTTAGCTATTTTATATTATCAAAAAAAATTAAATTAAATTACTTAAGTTTAAGATATACCCTGTATAGGCTAACAAACACAAGACTCCTATAAAACGAATAGCATTCAATTTGATAATATTTGAAGAGTAAAAAATAACAATCAACATAAAAGCAATCGTTGCAATACTCATAATAAAATAATCCCTTACAAAAAGAACTTGCTCGAGTTCAACGCTAGAAAATAGGCCAATAATTGGCACAACCAATGTAATATTTAAGACATTTGAACCAATTACATTTCCAACCACCATGTCAGTTTTCTTCTTAATTACAGCACTAATTGTTGCAGCCAATTCAGGTAAGCTTGTTCCAATAGCAATGATAGTTAATCCAATTATCAATTCAGATATGTTTAACAATATTGCTATATTTTCAGCATAAATAACTGCATATCTAGAACCAAAAATTAATGCAATAAGACCGATAGTTAAAAGAATAAGAGTGATAGGATTATTTTGGTTTTCACTTTCTTCAGGGATGCCTATATTAGTTTGCGATTTATTTTTAATGATGACATATAAAAAATATAAGAAAACAATTAATAAAAGGATGCTATCAAGTATTGAAACTTTGAGATCATACAATGTAAATCCAAGAACAATTGCTGATAATAAAAATGGTAATAGCTGTATTATCGGCGTTTCCTTGGGTTTAAAAGATATTCCAATACACGAAACACCAAAAATAAGAGCAATATTTGATATGTTTGAACCAACTACTGCACCCATAGCAATATTTTCACTTTTATTTAGTACCGAAGAAATACCAACAAAAATTTCAGGAGCTGAAGTACCTAATGCAACAACAGTTAAACCAATTGTTAGTTCATTAATACCAAGTTTTTTTGCCAATATAGATGAATTATCAACAAATTTATCTGCACCCCAGATCAAAACTGCCAAGGAGGCTATCAAACCAAGGAAATTTATTAGAAAATCCATATCTAATTTTACCTTAGATATTAAACAAATAGATTATGTTTCAATAATTAAAAATACAATATAATTAATATTCAATTCAATAGGGGTTAGAAAATGGAAATTAATAGTTTATTTAACATCAAAGGGAAAGTTGCAGTTGTTACAGGTGGCTCAAGAGGTATTGGAGAAATGATTACTTCAGGCTTTCTAGCAAATGGTGTAAAAGTTTATATTTCTGCTAGAAAAGCTCCAGCTTTAATTGAAAAAGCTAAAGAATTAACTGATAAGTACGGTCAAGAATGTATAGCAGTACCTTGTGATCTTAGTTCAATCGAAGGAATGGAGGAATTTACTGATTTAATTTCTAAAAAGGAAGAGGGCGTAGATTTCTTGGTTAATAATGCAGGAGCA
The DNA here is from genome assembly GCA_902531245.1 of uncultured SAR86 cluster bacterium. Taxonomy (GTDB): domain Bacteria; phylum Pseudomonadota; class Gammaproteobacteria; order Magnimaribacterales; family D2472; genus SAR86A. The sequence continues at coordinate 152,132 of CACADH010000002.1, forward strand.
GCATGGGGAGAACCGTATGAAACCTTTTCTGAAAAGGGTTGGGATAAAGTCATGGACCTAAACGTTAAAAGTATGTTTTTTCTTACACAAAAAATGACAAACTTATTACTGGAAAGAGCTTCATTAGAAGACCCTTCAAGAGTAATCAATATTGGCTCTATTGATGGTCTAAATGTACCTGCTTTAGAAACATTCTCCTATAGTGCATCCAAAGCAGCAGTTCACCATCTAACAAGAGTAATGGCAGCAAAATTAGTTAAAGAAAACATTCTTGTAAATGCTATTGCACCAGGACCATATCCAAGTGCAATGTTAGGATCCGCAGTTAATCATGACTATTCTGAAATCGAAAAAAGAAACCCAAGAAAAAGAGTTGGTTCAGCTGAGGATATAGCAGGACTTGCAATTTTTTTATGTTCAAGAGCAGGTGCTTATACAGTTGGAGAAACTATTACATCTGATGGCGGTATAGTCAAAACTGCCAGCCATAATTTGAGTTAATTTATCTTTGGGCGTCTTTAAATGCTCTTTCTATAAGATCTTTCATCCATATATGACCACCATCGCCTTCATCATTTTTATGCCAAATTAAGAAATATTCCATTAAAGGAATTTCGATAGGGATCTCAACAAAAGTTAAATTATTCCTTTTTGCAAAACTTCTTGTACCCATTAAAACCAAATCTGTTGATTGTATTATTCTAGGTGCGATTAAAAAGTGCTGACATCTAAGAGCCACCTTTCTTCTGTAACCAATTTTATCTAATTCAACGTCAATAAGGTGGAGTCCTCTTTTTCTGCCAGATACATGTAAATGTTTTTGATCAAGAATATCATCTATAGAAGGATTTTTTACCTTAGATAAATCATGATCCTCTCTATGCATTACTACAAAATCATCTTCAAAAACTTTCATAGAATTAATTTCATCAGAACGAGGTATTACAGGATCTACAACAAAGTCTAAATTATTTGTAGAAAGAGCATGGACTTGATCACTTCTTGAATAAGCATAACTTCCAATTGAAATATTTGGTGCTTGTTTGTAAATTTCTTCCATTATGAATGGAAGTACTCTTCCTTCGGAAACATCACCTAGTGATAATTTAAAATTTCTTTTAGTAGCAGATGGATCAAATGTATCTGGTTCATTAACGCTTTGTTGGATTAAAGTAAGAGCATTTTGAACATCTTGGATCATATTCTCCGTCTTCTGTGTAGGTACCATACCTGAACCTGTTCTTATAAAAAGAGCATCATTAAATTTTTCTCTTAATCTTGATAATGCATTACTAACAGCAGGTTGAGTAATCCCTACAACTTCTGCAGCTTTTGTTAAACTGCCTTCTGTGTAAATTGCATTTAAAATTACAAATAGATTAAGATCAAAAGAACTAATTTTCATTTCAGTGACCCCGCATCTAATTTTTCATAAAAATAGTTATATTTGTTTTCATATAGATTTGTAATTAACATACGGCTATCATAGAAATAAGTTACTTTAATACTATTCATGGTGTTTATAATAGTAACAAAATTTTTGATATAACGGGAGATTAAACCTCATGATGCCTGAATTAAGACCTGAAGCCATTGAACTGGTAGAAAAAGTTAAGAACTTTATTGGTGAAGAAGTTAAGCCAAAAGAACATTTATTTCATGAGCAAATAAAGGTTGGAGAAGATCGTTGGAATAGTTATCCAGAGGTAATTGATGAATTAAAAGAAAAAGCAAGATCAGTCGGACTTTGGAATTTATTTTTACCAGAAAGTGAATTCGGTGCAGGTCTTTCAAATTATGAATATGCACATTTAGCTGAACAAATGGGTAAATCTCATATTGCATCCGAGGCCATGAACTGTAGTGCTCCAGATACTGGAAATATGGAAGTCATAGCTAGGTACGGAAATGAACAACATCAGGAAGAATGGCTTCAACCTCTTCTTGATGGAAAAATTAGATCAGCTTTTGGTATGACTGAGCCTGGAACAGCATCATCAGATGCTACCAATATGCAAGCAACCGCGGTTCTTGAGGGAGATGAATACGTAATTAATGGTGAAAAATGGTGGACATCTGGAGCTGGAGATCCAAGGTGCAAAATTATTATATTTATGTGTGTTACTAATCCAGATAATCCAAAACATCAAAGACATTCAATGATACTTGTTCCAATGGATACAGAGGGAGTGGAAATTAAAAAGATGATGCATGTATTTGGTTATGATGATGCACCTCATGGACATGCTCATATGAAATTTACTAATGTTAGAGTGCCAAAAGATAATTTACTGCTTGGAGAGGGAAGAGGATTTGAAATAGCACAGGGCAGGCTTGGACCGGGTAGAATTCACCATTGTATGAGAGCGATTGGTTCTGCTGAAGTTGCTTTGGAGTTAATGTGTAGAAGAGGAATTGATCCTAGTAAAGTAGCATTTGGTAAAAACCTTGCAAATCTAGGTGCTAATTTTGACTATATTGCAGAATCAAGAATTGAATTAAATGCAGCTAGATTTTTAACTTTAGATGCTGCAGTAAAAATGGATACTGTAGGAAATAAAGTTGCTGCAAGTGAGATAGCTCAAATAAAAGTATTTGCACCAAATGTTGCGCTTAAGATTATTGATAGAGCTATTCAGATTCATGGAGGGGAAGGAGTATCTCAACTAACACCGCTCGCTTCTATGTATGCTCACATGAGAACTCTTAGGCTTGCAGACGGCCCTGATGAAGTTCATAGAAGAGCTGTTGCAAGGCATGAGCTTGGCAAATATATTGCTGAGTAAAATTGTCTAATAACTTAATTTTTTACGATACAGAGACCACAGGTATTCACAAAGACTTTAGTCAAATTATCCAATGTGGATCAATACTTACTGATAACCTTTTAAATACAAAAGATCAACAAAACATCGGAAGCGCTCCTTTGCCATGGGTGATTCCTCAACCAAAGGCAATGCTAACCAATAAGAAGATTAATTCTTTTAAATCTAATATTTCTCATTATCAAATGATGAAAGATATTCAAAATCAATGGAAAGAATGGTGTGCCGATAATCCTTCAATTTTTGTTACATATAATGGTCATGCTTTTGATGAAGAGCTTATAAGAAGACAGTTTTGGTGTAATCTACTTGAACCATATATAACTAATACAAATCAAAACGGTAGGCTTGATTTGATGTTAATGATTCATAATGTTGCTTCATTTTTTTTCTGATGAGATTTCAATACCATTATTTGAAGAAGGACCAACTATTAGTATTAAACTAGAGCATTTAGCAAAAGAACATGGAATAGATGTAAGCGATGCTCATGATGCAATATCTGACTGCAAATTTATGATAGGTTTATGCAAGGTAATTAAAGAAAAAATACCTGAGGTTTTTGATTCATTCTTAAACATTTCAACAAAGGAGGGCGTTAAAAACCTTTTATATACAGATGAATTTCTTGCTCTTGGTGAGGTATATAGAAGACATTCATTTAAATATCCTGTAGTTATGTGCGGAGCAGATAACTCTAGACCAAATGATATATGCTTCTATGATTTAAGTTTTGATCCTGATGAAATTCTTAATTTAGATTTTACTGAAATAAACAAAATGGTGCAGTCTGGAAAAAGAGACCTTCCTTTAAAAAAGTATAAAATTAATAAAACAATACCAATATGCTCACATAAATTACTAACTAGTAATAACCACTTTGATATTAGTCACGATGAACTTCAAAGACGAGCGGATAGCGTTAAATCAAATGAAGATTTTTTTACCAAAGTTTCACAAGCCATGGAAGATAGAATTATGAATTTTCCAGAGCCAGATTATTTAGAGGGAAAAATATATTCAGGAGGTTTTCCTTCATATAGAGACCAAGACTTAATGAAGGAATTTCATATAACAGATGAGATGGAGCATCTTGTAAAAATATCTAGAAATTTTGAGGATGAAAGATTTCGTTTATTAGCTGAAAGGATAATTTGTTCAAAGTTCGAAGGCGAAATACCTATTGATATCAAAAACAGATACGATGATTTAATTCATGAGAGAGTAAAGACTGAAGGTAAATGGGGTTCTGTTGAAAAGTCATTACAAGAAATAGATCAGTTGATAGAGGAGACCACAAATGATGAAGATCTTAATATACTTAATGCAACTAAAGAAAAAATATCATCAATGAAAAAATAATAATGAAAAAATTAATTTATCCATTTTTTCTGCCACTTTTAATAATTCTACTTAGCTCATCTTTTCTTAAAGCAGATATATTGTTAAAAGACTTTAATTTAGAAGACGTTCTTAACAACGGAAGAGATTTGATGGATCTTGGGTATGGTGTAAATTACTTAGAGGATAAATCAATAAATCAAAATAAATTATTTATAGGTGTGCATGGAAGTAATAGTGAGGGGTATGAATGGATATATCCTCTTATAACGATTGATTCAGATGCAACTTTAATATCTTTTTTTAGATACAATGACAGTTTTTGTCCCAATAGCGCATATTTAAAACTTAATAATGAAATAGATAATATATTAAGTACAAATCAAAACATTAAGGAAGTTATTCTAATGGGGCATAGTTATGGTGCTATGGTTGTTTCAATGTTTTCTGATCAATGGATAAATGATGTTCCATTATCTATTCATACTGTAGCCGGACCATTGACGGGACCTGTTTCAACCTCTTTAAGGTCAAGCTTGTTCAAGAATATATGTAATTACTATCCACCAAAAGTAATAATGAATAATGTAAATTTTTTTCAATGGAGAACAATAAAAGAACTAGATGCAGCGTTTAGGGATTTAGAATACGACCCTCAAATAATAGATCTTCAAGGAAGTACAGTTGTAAGGTTACCTGAAACATACAATAACAGAAGACTAGGACATAACTGGTCATTAAGTTGGGTATCTGAACAGATAACTAAATAATTTTATGGTGGGCGAGGAGAGATTCGAACTCCCGACTTCCTGCGTGTCGAGCAGACACTCTAACCAACTGAGTTACTCGCCCTAATAGAACGGTAATTTTACACAAAAAAATTTAAAAGAGTATATATAAGCTTTAGGCTACTTCTTTTTTAAGATCATCATTCATTTCTTTTTTAGATGATTTACTTTGAACATCATTTGCATAGTCATGGTTAACTTCTGCATGATGCATTTCATCTGCTCTTACAGATATTATTAGATCGGATAATCTAGCATCTTTTTTAAGATTATAGTATTCAATTGCAATTCTCGGTGCTCTTATGTTCATCACTGTGCCATTTTCGACAAGGTCTAAGTACTCTGTATAACTTTTAACAGCTTCATCTTCAAAATATCCAATCATTCTGTGTGATGTTTTTGGAAAACATATATACATAAACAGATAAAAAGCCATAAAAATTGCCTGAGCTGCTATTACCAAAAATCTTTCAAAAGCATTTGGCTTAGCTATTTCAATAAAAAACATAAGATGCATTCTTTCATTTTCGGCTTCTGCTAGCATTTCCCTTATTTGACTACCATAACCAGTTTGCATTTTTCTTAAACTTCTAAGATGTATAAGCATTCCTGCTACCATCCCTGGAACACCAGCAATAGTTTCTAATACAACAGCTCTATGGCCATATCGTTTAGCAAAAAAAGTATCTGCAATAAATCTAAAAAATTTAGTCATAGTAAGGGCGAAAAAGTCTGAAAAATTACTTGGTTTATTCATTAATTAATTTGGGATAAATAATCATCTAATCTAGTTTGATTCATTACGAATACAGATTTAAAAGTTTGTGCAACTGATTTAACTTGACTCAAATTAGATTGATCATTGCCGACCTCAATAACACCAACCATTGCCATCATAGAATGAGGAGTGCATTGATATCCATATATTCCAGCCACATCAAATAAAACTGTTAAGTCTTTGCTCAATTCACTATTCCAAGGTATTGCACCAGCTGGAATCATTCCTGGTATTGAGGCTGAGTTGTGTGCTGCATCTATTGACTTAAATGTAACGGTATCACCAACATTAATTTTTAAAACTGCTGGTTCAAAAACCATAACACCTGAAGCATTCTGATTAAGCATTTTCACATCATAATTAGCAGCAAATATACTTAGATTGAATAAAATTAATGTAAATACTAATAAATATTTCATGACATGTATTATTATAATTATTTATAATTAAATATCAATGATATTTATATTAAAATCTATTTGCTAATAAATTAAAAATGTATATATTAATCATATATTTTTAAACACATATTCATTTCCTAAATTTATGAAAACAAATAATTACAAATCAAGATTAACCTTTTCATTATTATTTTTCTTTACATTAAATATATATGCTGGATATTTCCCACAATCTGAAAATTGGGAAATTTCAACACCAGAAAATCAAGGGGTTAGTTCAAAAAAAATTAATAAGCTTTTAGATATATCATTTTCAGATGATTCAACATCTGCTGTTGTTGTAATTAAAAACGGAAAGATCATAGGTGAAAAATATGCTGATGGTTATAACAGTTCATCTCATGGTACATCTTGGTCTATGGCGAAAAGCTATTATGCAGCTCTTATAGGAATTTCATTAGATAAAGGAGAGATAGAAAGTCTTGATGAAAATGTTTCAAATTATTTAGATTATTTTGGCGATGAAAGATCAAAAATAACTATTAGAGACCTCTTAGATATGTCTAGTGGTCTAGATTTCCCCAGTCATGAACATGAAAAAATGTTTTTTCAATCAGACCATCTTAAATATGCAAAAAATGTAGGTGTTGAGAAAGATGCTGGGGTAATGTTCGAATATAACAATGTTAATTCAATGCTCTTGGGTGATATATTGTTTCAGGCAACAGGGAAGAAGGCTGATGTGCTTTTTGAAGAAAGAATATTACAACCATTATCAATAAAAGATTATAAATTATGGAAAGATGAAAATGGTAATGTAATGACCTATTGCTGTGTTGACATGTCAGCAAGAGATTATTCTAAAATTGGTCTATTATTTTCGAGAAATGGTACCTGGAATGACCAAGAGATAATTTCTAAAGAGTTTATAGATGAAACATTTAAAGTCGTATGGGAAACACCTAATAGATGGGCAGATTACAAACGATATTATTCACTTCATTGGTGGGTATCAAAATATGATGAAGAGTCAAAAATTTTTAATACAAGTGGAAAATTTGGACAATTTACATTTGTTGATAGGGAAAATGATCTAGTAGTTACACGCATTACCAAATACAATCAACAGGACTCTGGCTCAATTCAAAAATGGGGAATCATGAAATACTTAAGGTGGGCTGGCATTGAGAATGCTATTAGTATTGGAAGGAAGCTAATAGAATCAGGATCTATAGAGCCTGGCACAGATGTAATCTCACCAGTTACTGCAGAAGATGGTGAGTCATATGAATTTTACCTTCAATATCCAGAAATTATTGATTCTATTGCTGATCTAAGTCGAAATTAATATTTAATTCATTAGCTTTTTTAATAAAACTATTGATATCTTTTTTCCATTCTTCTAAATAATAACCGTCGTTACCATGCTTGTTCAAATACCTTAGAAAAAATCTTCCATCTTCACTTTCAAATCCTGGTTTGAATGGTTTGCCAGTAAGCCTATTAGGCCTTTTAAATTTTTCGTCCATTAAGTCCAAACAAAAAGAATCATGGGTATAGTTGCTAGAATTATAAGAATATCCATAGGCAAGCCCATACGCCAATAGTCAGTAAACTTATAATTACCTGGGCCCATTACAACAGTATTACATTGATGTCCTATCGGTGTTAGAAAAGCACAACTTGCACCAACAGCTACTACCATGAGGAACGGCTCAATTGCATAACCTAACTCTATTGCAATACCTGTGGATATTGGTGCCATTATGACTGCAGTTGCGGCATTATTAATAATATCTGTCGTTACCATAGTGACAATTAAAATTATAAGAAGTATCCAAAATAGACCTAAATCTGCTGCATATTGAGATATTGATGTTGCTATCAAAGCACTTACACCTGTTGTCTGAAGAGCTGTTCCAATTGGAATCATTGCGGCTAGCATAACAATAATTGGCCAATCAATATTTCTGTAAAAGTTACTATCAATAATTTTTATTCGCGCAAAAGCAAGCACGCATAATAAAAATGCTGGCGCAGCACTTAAATAATTAAATGAAACTAGAAATATTGAAAGCGCAAAGAAAATTAATCCTTTAAAAAGTCTACTTCTGCTTGGAATTGTTTGAAGTTCTCTTTGCCTAAGAGGCATTAAGCCCAAATGTTTAATTTTATTAGAAACATCTTCTTCGGCTAGATCTCTAACGCCTAAAAGTAAAACATCACCAGCTTTAAAGGTTTCTCTTGTAAGTCTTGTTCTATACTTAGAACCTTTTCTCCATAACCCTAAAAGATTAAGTTCTTCAAATGCTAGTTTTAAAAAGAAGTCATATTTTCTTCCTATAAGTCTTGATCCAGGAGTAATCATAACTTCAATTTCTTCAAGATCGTCTTCATCAAATGAGTGAAGTTCTTTTGGAATTGAAAAATCAAAAATATCGAGTATGTTACCTATATCATCAGGCGGAGTTTTAATTACAAGAATTTGACCTGCTTTTATTCTCATATTGTTCTGAACTTTCTTTACTGATCCACTCTCTGAAACTATTCCAAGAATTTCAGTATCTTCACCAGCTTGCGTTTTAAATGCATATAAAGTCATGCCTATAGATGAACTTCCTTCATTTACAAGAACTTCAAACAAATAACCTTTAAGATTTATTAGATGCTCATTGGATGGAATATCTTTTCTTAAAAAAATGAGTTTATTACCAATAAATGCAATAAATAAAATACATATAAAAGTTATCACAAGTCCAACATAAGAAAAATCAAAAAAATTAAATCCTGATGAAGAAATTGAGGCTTTATATTCAGAAATAATTATATTTGGAGGTGTGCCAATTGCTGTATTCATTCCTCCTAAAATACATGCAAAGGCAAGCGGCATTAAAAATTTGGAGGAGTGCCAATTCATCTTTTGGCATATATTCAATGTGATTGGTAATAGTATTGCTAATGCACCAATATTATTTATAAATGAAGATAGAATTGCAGCAATAAAAAGAAGGGCGATTAAGAATTGTATTTCAGTAAACTCTCTTCCTCCAATTAATTTTCCAACAAGTCCAGCTATACCTGAGTTACTTAACCCTTGGCTAATTATAAGGACAAGCGCAACAGTGATTACAGCAGGATGGGCAAATCCAGCAAACGCTTCATTAGCTGGAATTATTTCAAGAACTACAAGAACAAATAGCGCTCCAACAGCAAGAGCATCATAACGAATTTTACCCCATATAAATAAACAAAGGAGGGCAACTAAAGTAGATGAAAGAATAATCTGATCGTTCATGGGACATTTTTATTTTGGCATGGACTCTACATATAGTGATGTAGAAGGGTATGCAAATTCTGATTTATTATTTTTAACTATTTTCATGATATTAAAAATTAAATTCTCTTTAACTTCATTAAACGCAGCAAACCCCATTGGATCAGCATAGGCTACAATCATTAAATCAATTGAACTACCACCTAACTCAACGACTCTCACAACAGGATCTAAATCACCATCTGTAGTAAAGTCATTACTTTTAATAATGTAATGTTTAATTTCATTTCTTATTGATTCAAGTTGTTCAACATTTGTTGAATAAATAAGATTAATCTTCCAATTAATCCTTCTATTGATCATTTCACCATGGTTGATCACTTTAACATCAGAAAGATCTTTGTTTGGTATAACCATTGGAGCAGTATCAAAAGTTCTAATTACTGTTGATCTAAAACCAATAGTTTCAACAATTCCATGAAGTTGACCGCTAACTTCAATTCTGTCACCTGGTTGGAATCTATGTTCACCAATTATTAATATTCCTGAAATTAGATTTTTAAAGAAATCCTGAGCCCCCAATGCAACTGCAACAGAAAACAAACCTAATCCAGCCACAAGAGGACCGATTTGAATGCCAAATATATCTAATATGATTGCTATTCCTATTACCCAGACTATAAATTTTGATGCTCTCTCTAACCACATTTGCATTGATGCTGTTAACCACGAACTAGTTGATAAGGCTTCAAAAATAGGCTTTACGCTATTAGCAAGAGCACTAAAAATAGTAAAAATAACAAATGCCTTCACAATATTTGTAGCAATATCCCCAATTAATCCATCAAGAGGCAAAATCAATGTACATATATATAAAGCAATTGTTATTGGAATAAGACCAATTGGTCTTCTTAAAGCATTCAATATTTCATCATCAATTTTTGATTCTGTACTGTCAGCAAGCCTCTCAAGAGCATTTAAAATTATTGAAATAATAAATCCTCGAAAAAGAAAAGCTAATAAAATAACTGCAAGAGAAGAAATAATAGAACCTAAATCAATACCTAAGAAACCTGAATTCCACACTTCGGTAATTAGTTTTAAAAAATTATCCATATTATTAAGTTTTATTTTACAGCCTTATCTTTAATAAAATAAGGAAGATATATCAAATAAAAAACTGCTATTGCAAGAGGTGTTGTATAAAGCAAATGATATGGTGGCTCTGGAAACATATCCATCAGAGATGCACCATCTGGTTTAGCCACCAGATACCAGAAGTTAGCTGGTTCGCCTAATAAGATATTTATTGCATAAACAATTGGTAATAATATAAATGCTGTTATTGCAGATACAATTAAAATATCTTTAGCATAAGGCCTATTTCCAAGTGCTAAAGTTGCATACATAATCCCTACAATTATCATTCCATGACCAATCATGAAGAAAATATAATCTAAATCATGATGGGTAATATCTGGAGTCAATATAGCCATTGATGCTCCACCAAGGCCCCAAAAAAAAGCACATAAATATAAGATTTTTGGCCCACCTAATAGAAACCAAATAAGAAATATCTCTGATAAATCACACATATGAAGTGGTATGGTTTCTCTCCAATCATAAGGATTCGCAAGAAGATAAAGATCTTTATAAGGAGAAATAATCACATGCAAGGCGATTACACCTGCAATAATTTTATTCATTGAAGATTTTTGACTATCAGATTTGCTCTTATAAAACTTAGGTAATAAAACTGATACAGCAATTACTGCAATTATTGTCATCAAATGAACTGTGCCAAATATTTCAAAAGGAGTACCAAACATATTCACAATTATATTTATCTTGTCAGTATTATATTACTTTAGTATGTCACTTTAAAAACTATCTAGCAAAATTTGTTCTGTAAGTATTGCTGGAAGAATAACTGATTCACTCATGCCTGGTTTCCAAAAAATGTATAACGGAACTCCACTTCTGTTATAGGATTCAAGAGTTTTTAGAATTTCATCATTTTTGTTAGTCCAATCTGCAATAATGTATTGGATATTATTTTCATAAATGTATTCTTTTACGTTTGGCCTTGATAAGGCAATTTTGTCATTTGTTTGGCATGTAATACACCACGCAGCAGTAAAATTGATTAAATAAGCTTGATTTTTGTCTTGATATTCATTCTCTATATTTTTATTCCATTGAACATAATCATAATTTTCAAGTTTTAAATCTTTTGTAGTTTGAATTTCGTTTGAAGGAATATCTTTGAATTGAAAGAAAATTACAAAAATTGCAATAGCAAAAAAAACTAGTCTGTAGCTTGATTTATGAAGTTTTGTCGCAAGCCAAATTAATAAAGAAATCATTAAAATTGTTATTAAAAGAAAAATTACTTCATTTGATGATGTTTGTAAGCTAAATACCCATATCAACCATATTGATGTTGCAAACATCGGGAATGCAAAAAATTCTTTTAAAGCAACCATCCAATTACCTGGTTTCGGTAGATAATTTATTAAACTTGGTGAGACCGATAATACAAAATAGGGAAATGCAAAACCAAGGCCTAGAGCAGAAAAGACTGGTAAAGTTATTCCGGAAGGTTGAATTAATGCATAACCAAGGGCTGCACCCATAAATGGTGCCGTACATGGTGAGGCAACAATAACAGCTAAAATACCTGTGGAAAAGGAACCAACCAAACTCCCACTAGCTCCTATACCTCCAAGTCTAGTAAATGCTGAGCCTATATTTATATCTGTGAGAAGTATCAAACCAATTACAAACATTAATAAACTAAGCAATCCAACAATAAGTGGGGACTGTAATTGAAATCCCCAGCCCAAATATAAACCAGCTTGTTTTAGTAAAATCATTGCAAATCCGATAAGAAGAAATGAAATCATCACTCCAGCACAAAACGATAAGGCGTGAGCTCTAATCTTTGATGGAGATTGATTGCTCATTGAAACAAAACTTAGAACTTTTAAAGAAATTATAGGAAAAACGCATGGCATTAAATTTAAAATTAAGCCGCCAACAAAAGCAAAAATTAAAGCTTGCAAAAATGAAATATTTAGAGAGTTTTTAGTAGTATTTTCAATTTCAGCATCTATGATAAAACTTTCGTTATCATTAATTGATATCACACCAGATAGATATTCAAAAGATTTAAGATCATCTAATTTTTTGATCTTAAGCAGGTAATTGTTCTCTTCTTTGATAAGATTTTGATCTGAAGCATGTTCGACTATATCTTGATCATCTATAAAAAATATTGCAGAACTAACATCAAAAGGCCAAGAAAACCTTATATTTATGAACTCATTATCTAGTGATGCCTTTATAGGAAGTGTCTGAGATGGAACTTTTAAAAACCAGTCATATAGCGAAGTATCATTTTTTATTTCATTAAGATTTGTTTTGATTAATGCTTTTTCTGGAACACAAATATCATCACAAATTAAAAAATCTATATTTGCCTCAATATATGAATTTTTATCATTGGAATTATTAATCTCATAGGGAAAAATTACAAAATTCTTATACCCATATGTCATTAGTGGTTCATATGGGATTAAAGTTGGAGTTGGCCAATATAAATCGCTTATTGAAATATTATCATCATGAGACCATTTAACTTTTATTGGGCCTCCTGAATCACCAGGATTTTTCCAGTAGGTATGCCAATTCTCTTGCATATCCATTCTAATACCAATTAGAGTTTGGCTTTGACCTTTTTGAATATTTTCAAACTTTACCAACGATACATTTGCATGACCGGTATCAATAGTCACTGCATTTATAGCTAAGCAAAAAAATAATAGAAAGGATATTTTAAGAAATTTCATTAATTGTAATTTTATCCTATTTAACATTTGGGGTGCATTATGCACCCCATTTCACAATATGTGTGTTATTTATTTGAGATTCTTTTTGGTGATTTAATCTCAATCATTCTAGGCTTCTTTTCATCAGGTATGATCTTTTCTAAATTAATAGATAACAAACCATTAACTAGTTCTGCACCTTGAACAACAACATCTTCTGATAAAGTAAATTGTTGTTTAAAGGCTCTTTGAGCAATTCCTTGATAAACAACCTTGTTTTCACCATTTACTACTTCAGTTTTTGGGCCGTCATAGCTTACGGAAAGAACTCCATTAGCAAGCTCAATCTGTATATCATCTTTTGACAATCCAGCAACTGCAACTTCTATAGCAAAAAAGTTACCATCTTTGCTTATATTGTATGGTGGATAGCTTGATGAACGATCATTTGACTCTGAGAGTCTTTGTAATCTATCAAACAAAGGTTCGAACCCTAATACACGTGTGGTAAAAAATGGGTCTGTAAAATTAAGTATCATAATAGTCCTCCTTAAAAGCGACTTTATAAATGTGTATCTTTAAAAAATACACTTGTTAAAGCGAAAATCCGTTATGGCATCTTCATCATGGTTTATTTAGAGACTTTTTTGCCTTTTTCAAGCTTTATTTTTTCTTGTTTTTAAAATATCCTTATAGAATCATTTAGCAAATTCATTTACAAAAATAATATGAAGACAAAAATCATTTTATGCACATCTATCTTTCTTTTTAGTTGTTTTTCTTTTGCTGAAGAAAAAAAACTACTTATTGAAGAGGGACAAACATGGTATTTAGATGTAAAAAGTAATAAATTGACACCTTCTACTAGCAAAGTATTATATTTTTTTTCAAATGATGCTCATAATACTTATCAAGCAAGGATCTTTTCTGATTGGGATAGATTCTCTATTGTTGATTCAAGAAACTTAGTTAGACTTAATAAAGGAGATAGAGTTCAGATCATAAAGTCTAAGCACTTTGAAAAAATTTATGAAGTTAAACTTCTTGATGGATTTGAAAAAAATAGAAAATATTTTGTAATAAAAGATGATCTTTTACGATACTATAAACTAAATGAGAAAAAGAATAATGAATAAACTATTTATCGGATTAATTTCAATTCTAATTACAACTTCATGTGTTAGTAGTGTTAACTCTTTGCAGCCTGAAGTAGTTTCTAGATCAGATGCTCAAAAACAACAATATGTTGTTTTTGGAACCATTAGGGATACAAATAGAGTAACAATTGAAGATGACAGAGAGGCTGGAGCTATTGCAGGAGCAGCAATTGGTGGCAAAATTGGTAAAGAAATTACAGATTCTGAACCAGAACAAGATATTGCAACTGTTTTAGGTGCCGTGGTAGGCGCTTCAATTGGTTCGGAAATTGCTGCTAATAAAAGAGAAGGAATTGAACTATTGATTGAAACAGACAGCGGAAGCTTTGTTTCAATTATTCAAGAGCTAGGTGCTTATTCTTTCTTTAATGGTCAAAAAGTTAGAATTATAAGAAGAAACGGCAAATCAAGAGTTATACCATCTGAATAATGTCCGATGACATATTCAACAATATATATAATAAATCACTAGATCTTCTTTCTAGAAGAGAACATTCAATAAAGGAAATAAAAGAGAAGCTCTTTTTACGCTTTGATGATAAGGAAACTGTAAACTCTGTTCTTAATAAACTTAAAGAAAATAATCTTGTAAACAATGCTAGGTTTGCCGAGGCTTATGTTTCTAATAGAAAAAGAAAAGGATTTGGACCAAAAAAAATTTCTTTTGAATTATTATCTAAAGGTGTAAAAGAGTCAGTAACAGAAGGCATAATTGCTGAAGAGGGTGGCTGGAAGAAGTCAGCTAAATTGGCTTTTATGAAAAAGTTTAAAGATGGACCTAGTTCTGATACTAAAGAAATGTTAAAACAAAAAAGCTTTCTTCAAAATAGGGGATTTGGTTTTAAAGAAATAGAATCAGTTTTTACTAATAACATGTTATGATTTTTTGCTATGTCTTATGAGGTTTTAGCGAGAAAATATAGACCAATTAATTTTGATGAAGTTGTTGGACAGGACCATGTTGTTAAAGCCTTGGTAAATAGTATTGATCAAGAAAAAATTCACCAAGCATATATTTTCTCAGGCACGAGAGGAGTAGGAAAAACCACAATTGCTAGAATTTTAGCAAAATGTTTGAATTGCGATAGCGACTCGAAACCAACTTCAAATCCATGTAATAAGTGCTCAAATACTATGGAGATCTCAGCTGGAAGAAGTGTGGATTTTTTAGAAATTGACGCAGCTTCAAATACACAAGTTGATAAAATTAGAGATTTAATTGAAACCGTAGAATATAAACCAGCTAAAGGAAGATTTAAAATTTATCTAATTGATGAAGTTCATATGCTTTCGGCCGCAAGCTTTAATGCGCTTCTTAAAACACTAGAGGAGCCTCCCGCACATGTTGTATTTATATTTGCAACAACTAATCCTGAGAAAATTCCAAAAACCGTTCAATCTAGATGCTTACAGCTTAATTTAAAGACAGTTAATGAGGAATTATTATTTAATCATTTTAAAAAAATACTTAAACATGAAAAAATTCAGTCGGATGATGAAAGTCTTAACTTAATTGCAAATTCAGCGAATGGTTCAGTAAGAGATGGACTAACTTTGCTCGATCAGGCTATTGCTCATGGAAATGGAAAACTGTCACAAGATCAAGTTAAAGCATTACTAGGAACCATCGATGATTCATTATTAATAGGATTAATTAACTCTGTCATTGATGGAAATGGAGTATCTGCCTTTGATTTATTATCAAAAATTGAAGAATTGTCTCCAGAATACGATTCTATTCTAAAAGATATTATTTCTATCCTTCATCAAATTTCTCTAGAGCAGGTTTTAAATAACTCAGAAGACGAAAGAATAAAACATTTAGCAAGCCTTATTGATAAAGAATTCAATCAATTGCTTTATGAAATTGCTATGAATTCTTTTTCAAAATTCTCTGTTCATCCTAGTCCAAAAGAGGCTTTAGAAATATGTTTATTAAGAATGTTAACTTTTAATCCACTTCAAAAGTTATCAGATGATAGCAGTTCAAATGAAACAAATAATTCAGAAAAAAAAACTCTAAATAAAGTTGATAATAAATTAGATATACAAAAATCTGATCTTAAAGATAATAATAAAAACCTTTCAATAAACAATAATGATGATTGGGTAACATTATTTAATTCACTTGAAATGAGCCCTTTTGCTAGAAATTACTTTGGAAATATGTCGCTAAACTCCTTTAGAAATAATTCGCTAATACTCTGTTCAAGCCCAGAAATAAATGAGGTGCCTGAAAATATAATTTTAGAATTTAAATCAATTTTGCAGAATAAATTTTCTGAGAGTATTAGTATAAAAATTGAAGTTGGCGATGTCTTAAATTCACCAATTGAAGAAGAGCAAAATAATAAAAAAAACGAAAAAAGAGTTTCTGAAACTGACATTAATAAAGACAAAGAAATCCAAAATTTTATTAATAAATTTAACGGAAAAATAAAAACTGATACTATAAAGCCAATAAAATGAACCAAGATCTAGTAACAGAACTTATAAATGCTCTAACTATTCTTCCAGGCGTAGGTAAAAAATCAGCTCAAAGAATGGCACTTTATCTATTAGATAGAAATAAAGATGGAGCAAGTATCTTAGCTAATACTCTTAATCAGGCTGTTGAAAATATTCAAAGATGTTCAAGATGTAGAATGTTAACTTCAAAACCTATATGCGATATTTGTTCTGATACTTCAAGAGATTCAAAAAGCATATGTGTAGTTGAAAGTCCCTCAGATGTCCTTGCGATTGAATCAACCGGTGGCTTTCGAGGTAAATATTTTGTTTTACTTGGGAGGCTTTCACCAATTGATAATATTGGACCAGAAGATTTAGGAATTGATGATCTATTAAAGATTATTGATAGTGAAGATATTAAAGAGGTCATATTGGCGACTAGCAGCACTGTTGAAGGTGATGCAACAGCAATATTTATTAAAGATCACGTAAAAAATGCCATGGTTTCAAGAATTTCATATGGAATTCCAATTGGAGGAGAGTTAGAGTATGTTGATGGAACAACTATTGCTCGTGCAATAGAAGGGCGAGTAGAAATTAATGTCGATTAAGTCTGATAAATGGATACAAGAAATGTCTGAGAAAAACGGCATGATAAAACCTTTTTCTAAGAATCAAGTAAGACTTGATGAAGATGGAAAAAAATTAATTTCATATGGTGTTTCTAGCTATGGATATGACGTCAGATGTTCAAATGAGTTTAAGGTTTTCACTAATATACATTCAGCTGTAGTTGATCCTAAGTCTTTTGATGAAAAAAGTTTTGTAGATATCGATTCTGATATATGCGTAATCCCCCCAAATTCTTTTGCATTAGCCAGAACAGTTGAATATTTTAAAATCCCAAGAAATGTTCTTACCGTATGTTTAGGTAAATCAACCTATGCTAGGTGTGGCATTATTGTGAACGTCACACCTCTTGAACCAGAGTGGGAGGGTCATGTAACTCTAGAATTCTCAAATACAACAAATTTACCAGCCAAAATATATGCTGGCGAGGGTGTCGCACAAATGCTTTTCTTTGAATCTGACGAAGAATGTGAAATAAGCTATAAGGATCGCGGGGGGAAATATCAAGGACAAACAGGTGTAACTTTACCCAAAACTTAGTATTTCCCTTAACTCCAATTTATTTATTCTTTCAGGACTAGAATCTATTATTTTTAGAAACATAAACTCTAAACCTTCAGCTAAGTAATACACAACTTTTCTTTTACTGTTTTCTTGAGTACGTTCAATAACATAACAATTATATTTTTTGTTACTAAATTCACATTCTTCATTATTTACTAACCTAAAACTATATGTTTTATAGTCACCATTTTCCATATCAACAATGTTTAAATCAAATTTTTTAAGACCTTTTTTAACTGAGTTTCTTATCATTATCTGAACATTTAATGGATCAAATACATTATTTTGACTAAGAGACGTCTCCCAGGTATTCATACCTATGGAATTTATTATCATATCTTCATAATTAAATTTAATTGATTGATCTCTATTAAGAAATTTTGGCCTAATCTTAATATCATAGCTATTTGGGACAACAATATTTTTATTAATTTTAAATTTAGAAGAAAAAAATAAAGAAGCATACAAATTTGATGCTTCGAATTTTATTTCATCACCATTAGTACTTTTTTTATATTCCCTTATTCCAGTAATTGAAATTTCATCTGATTCAAAATTATATTTTGCGCTATAGGCTGGTATTTCAGATAATAGAAAATTAAAAGGTAATAATAATAAAAATAGTTTCTTAAACTTCATAATTCTTAATAAAAATATTTTTACCTTTTAAATTAATGTTTTTAAATTTGACTATATTTTGTTCAATATAAATATTGTCTTTACATATTTCACTTATAATTTCAGGAAGCAATTTATGTTCTATTTTATGAATTCGATCAGTTAATGTCTCTATTTTTTCACAATTATCTATATTAATTATTCCTTGAGCAATTATAGGACCAGCATCTAATTCAGTTGAAACAAAATGTATTGATATACCATGTTCTTTATCTTTATTTAATAAAGCTTTTTCATGCGTGTTTAAACCTGGATATAGAGGTAATAGTGATGGATGTAAGTTAATCATCTTAGATGAAAATTTCTTTATAATTTTTTTACCAAGTATTCTCATAAAACCTGCTAATACAATTAAATCAACATTTAGTTGATCTAAGTATTCTTCTAGCACTTTTTCAAATTCATTTCTTGAAGCGAATTCATTATGATTAATAATTTTAGTATTAACCCTAAAATTATTAGCACGAATTAATCCATACGCATCAGGATTATTCGATATAACACTTACAACCTCACCATTAATTAGATTGGAATTACAGGATTTTAAAATCGCCTCTAAATTAGAACCACTACCAGATATCAAGACAGCTATTTTTTTCATTTTATTAGAAAAATTTTATTGAATCATTATCTTTTTTTTCAGAAACCACACCAATCTGAAAGCACTTATATCCCATTTCCAATATTTTATTCATTATTTTTGATGAATCATCTTTTTCTACGAATAAAGCCATTCCGATACCACAATTAAAAATTCTATACATTTCACCATTTGATAGGTTTCCTTCTTCTTTAAGCCATTGAAATATTTTTGGTATTTCCCATGAATCCTTATTTATTTCAATGGATAGATTTTTTGGAATAGATCTAGGAAGGTTTTCTAGTAAGCCACCTCCAGTAATATGAGAAATAGAGTTAACATTGAAATCTTCTATTAAACTCATTATAAGGTTTGGATACAAAATAGTTGGCTTAAGAACTTGTTTAACCATATCTTTTTTCAAAGTTTTTGGAGACTGAGAATCGTTAATAATTTTTCTAATCAATGAGAATCCATTAGAGTGTGGACCACTGGACTCAATTCCAATTAGAACATTTCCAACTTTAACATTCTTATCATTTAATATTTTGTTTTCATCAACACAACCGACAGAAAATCCTGCTAAATCAAAATTATTATCGATATAGTGTCCTGGCATTTCAGCCGTTTCTCCTCCTAAGAGAGAGCAACCTGAATCTATACATGCTTTAGCAATACTTTTGATTACTAATGATGCCTCGTCTACATTAAGTTTAGAAGAGGCGTAATAGTCAAGAAAGAAAAGAGGCTTAGCACCACAAACAATTAGATCATTCACACACATTGCAACCAGATCTTGTCCAATACCTGATAAATCATCATATTCTTGAGCAAGTGAGACTTTTGTACCAACTCCATCAGTACATGCAACTAGAACTGGGTTCTCAAAATTATTATCTAGTTTATACATGCCTGCAAAACCACCTATGTTTTCTAAAACATTATTATTTTGAGTAGCAGCAACATCTTTTTTAATTTTGTTTATTAAGTCATTACCAGCATCTATATCAACACCTGCTGATTTGTAGGGATCATTTTCTATAATTTCTTTTGTCATTTAGAATACCTTATATGATTTAAATAATATGAGATATATAAAACATACTATATTCTTCCTTATTATCTTTTCTAATACATGCTTTGGAAAGGAGTTTGATAAACTTTTTCAGGTTTATGAACCAATTGAGAGCTCATCAGAAATTGAAAAATCAATAAATAACTCTTTTAACACAATGGTTTATAGGCTTAGCGGAAACAAATCACCTTCAAATGTATGGAAAATAATAAATGCTGGGAATTTAAGAAAAGATTTTATTATTAGTTACTCAATAAAAAACTTTGAAAACAAGAGCTTTTTAGAAGTTAACTTTGATAAAAATCTATTAGTTGCAAAATTCAATGAACTATCGATTCCTTTGATTGGTAATTCTAGACCTGTTATTTTATTTCTTATAAATATAGATTCGGGATCAGCAAAACCATATTTTTTGACACAGTCGCAATCAAAATCAGAAATTGATTTACTAATAAAAAATTATTTAAATGAAACAACTCTTTCTAGAGCTATATTCCTTGAACTACCTGAGCTTGATCTTTTCGATATCAATGAACTAAAAAACTATAAAAAACTTATCAATTCAAGAAAATTT
Source organism: uncultured SAR86 cluster bacterium (assembly GCA_902531245.1). Lineage (GTDB taxonomy): Bacteria > Pseudomonadota > Gammaproteobacteria > Magnimaribacterales > D2472 > SAR86A. The sequence goes on from CACADH010000002.1 coordinate 173,078, forward strand.
TTTGATGATAAATATATTTTTGACGAGCTTATTATTATTGATGTTGCAAAAATAGGAATTAGTGAATGGTCCTCAAATGGGGATATTAAATTTAATTCTGATAATGAAAATTTTATAAATATCTTTATGGAAAAATTTATTAATTTTACAGATGATTTGATAGACAGACTTTTAAATAATAGCCTAATAGATACAACCCAAAGAAGCTTAGTTAATATCTCAATTGAAAACATAACCACATACCAAGACTATCAAAAATCTAAAGAAGTTATTGAGAGTCTTATTGGCGCTAAAGATATTAATATCAATAAATTTAATTTAGATACTATTTACTATCAATTGGAGGTATATGGAAATCTCAGCTCTTTTATTGAAGAGGTTTCTGAAAATAGCTTTCTTGAGATTATTAATATCTATGATGAGTCATCAAGCATAGAATTGAGCTATAAAAAATGAACAAGTATTTTATTTTTATTCCTAATTTATTATCTATAGCAAGAATAGGCTTGATATACCCAATACTAAATAATATTTATCTTGGTAATTTTGAAGTTAGTATTATTTTTTTCATCATTGCGTCTAT
>CACADH010000003.1:0-99015 GCA_902531245.1 uncultured SAR86 cluster bacterium
TATTTGTGGAGACCCTAGAAAAGAACAATATAGAGAGATTTATCTTGATGGACCAGAAACAATTTTCATTTTTGGTAATCACTCAAATGAAATAAATAAATGTATTAAAAATACTAATAAAAAAGTATTTAAATCTATTGAAGATTTGTTTAATTTCCTTAAGAGCAACAATACAAAAAATAATTTATTATTTTCTCCTGGCTATCCAAGCGGTAATGATTTTAATGATTTTATAGAACGAGGTGAATGTTTCAATTTTTATGCAGAGAAGTATTTAAATGCAGGTCACTAAAAACGATATATTAATTATCTTTCCTCTGGTGATATTAGTTGTTTTGGGTTTAATAATGGTAACTTCATCAAGTATCTATATTGCTGATGATATGACTTCAAACCCATTTCATTTTGCTCAAAGACAGGCGTTATTTATTGCTACTGGCATCATTTCTCTAATTTTCTTTCTAATTTTACCCTCAGATATATTATTTAAAACTGATTGGGTATTTATGATATTGAGTATCTTATTATTAATTGCTCTTTTTATTCCTGATGTTGGTACAAGCGTAAATGGAAGTATTAGATGGATAAGGTTGGGACCTATTAATATTCAACCTTCAGAAATATGTAAATTTAGCTTAATTTTATATATTTCTGGATATTCAGTAAGAAGGATGTCAGAAATAGATTCTTTAAGAAGTTTTTTAAAACCATTGGTATTATTGTTTGTAATTTCTGTATTAATCATGGCTCAACCTGATCTTGGTTCAACGGCAATAGTTTGTGCTTTAGTGGTTGGAATTCTTTTTTATGCTGGCATATCTTTTTCTCAACTCTCTTTACTGATGTTATTGATAGCATTATTGGGATATCTTGCTATAACAACATCACCAATGAGACTTGCAAGAGTTTTAGCATTTACTGATCCTTTCGCGGTTGATGTCGTAAGAAATGCTGGATGGCAGTTATCAAACTCCTTAATTAGTATTGGGCAAGGTGGATGGTTGGGAGTTGGACTTGGAAATAGTTTTCAAAAAAGCTTTTTTTTACCAGAAGCTCATACAGATTTTATTTTTGCTATTATTATTGAAGAACTTGGTATTGTTGGAGGGTTACTTTTAATTGGATTATTCATAATGCTTTTTATCGGCTTGGTATCAATATCATTTGAATCTTTTAAAAAAGGCAGATTATTTCAAGGATATGCTGTTTTTGGTATTTTTCTTTTAATTTCAATACAAGCTCTTTTTAATATGGCTGTAAATATTGGTTTATTACCAACAAAAGGACTTACACTTCCTTTTATCAGCTATGGAGGGACGAGTATTATTATAATGTTATCTTTGATGGGAATCGTTCTTAGAATCAATAATGAAAATAAAATACTTTAGATGAAATATTTAATTGTAGCCGCCAAGACAGGCGGTCATATTTTCCCTGCTAAAGCAATAGCAGAAGAACTAATTAATAATAATAACGAAATTATTTTATTGGGAATAGGTAATGAAATAGAAAATAATGCATACAAAGCATTAAATTCAAAGAAGTATTCAATATTAATTGATGGTTTTCGAGGACAAAAAATATTAAAAAAGTTTAAAGTTCTTATTCAAACATTAACAGGTGTTCTTAAAGTTTTAAAGATTATCAAAAAAGAAAATATAGATGCAATGATTGGTTTTGGAGGTTTTATTTGCATACCAGCTGGAATTGCAATTTGGATAAGAAGATTGCCAATATTCATTCATGAACAAAATGCAATTATGGGCACTGCTAACAGATTTTTGTCAAAGATAGCTAAAATTAACTTTTTAGGATTTCCAATAAAGCAAATTAAACGATCAGTTGTCTCTGGTAATCCTATTAGGAAATCATTTATAAATACTGATAGTGGCCATGTTGATTTTGATCAAAACGAATTAAGAATTTATGTCACTGGCGGAAGTCAAGGAGCTAATTTTATTAACCAAGAGATTCCAATGGTTTTAAAAGAGTTATCATGCAATTTAAAAATAAAACATCAATGTGGAGAAAATTATTTTAATGAAGTAAAAAGTTTGTATAGTGCAGGAAATGTTCAAGCAGAGGTATATAAATTTTATGATAATCCTGCGAAAGAGATTTTATGGTCTGATTTTGTTATATGTAGAGCCGGTGCTTTAAGTCTATCAGAGATAATATCTCTTAAAAGAGGAGCTCTAATAATACCATTAGCAACATCCATTGATAATCATCAAGTTAAAAATGCAAAAATTATTACAAAAATGAATATGGGTGTTTTGCACGAAGAGAAAGATGGCAAAGAGAAATTAATAAACAAATTAAAAGAAGTGATTCAGAAAAAATTATATTTAAATTGGAAAAAATACCACATAAATGATCATGTCAATGCGTCTAAAATTATTCTCGAACATTTAGAGGATTATTTCAAAAAATGAGGCCTTTTAAAAAAGTAAAGAATATTCATTTTGTTGGTATTGGTGGTGCAGGAATGATTGGTATTGCAAAAGTTCTGTTGCAAAAAGGATATAGGATCTCAGGTTCAGATATTTCAGATTCAAATGATCTGCAAAGACTGCGTAGGGATGGAGCACAAGTTTACATTGGTCATTCTACTAAAAATATCAAAGGGGCAAATTTATTAGTTGTTTCTTCTGCAATAAACAAAAATAATCCCGAACTTATCCAAGCTAAAAAAGATTCAATAACCACGATACCAAGAGCAGAAATGCTTGGAAGTTTAATGATTGGCTATGAAAGCATAGCTGTTGCTGGAAGTCATGGCAAAACTACTACAACAAGCATAATAGCAAAAATAATGAGTGTGGCTAATTTAAGTCCGACCTATGTTGTTGGAGGAAAAATATTAAGTACAGATGAAAATTCAGATTTAGGTGAGGGTAAGTATATTGTTGCGGAGGCTGATGAAAGCGATGGATCATTTATTCATCTGCAACCAGATGTCGCAGTTTTAACAAATATAGATGATGATCATTTAGCTCACTTTAACAATATTTTTGAAAACCTTTTAGATTCTTTTGTTCTTTTTTCAGAGAATGTACCTTTTTATGGATATATTGTTATAAATGGCGATGATAAAAATATAAAAAAGATTTCTAATAGAATATTCAGAGCACAAATTACTTTTGGAGAATCAAAAAAATGTGACTATCAAATCACCTCTATAAAAGCTTACAAAGGTAAACAAAAATTCGAAATTGTAGATAAAAAAAATAATAAAACACATAAATTTAAAATAAATTTACCCGGTAAGCACAATGTTTTTAATGCAGCGGCTTCAATTGCTGTTGCCTTAGAAGAAGGAATTCCGATAACCTCAATTAAACAAGGTATATATGAATTTACTGGTGTTGGGAGAAGGTATGAGAAGCATAAAATCAAGCTTGGCTCGAAGAAAATAACTTTAATAGATGATTATGGACATCATCCATTAGAAATTGACTCAAATATCAAGGCTTATAAAGAAGAATATAAAAATAAAAAAGTTTGCATGATTTTCCAACCACATAGATTTTCTAGGACCGCACAACTTTTTGATGATTTTATAAAAGTTCTTAAGAAAACAGACTCATTAATTTTATTAGATATCTATTCTGCAAGTGAAAAGCCCATTAAAGGAATTAACTCTAAGACAATAGTTGAAACACTTAAACAAAAAGGGCATAAGGATGTAACTTATTTAAAGAATCATAGTGATATAGCTAATTTAATTGCCAAGAAGAAAGATTCGTTTGATATATTAATTACTCAAGGTGCCGGAAGTGTGTCAAAAGTCTGCGAGGCTATAACAGATAAATGGAAAAGATAAATAAAATTGCTGTTCTATATGGAGGTTCTTCGTCTGAAAGAGAAATCTCAATTCAAAGTGGTGAGGGAGTATACAAATCAATTATTGAATTAGGATATATTGCGGATTTAATTGATATAAATGATCTTGAAGGATTAAAGGAACTTAGAGTATATGATTTTGTTTTCATTGCTCTTCATGGTTTTGAGGGTGAGGGTGGCACACTTCAAAAATGTTTAGACGATTTAAATATTTTATATTCAGGCTCAGGTGCAAAATGTTGTAAAAACACATGGAATAAGAAACTTACAAAAAAAATCCTAAAACAAAACAATATAAATACTCCACTTTGGTCTGAAGTAAGTAAATTACCCTCCTATGATAGTCCTGATGCTAAATTTAGTGCTAAATATTTTGATAAGTTTAGGCCTTTTGATGCAATATTTTTAAAACCTCAAGAAGATGGATCTAGTATAGATATTTTTAAAATTACGAATGAGGAGAGCAACAGAAATGCTATTAAAGCATGTTCAAATCCAAATAGAGGATTTCTTTATGAAGAATACATAGAAGGAAAAGAATTCACTGTAACTATTGTTGATGATGAGTGTTTTCCTCCAATTGAAATAATTTCAAAAAACGAATTCTATGATTATGATGCAAAGTATCTTTCAGATGAGACCATTCTTAAAGAGGCTAAACTAAGTAGGAATGAATTAATTGAAATAAATAAAACAGCAACAGATGCATTTAAGGCACTTAATTGTGATGGATGGGCAAGAGTTGATTTAATACAAAGCAGCGATGGCAAATTTTATGTAATTGAAATTAATACAGTTCCCGGAATGACAGGTCATAGCTGTGTTCCAAAGTCAGGAAGTTTTTTAGGCCTATCTTATAATGAGGTGGTAAAGAAGATCATTGATGCCGCATTTTAAAAAAATAGTACTAATATTGCCATTAATTTTCTCAATAACACTATTGAGTCAATATAAAATAAATATTGTTTTTGAGTCTGGTTTTGAACTTAAATCTCAGCAATTATTAATAAGTAAGTTAAAAAACTCTAAATCTAAAAAAGAAATAGAAAATATAATTAGAAACCAAGATTGGATAAAGGATTATTCTTTAGTGCACAAACCCTTTAAAAAAGACTTATATTTGAATATTAAGAATAGAGAAGCTGTTTTTGTTCTTAATAACGAATTTTTTTATGATAAAGATCTTTATCAATTTAAATATGATTCATCAAAAAGAGATTTAATTATGGTTGAAGGACCTATAGATAAACCCGAAGCAATATTAAAATTAATTGAAGAAATATCATCCATTTCTAATACACAATTTATAATACGAAGTATTAATTATAGTTATGTAAACGGTTGGGAAGTGACTTCTGATAAAACATTAATTAGATTTGGTAATGATTTATCTGAAAAGAGGTTTAAAAATTTTAAAGATACTTCTAATTATTTATTAGATATTGGAAAAATACCTAGTATCATAGATATGAGATATAAAGATGGAGTTGCTTTAAATTATGGCAAGTAATACTAAAAATTCAAATATGATTGTTGGGTTAGATATTGGAACATCTAAGGTAGTTTGTATTGTTGGGAAATATAATGACGATTCAAAATTAGAAATAATTGCATTAGGAGCTTATCCATCAAGTGGATTAAAAAAAGGCGTGGTTGTTAATATTGACGCAACAACTGATGCAATAAAAAAAGCTGTTGAACAAGCTCAATCTATGATTGAAGAAAAAATTACCTCAGTGTTTGTTGGTATTGCTGGAAATCATATAAAAAGTTTAAATTCTCAGGGAGCGGTTGGTATTAAAGAGAATGAAGTATCCTCTTTTGATATTGATAGAGTTATTGAATCTGCTCAAGCTGTTTCAATACCATCAGATCAAAGAGTCTTGCATGTTCTTCCCCAATCTTTTGTTATAGATGATCAGGAAGTAAGTTTAGATCCTCTTGGAATGTCTGGAGTAAGGCTTGAAGCAAAAGTACATTTAGTTACTTGTGCAAGCAGTGCTATAAAGAATATCGAGAAATGTATTAAAAATTGTGGTCTTAATGTAGATGGGTTTGTTTTAGAACAACTAGCTAGTTCGCACTCAATCTTGTCTGAAGATGAAAAAGACTTAGGAGTATGTCTTGTAGACATTGGAGGTGGAACCACAGATATTGCCATATTCAATTCTGGCTCAATAGTATTTACTGGAGTAATTCCAATAGCAGGTGATCAAGTAACAAGCGATATTGCTCAAGCTTTGCGAACACCAACACCTCAAGCTGAAGATATAAAACAAAAGCATGGATGTGCGGTTACAGAATTTACAAAAGATGATGAAACTGTTGAAGTTCTTGGAGTAGGTGGAAGACCTCCTAGAGAGTTATCTAGAAGTTCACTAGCAGATATTATTCAACCAAGATACTCAGAGTTATTTGAATTAATAAAAGCTGAAATATCTAGAAATGGATTTGAAGATAAGATTTCAGCTGGAATTGTTTTTACAGGAGGAACATCAAAGATGGAAGGAGTTGTTGAACTAGCAGAATCTGTCTTTCAAACTTCTGTAAGATTAGGGATTCCTTCAAAATTTAATGGAATGGAAACAATTCTACAGAACCCAATATACTCAACTTCAATAGGTTTAATTGAACATGGTAATAAACAAATTAACCACGAAATGCTCTCAGAGCAAAATATAGGATTATTTTCAAAGCTTTTACGTATCGTTAAAAGCGAGTATTGATTATAAAAATAATTTCATTTAGAATGCACCTTCCTTGGTTTTTACTCTTGTAAAAATCTATAACCATAAGGAAAATATGAAAAAGTACGAAACAGTAATTATTTTAAATCCTAACCTTTCTTCTAAGGTAGAAACTTTTATAAAAGAATTCGAAAAACTTCTTAAACAACATTCTTTTAGTATTAATAAAATGGAAGATATAGGAAGAAGACAGCTTTCATATTCAATTAATAATCATAATAAAGGACATTATTTAATATTTAATATTGAGGGAGACTCATTACAGTTAATAGATATAGAGAATAAGATTAAATATAACGAATCTATAATTAGACATCTTTTTATTTCAGTTAAAGAGCATTCTGGTGAAGATTCTCAATTATTAATAGACTCCAAAAACAAGAAATCAGACTCTGAAGATATTAAAGAAGAGGGAGATGAAAAAAAAGAAAGCAATATTAAAAAGACAAAAAAAGAAGAAACTACTGATGAGGAAAAATCTAGTAAAGACAACAAAGAAGAAGAACAAGAAAATCTTGATGAAATAACCAAAGAAGAAAGCAAAGAGGAAGAAAAAGATGAGTAAATATGAGTTACCTAAAAAGTTTGACTATAAAAATGTTAATCTTCTTAAACAATTTATTACAGAAACTGGAAAAATTATTCCTGCTAGGGTTACTGGTGTATCAGCATCGAATCAAAGAAAACTAACTAGGTATATTAAAATTGCCAGATTTTTAGCATTAATACCATATACAGATATGCATACTTAAATCATGAAAATTATTTTATTAGACAAGATACAAAGACTGGGTGAGATTGGTGATGTTGTTGAGGTTAATAGCGGTTATGCAAGAAATTTCTTAATTCCTCAAAAAAAAGCAGCCTTTGCAAGCGAAAAAAATATCTCTGAAGTTGAATCTAGAAAGGATGAATTGGCTGCAATGTCAGAGGACATATTAATAAATGCACAAGCTAGAGGTAAGGATATTGAAGGTTCTCAATGTGAAATTTTAGTTCCTGTTACTGAAGAAGGAGCCTTATATGGATCTGTTGGGACAAGAGAAATCTCAGAAGCATTTTCAAATATGGGTGTCCAAATAGATAAAAGTGAAGTTCAACTTCCAGAAGGTCCTATCAAGGAAACAGGTGATCATAATATTTCAATAAGCGTCCATCCAGAAGTAAGTGTGGAAGTTTTAGTAAAAGTATCACCAGAGTAGTTGTATATTTTGAAATATGATGTAAAAATCATATTCCAATGTCAGATATAAATATCAATCAAAACGAACAAGCTCGGGAAGCAGAGAGAGCAGTTTTAGGTGGACTAATGCTTGAAACACATCGATTCGATACTGTAATACAAGTTATTAAAGAGAATGATTTTGATGGCAAAGACCATCAAATAATTTTCCAATCAATGTCAGAATTAGTGGAAGAAAATAAGCCACTTGACCCTTTGACGGTATCCGAAAAGCTAGATAATAAGAATTCTCTAAATAAAGTAGGTGGTAAGGATTATCTAGTTGAGTTAGCAACATCAACTCCATCTGCAGCAAACTTAGAAGCATATGCTGAAATAATTAGACAAAGGTCAATTACAAGAAAATTGATGAAAGCAAATTCAGAAATATCAGAGTTAATTTCAAACCCTCAAGGACAAGATGGTGCATCTTTATTAGATAAAGCTGAAAGTATGATTTTTGCTTTAAATGATGAAACAAATAAAAATGACCAAAACTTGCAGTCAATGCGAGAATTAATTCCATCGACTATGGATAGGCTCCACGAACTATCAAATAAATCTGGGGGTTTGATTGGTTCATCGTCAGGCTTTAAAGACTTAGATAATAAACTTCAAGGTCTCCAGAAAGGTGATCTGGTTGTGGTTGCTGGAAGACCAAGCATGGGTAAGACATCTTTAGCAATGAACATTGCTGAGAATGTTCTACTTGATGACGAATCAAACGGTGCAGTTTTAATTTTCAGCCTTGAGATGCCAGGAGAATCTCTCACTACTAGAATGCTTTCTGGAATGACAAAATTAAATCAGCAAAACGTAAGATCTGGAATGCTTAAAGATGATGAGCTAAGAATATTGTTACAACAAAGTGAGAAACTAAAAAATATGCCCTTATGGATTGATGACAGCTCATTATTATCACCAATGGAATTGAGAGCTAAAGCTAGAAGGTTGGCTCGAACTGAAAAAGATGGATTATCTCTTATTGTTGTTGACTATCTTCAGTTAATGCAACTACCTCTTTCAACAGAAAATAGAGTTAATCAAATTTCAGAAATCTCAAGATCATTGAAATCATTGGCAAAAGAACTAAATGTACCTGTAATTGCGCTTTCACAACTTAATAGAGCGGTTGAACAAAGGCCTAATAAAAGGCCAATTATGGCAGATTTAAGAGATTCTGGTGCAATAGAACAAGATGCAGATGTAATTTTATTTATTTACAGGGATGAGGTTTATAACGAAGACTCTGAGCAAGGAAATAAAGCAGAAATTATAATTGGTAAACAAAGAAATGGACCCATAGGAACTGTAAATCTTACATTCCTAAAAGAATTTACTAGATTTGAAAACTTTACGTCTGATGGTTTTTACGAATCTTTTGAATGACAGCTATTAATTCAGAATTAATTATTGATGGAAATGTTTTAAGAACAAACATTTCTTATATAAAAAATAAACTTGAAAATAAATCAAAATTTATGGCAGTAATAAAGTCTGATGCCTACGGTCATAATCTAGAGGAAGTTACGGGAGATATTGACGACCTTGCAGATGGATATGGTGTTGTAAGGATTGATGAAGCAAGAAAAATAAGAAGCTTATCTAATAAAAAAATTTTATTAATGCAGGGAATATATTCTCATGAAGAATTCCTTGAGGCAAAGGATCTTAATCTTGATATGGTTGTTCATAATAAAGACCAATTTCAAATAGTTAAAAAAAATAATACCTTTGATAATTTATGGTTAAAGATTAACACCGGTATGAATAGACTGGGATTTGAAATAAATGATTTTATTGACATTTATAATAAGTATCTAAGTAATAAAAGATTTACCCTTATGACCCACCTAGCAGCCTCAAATGATAAAGATTCTATTTCAAATCAGAATCAATTTAAGTTATTTCAAGATTTATCCAATAAGATGCATAAAGATGTTGATAAAAGCATTGCAAATACTGGGTGTATTATGAATTTTCCAGATAAATTATATGATTGGGTAAGATGTGGAATAGGAATGTATGGCGGTTATTTTAAAGACGATCAAATCCAAACTGCAATGACACTTAGATCACCTATTGTAAATTTAAGAAAGATAAAGAAAGACGAAAGAGTTGGTTATGATGGAAGAGCTGTTGCTGAAAAAGATATGTTAATTGCTACTGTTTATCTTGGTTATGCTGATGGATTACCTTTGAACATAAAAGATGGCACTGATGTATTAATTAATGGTCATAAAGCAAAAGTTTTTGGAAGAGTCAGCATGGATTTAACCACAATAGATGTAACAAACATAAATGATTGTAATTTAGGTGATTGGTGTGAGTTTTTTTCAAAAGACCTATCGATTTCAAATATAGCTAAATCAAATGATCTAATTTCTTATTATTTGATGACTGGAGTTAAGTCCAGGGTTAAAAAAGTATATAAAAGAGCAGATTAATCTGTTATTCTAATATCCCATCATGATTAAGTTTACTGATGGCAAAAACTAAGTACATTTTCATAACCGGCGGAGTGGTTTCATCACTCGGAAAAGGTATTGCAGCTGCATCTATTGGAGCATTACTAGAATCAAGAGGCCTCTCGGTATCTCTAATTAAAGTCGATCCATATATAAATGTTGACCCAGGAACAATGAGTCCTTTTCAACATGGAGAAGTATTTGTAACTAATGATGGGACTGAAACAGATTTAGATTTGGGCCATTATGAGAGATTCGTAAGATTTCAAGCTTCAAGAAAAAATAATTTTACCGCTGGAAAGGTATATGAGACCGTTATCAGAAATGAAAGAAAGGGTAGTTATCTAGGAGGGACTGTCCAAGTAATACCTCATATTACAAACGAAATTAAGAAAAGAATTAAAGAAGGGGGTCAGAATAAAGATATTGCAATTGTTGAAGTTGGTGGAACAGTAGGTGATATTGAAAGCCAACCATTTGTTGAAGCTTTAAGACAAATGGCACTTGAACTTCCAACTTCTTCTTGGGCTTTTGTTCATTTAACTTTGGTGCCATTTATAGATGCTTCCGGGGAATTGAAAACCAAACCAACTCAACATTCTGTAAAAGAACTTAGATCGCTAGGTATAAGCCCTGATGTGTTAATTTGTAGATCTACTCAAGAGTTACCAAAAGATGAAAAGAATAAAATTGCTCTTTTTTGTTCAGTGCCTAACAAAAGCGTTATATCAATGCATGATGTGGAAACGGTATATTCCGTTCCAATTTTATTAAATAAACAGAAAGTTGATAAAGCTATATTAGATAAGTTAAACATTAAAACAAATAATCCAAAACTAAATGATTGGAAGAGAGTGGTTCAAGCTAAACTGCATCCGGAAAAAGAAGTAAATGTATCTTTTGTAGGAAAGTATACGGAGTTAAAAGACTCATATAAATCTATCAATGAAGCATTGGAACATGCTGGAATTAAGAATAAAGCAAAGGTAAATATTAACTTTGTTGAAGCAGAAAATATTACTCCTAAAAACATAAGAAAAACATTAAAAAATGCTGATGCTATTTTAGTTCCTGGAGGTTTTGGTGAAAGAGGAGTGGAAGGTATGATATTAGCTTGTAAATATGCAAGGGAAAAAAATATTCCATATTTAGGTATTTGTCTTGGGATGCAGGTTGCGATTATTGAATATGCAAGAAATGTTTTAAATTTAAAGGGCGCCAACAGCACAGAGTTTAATAATGAAACAAAATACCCTGTTATTGGATTAATTACTGAGTGGAATGATATTTCTGGTAAGAAAGAAAAGAGAGACAAAAATTCCGATCTTGGAGGAACTATGAGATTAGGTGGACAGATTTGCAAGCTTAAGAAAAGTTCAAATTCGTATAAAATGTATAAAAATGTTGAAATTATGGAAAGACATAGACATCGCTATGAAGTAAATCCTAAATTTAAAGATGATATGATAAAAAATGGCCTTGAAGTTGTTGGAACATCAATTGATGATAAGCTAGTTGAAATGATTGAAATTCCTAAACATAAATGGTTTTTAGCTTGCCAATTCCATCCTGAATTTACATCCAATCCAAGAGATGGCCATCCTATATTTAATAGTTATATAAAAAGTACAATTACTAAATAACAATATGAAATTAAGAAACTTTAATATTGATAACTCCAAGCCAATGACCCTTATGGGTGGTATGAATGTTCTTGAATCAAGAGATTTAGCTATGGAAGTTGCAGAAAAATTTAAAGAATCAACCAATAATCTTAATATCAATTATATATTTAAAGGTTCCTTTGATAAGGCAAACAGAAGTTCAATTAGTTCTTATAGAGGTCCTGGCTTAGAAGAAGGACTTAAGATTTTAGAAGAAGTATCTTCTACTTTTGATGTTCCGGTTATTACTGACATCCACGAACCACTTCAGGCTCAATCAGTAAGTGAAATATGTGAAGTTGTTCAAATACCAGCTTTTCTAGCAAGACAGACTGATCTTGTAATCGCGGCAGCAAAAACAAAATCAATAATTCAGTTTAAGAAACCTCAGTTCTTATCAGCACAAGAAATGTCAAATGTTGTTGAAAAATGCATAGCTGCTGGGAATGAAAATATTACCTTATGTGAAAGGGGAAATTCCTTTGGATATAATAATCTCGTGGTTGACACATTAAACTTTCAGATTCTTAAGAAACTTTCAAAACCTGTAATTTTTGATGTTACTCATTCACTTCAGCTTCCTGGAGGTCTTGGAAGTGCAACAGGTGGTAGAAGAGAACATGTTTTAAGTCTAGCAAAAGCAGGAATATCCCAATCAATAGCAGGATTATTTTTAGAAGCACATCCTAATCCCGATGAAGCAAAATGCGATGGTCCATGTGCCTTACCTCTATCTTCACTAGATGATTTCCTTAAACAAATTAAAGATTTAGATGATTTTATAAAAGATCAAAAGGATATAGAGATCTCATAAAAGATGCCAAAGATATCAGAAGTAAATGCTATTCAAGTTTTTGATTCCAGAGGTGTGCCTACTATTTCTTGCAAAATTATACTTGATAATGGAATTTCAGCCTTTTCAATGGTCCCAAGTGGTGCCTCAACAGGTTCAAAAGAAGCATTAGAGCTGAGGGATAACGAGGAAGACTATCATGGTAAAGGAGTACTTAAGGCTGTAAGTAATATCAATAACAAATTAGCATCATTAGTTCTTGGAAAAGATCCAATAAATCAATTTGAGATAGACGAAATATTAATTGATTATGATGGAACTGATGATAAATCTAAAATTGGTGCTAATTCAATTTTGGCTATTTCTCTAGCCAACGCCCAAGCTGCTGCTAAAGATCAAAATATTTATCTTCATGAACATTTTTTAAATTTATACAAAAATATCACTGGTGATTCTATAAAACCCTCAATTCCAATGCCTATGTTTAATATTCTTAATGGCGGAGAGCATGCTGATAACAATATAGATATTCAAGAATTTATGATAATTCCAAAAGGCGCTAAAAACTTCTCTGTGGTTATGAAGTGGTCGTCAGAAATTTATCATAACTTAAAGAATATTCTTCAATCTAGAGGCTTTTCATCTTCTGTAGGAGATGAAGGAGGTTTTGCTCCAAATCTTAAAACAAATGAAGAAGCAATTAAATTAATTATAGAAGCTATTGAAAACTCAAATCTAAAACCTGGAGTTGATGTAAATATCGCTCTTGATTGTGCAGCAAGCGAATTTTTTGACGGTAAAAACTATATTTTAAGAAGTGAAAATAAAAAACTTTCTTCATCTGAATTTATAAATTACCTTGAAGGTTTAGTAAACAAATATCCGATTACATCTATAGAAGATGCATTAGATGAAAATGATATAGATGGATGGAAATTAATAACAGAGAAACTTGGAGAAAGGTGCCAACTTGTTGGAGATGATTTATTTGTAACAAATAAAAATTTTTTAATTAAAGGCATTCATGAAAAGATAGCAAATTCTATTTTAATAAAGTTTAATCAAGTTGGAACAATCACAGAGACAATTCAAACTATTCATTGTGCAAATAATAATAAATACAAATCAATTATTTCTCATAGGTCTGGTGAAACCGAAGACATAACAATTGCAGATCTAGCTGTAGGATTAGGAGTGGGACAAATAAAAACTGGAGCTCCTTGTAGATCTGAAAGAATTGCAAAATATAATAGACTGCTTTGGATAGAAAATGAAAGCAGCAATATTTTGTTAAATGAATAAGTTTTATTATTTATTATTATTTGCTTCGCTTTTAATAATATTTCTTTTATTGAATAGTATTTTTTTTGGAGAAAATAATTATTCAAAAAGAAACTCATTATTAGAAGAAAGCAATACTCATCAAAAAAGTAATGATAGCTTAAAAAAAGAAAATGAAATTCTTGAATTTGAAATTAAAAATGCTCAAGATTCAAATGATCATATTGAAAATTTTGCAAGAGAGAATTTGAATCTAACCTATCCAGATGAGGAATTTATATCCTTTAAAGAAGAAGAAAAAGATGAATGAAAATATATTAACAATCATAGCGGCAGCTGGATTGGGAGAAAGGTTTGGCAATAAGATTCCAAAGCAATATGCTAGGGTAAATGGAAATACCATAATCGAAAGTGCGGTTAAGCCTTTTGTTGATTCTAAATATGTATCAGAAATAATTATTGCCATTTCTGAAGATGATAATCATATTAAAAATCAAAATTTTTATAATTCCAATAAGATTAAATATGTTGTTGGTGGTGCTTCAAGACAAGAATCAATAAATAATGCACTTAATGCTGCTGATAGAGAATATGAATATGTATTAACTCATGATGCAGCCAGACCAAATATTACAGAAGATGATATTGTTAATTTATATAAAGATATTAAAAAGTCCAAAACAAGTTGCTCCTTTTTGTATATTCCCGTATATGATTCACTTAAGGAAGAAATAAGCCCTAAAGATACAACAAAAGATAAAAATAAATTCTATCTAGTTCAGACGCCTCAAATTTCAAAATTCAGTCATTTAAAATCATCAATAAAAAGATGTATTGATGAAAATATAAATTGTCCTGATGAATCTTTTGCTATTGAATATGCAAATTTAACTTTGTCAAAAGTTAAAGGATCTCGTTCAAATATTAAAGTTACTGAACCAGAGGATTTAGAGATTTTAAATAATTTTCTTATTAGAAGTGGTGTAGGTTTTGACTTGCATAAATATCAAGCTGGAGATGGAATAATTTTAGGTGGCTACAAAATAGAATGTGATTATAAAATTATTGCTCATTCAGATGGTGATGTTTTGCTTCACTCAATAGCAGACTCAATTCTAGGTGCAGCTGCATTAGGAGATATAGGAATATTTTTTTCAGATCAAGATGAAAATAATAAAGACTTAAATAGTAAAGAAATTATTAAATATTGTTTGGATCAATTAAATAAAAGAAATTTAGAGATTTATAATATTGATACAACAGTAATATGTGAACAACCCAAGATTGCGCCCCATAGAGAAAATATTTTAAAAGAATTATCTAATCTTTTATCAATACCTGTTTCTAAGATTGGTTTAAAAGCAACAACTTCTGAAAAAATTGGTATTATTGGTGAAAACAAAGCAATAGCAGTCCAAAGCCTTGTAAATCTTAGAGAAAAAAAATGAAAATATTACTTACCAATGATGATGGCTTTGATGCTGAAAATATAAAAATTCTTTATAAAGAATTATCCAAGAATCATGAGGTATGGATAGTTGCTCCTAAAAATAATTGTAGTGGAATGAGCGCAGCAATATCATATTTAAATGAGATAGAGGTGACCAAGGTGGATGATAGAATTTATGCTGTTGATGGAACCCCTGCAGATTGTTCATACTTAGGTCTTTTAAGTATTGTAGATTTTGAATTTGATATTGTTGTATCAGGTATCAATCACGGAGCGAACATTGGCAATGATGTCCTGTATTCAGGCACCGTAGGTGCAGCAGTAGGTGGAAGAAATTTAAAATATCCACCAATTGCAATTTCTGTTGCATCATATGATGCAAAAGATATTGAATTTATTACAAAAAAATCAATTGAATTAATTGAAAAAATTGTTTCTTCCAATGAAATTTTTAATGGAAAAGTTATTAATATTAATTTTCCAGATATTAATGAGGAAGAGTTTAAGGGTGTTTTAGCAACAGGATTATCAAAAAGAGGCATTCCTGCAAAACCAATCAGAATTGATAATCAAGATTCGAAAGATCTATATAAATACAGATATAATCTTTCTGGAGAACCCCTTAAAGATAATTTCATGACTGATGCAGAGGCAATCAAGACTGGCTATGTTTCTGTTTCAGTTCTTGATTATAGTTTGAGCTCATCAAGTTTTATTAAAGATATTTCAAAGATGTTAGATGAGTAACTCTGGATTTACCTTCAGAAGAGTAAGAGAAGAGATGATAGAAACTCTTCTAGATCTTGGCATTAAGGATTTTAGAGTTCTAGATGCAATTTCTCAAATCCCTCGTCACATATTTCTTGATGAGGCATTATGGTCAAGAGCTTATGAGAATAGATCGTTAACAATAGGGTACAAACAAACAATTTCCCAACCATACATTGTTGCTCGAATGACAGAATTACTAATATCTCACACCAATAGCAGAGGTAAAGTCTTTGAAAATTTACTAGAACTTGGTTCTGGGTGTGGTTATCAGTCAGCAGTTTTATCATTTTTTAGTGAAAAGGTTGATGCCATTGAAAGAATTAAACCTTTAGTTCATAAATCTAGAGAGAATCTATCAAATCTTAAAATCAATAATGTACTTTTTAGGCATGGAGACGGTTATGAAGATTGGGATAAGCAAAAAAAATATGATGGTATTTTATGTGCAGCCGCCCCAAGAGCATATCCAAATGATTTGGTTTCTATATTAAATGATGATGCTAAGTTGGTTATTCCTGTGGGAGGCTCATCACAAAAATTAAATGTAATAACAAAAAACAAAGATGAAGAAATTAAAGAAGAACAATATGATGATGTGTCATTTGTTCCGATGTTGGCAGGAAAATCAGAAGATGGTAATGATGTATGAATGAAAAAATTAGATATTTTATAGCAGGCATATTTATTGGATTATCAGAATTATTACCAGGAATATCGGGTGCGACTGTTGCATTAATGTTTGGTGTATATGAAAAATTATTAGATTTCTTAAGAAAATTTAAGAATTCGAATCTAATACTACCTCTTTTATTTGGCATGATTTTAAGTGTTTTTTTATTTTCTTCTTTAATTGATTTTTTATATGAGAACTATACTAAGATATTTAATATTCTAATTGCCATTCTGATGGTGGGATATGGAATTTTTTTAGTCATAAATACATTCATAAATGGAAATATAAATAAGGGTAAATCATTTTATGTTTGTATTATATTATCTATATTGATTGGGCTTTCATTAAGTGGATTTTATATGACTGGTGCATATACTCCTGATGGTCCTTTTGTACCATCTTCAGCTGTCTTAATTTTATTTGGTTTTTTTGCATGCTCATTTCTACTTTTTCCTGGAATTTCAGGAAGTGCTTTTTTATTAGCTGTTGGTGTCTATCCATTAATAATCGGAAGTATTTCAGGTTTAAACTTTGAGATTTTATTACCCTTTTTTATTGGAATGACTATCTCATTAATTCTTATGCCAAGATTAATCAATAAAGCTTACATAAGATTTGGAAATATGATACTAGTCTTCTTTGGAGGATTAATCTTTGCAGCTGGCATAGATAGCCTAATTTCAATCATAGTGCCTAATCCGGAAACCTATGAGATTACCTTTTAATTATTTTAAGGTTTTGATTTGAACATCTAAGAATTTATTCTTTTGAAGAAATTCCATAATTTTCATCGCCCATTCATGATATGCCTTTCCCTCTACATTAAGATTGACGACATTATCTTTATTAAGATTATCTAAAAGAGTATTTTCAAAAATTATGTTATCCATATTAGAAAGGTCATCAATTTTGAATTTTGAATTATTAATAACTATTTCTCCATTATCATAAAGCAATATCGTATTTGAATTTTCACTAGGTGATGTTTTTTCATTTTGATCATTTATGCCAATGTTTAAGAATTCTCTTTTATTCTCTAAATCTTTAAAATTATCAGCATCAGGAAGTGGTTCTTTAGCCTCGGTTATATTTTCATAAACATCAGCAAGTCTTGCATTTATTTCAACAAACTCAATTTGGTTTGCTGGTAATTCATCATCTGCATATATTGCTTCAATAGGGCACTCTGGTTCACATAGACCACAATCAATACATTCATCTGGATGTATTACTAGAAACTCAGGACCTTCATAAAAACAATCGACAGGACAAACCTCAACACAGTCTGTGTATTTACATTTTATACATGATTCTGTTACTACGTATGTCATAATTGCTAAAGAATGTACGATTTTAACCTACTGATATTTAAATTTACACAAAACTATTTAAAAATTATCAAATATGATTTATACTGTATAAATATACAGTAAATTAAGGAGTTAATTTTATGCCTAAATCAAAAGACACTACTTCAAAATCACTAAAGGATACTATCGCTAGTATTGACGACCATTTTGGTAAAGGAACAGTAATGCGAATGGGTGATCGTGAAAATCTCGATATCCCTTCAATTTCTACAGGATCGCTTGGTCTTGACATAGCTCTTGGAATAGGCGGTATTCCAAGAGGAAGAGTTACAGAAATATATGGACCAGAATCTTCTGGTAAAACAACATTAACACTTCAAATTATTGCTCAATGTCAAAAAGAAGGGGGTACATGTGCGTTTATTGATGCAGAACATGCATTAGATCCTCAATATGCTGAGAAACTAGGTGTTAATGTAGATGAACTTTTATTATCTCAACCTGATACTGGAGAACAAGCACTTGAAGTTGCTGATATGCTAGTTAAATCTAAGAGTGTAGATTTAGTTATTATTGATTCTGTTGCTGCACTAGTTCCAAGAGCTGAGATTGAAGGAGAGATGGGAGATCATCATGTTGGTCTTCAAGCTAGATTGATGTCACAAGCGCTTAGAAAAATTACAGGTAACATCCAAAGATCTGGAGCCACTGTCGTTTTTATCAATCAAATAAGAATGAAGATTGGAGTTATGTTTGGTAGTCCTGAAACAACTACTGGAGGTAATGCTCTAAAGTTCTATTCTTCAGTAAGATTAGATATTAGAAGAATCGGATCTGTTAAAGAGGGAGATGAAGTGATGGGTAACGAAACACGAGTGAAAGTTGTTAAGAACAAAGTATCTCCTCCATTTAAACAAGCTGAGTTTCAGATCATGTATGGTCAAGGAATTAATCAGGAAGGTGAAATACTAGACTTTGGTCATAAACTCGGGTTAGTGGAAAAATCAGGTGCTTTTTATAAATTGGATGGTGAAAGTATTGGGCAAGGCAAGGTGAAAGCTAGTATTTTCCTTAAAGAAAATGCAAAAGTTAGAGACAAACTTGTTAAAGAAATAAGATCATCCTATATTTCAAGTAAATCAAAATAGTTTTTTGATACAATAATCCCTATTAATTTAAATTAGTAGGGATTTTTTTATGGCAGAGAAAGCATATATTGTAGAGGCAGTGAGAACCGCTGGTGGTAAGAGAGACGGAAGGTTAAGTTTATGGCATCCAGCAGATCTTGGAGCAAAGGTTTTAGATGAGCTAGTAACAAGATTAGATATCGATCCTGTTCTTGTAGATGATGTTATTTTTGGTTGTGTTGATCAGGTTGGAGCACAGTCAGGAAACGTAGCAAGAAATGCAGTTCTGTCATCGTCATTTCCTGAATCCGTTCCTGGAACTTCTGTTGATAGACAATGCGGTTCATCTCAACAAGCAATTCATTTCGCAATTCAAGCTGTAATGTCTGGTACTCAAGATATTGTTATTGGTGGAGGAGTAGAAGTCATGTCCATGGTACCTATCGGTGCAGCAGTTACAGATGGGTATAATGCAGGCCATGGGTTGCCATTTGATTCTGATGGTATGAAAGAAAGATATCCTAGTATATTCTTTTCACAATTTACAGGTGCAGAACTAGTAGCAGATAAATGGAATCTTTCTCGTGAAGATTTAGATCAATTCGCTATGGAAAGTCATCAAAAAGCTGCTCATGCAACAGAATCAAAATACTTTGATAAAGAAATTTTACCTGTTGAAGGTAAAAATGCTGAGGGTATTAACGATTTAGTGATGGCAGATGAGGGTATTAGATTTGATGCTAGTCTTGATAAATTAGCAGGATTGAAGCCAGTAACTGAGGGTGGGGTTATAACTGCTGGAAATGCAAGCCAAATCACTGATGGTGCTGCTGCTGTTGTTATATGCAATGATGCAGGATTGAAAAAGATTCAATCAAATCCAAGAGCTGAAATTGTATCAATTTCTGTTGTAGGAGATGATCCTGTCTTTATGTTAACCGGACCAATACCAGCATCAAAGAAAGCTCTAGAAACTGCCAACTTATCTATTGATGATATGGATTTGTATGAAGTAAACGAAGCTTTCGCTCCAGTCCCACTTGCTTGGGCTGATGATTTAAAAGCTGATAAATCAAAACTTAATGTAAATGGCGGTGCAATGGCTCTAGGACATCCGCTTGGAGCAACCGGAGCAAAGCTTATGACAACCCTTTTACATGAAATGGAGAGAAGAGAATCCACATATGGTCTTCAGGCTATATGCGAGGGAGGCGGAACGGCAAATGCAACAATAATTAAGAGATTATAAAAAACTTTACTAAATTATTAATCTTTTTCCCAATCAAATTTAGGCAATTCTTTAAAAAGATTTCTTAGCCCTTCAGACCACTTGCTAGATAAATCTGAAAAAAATGGTGTTTTGAATTGAAGATGTTCTTCAAGAGAAATCTGGATAGAATCTTTTTTATAGACTATTAAATCTATTGGAGGACCAACAGTGAGATCACTCTTCATAGTTGAATCAAATGACACTAAAGCACATCGGGCTGCATCACCTAGAGAAGTTTCTTTTCTTATAAGTCTATCAAGAATTGGTTTTCCGTACTTAGTCTCACCAAGTTGGAAAAAGGGTTTTATCTCAGAGGCATGTATATAATTACCAACAGGATAAACCATCAATAGAGCAGGTTCTTGTCCACTAATTTGACCACCAATAAGAAAATTTGATCCAAGATGAGTATTAATTGAAATCCCATCTGTTTTTGAGTGATTTAATGAAATTTGTCCTACATACTCTGCAATTTCATCAAAATTTTTGCATAAATTTAAGCTAGTTAAAGGATTAGATGAATCAATATCACTTTCTAAGGTCTTAAAAACATGTTGTGATGTTGATAGGTTTCCTGAAGTAACAATAATTATTGATCTATCCCCAACTGAATAAGTAAACATCTTTTTGTATGTGGAAACATTATCCAATCCAGCATTTGTTCTTGAATCAGACACCATAACAATGCCATCATTCATTTTCATTCCTACGCAGTAAGTCATATTTAAATTTAATTTTTATGAATGCCTTATTCTATATTTATATAATAAAAAAAGACATAAAATCAATTATCTTTCTTGCTTCGATTTGCTAAAGTGAATTTAAACGTTCATCTTTTGATAAAAGACGGAAGTAGGTGAGAACCGAAGGAACGCATTTCTTTATCTCATCTGTTTTTTATTAATTGATTATTACTAGCAATTATGAAGACAAATAAATATAAGATAAATAATTTTTACGATGAATATCTAAATAATAAAAATAATCCCCGTAAGAGTTTTGAAGCCTCATTTAACTTTTTTGATCTTTTAAGTGCAAAAAAAAAGAAACTATTGTCAAAAGTTCGTGATTCAATAATACGTTCTATGGGAATTACATTTCGTGTTTATAACAATAATGAATTAATTGATAGAGAATGGCCACTAGATTTAATTCCAAGAATAATTAAAGAAAAAGAATGGAATAATGTTAAAGACGGATTAGTTCAAAGAATTAAGGCAATAAATTTATTTATACATGACGTATACCATAAACAAGAATTTTTAAATGAAAACCCAATTTTAAAATCATTAATTTTAGATTCCCCAAATTTCTTAGAAGAATGTAAAGGAATCACCCCTAAAAATAAGATATGGGCAAACATATCAGGCACAGACCTAATTAAAGACCATCTTGGTAAGTTTTATGTTTTAGAAGATAATCTTAGAGTTCCTTCAGGTGTTGCATACATGCTTGAAAATAGGAATGTTATGAAAAAAGTCGTAACGGATCTTTTTAGCAAATATCAAGTATCACCGATTGATGATTATACATTCCAATTATACAAATGCTTATCTAATGCTAGTTACTCAAAAGATAAGAAAAAAACAATTGTTATTCTAAGTCCAGGCGTATTTAATTCTGCATATTTTGAGCATGCATATCTGGCGCAACAAATGGGAATCGATCTTGTTGAATCATCAGATTTAATTTTGTCTAAAGATAATTATGTTTATATAAAAACAATATCAGGACGAAAAAAAGTTGATGTTATTTACAGAAGGGTAAATGATGATTATC
Organism: uncultured SAR86 cluster bacterium; assembly: GCA_902531245.1. GTDB lineage: Bacteria > Pseudomonadota > Gammaproteobacteria > Magnimaribacterales > D2472 > SAR86A. The sequence continues at coordinate 22,402 of CACADH010000003.1, forward strand.
TTGATCCAACATTATGGATCAAAGACTCTTCATTAGGATTAGCAGGAGTCATAAACTCCTGGAAAGAAAAAAAAGTTGCTATTGTAAATGCTCCTGGATCAGGCGTTGCTGATGATAAAGCAGTGTATGCATTTGTTCCCAAGATGATAGAGTTCTTTTTAAATGAAAAACCAAAACTCAATCAAGTAAAAACCTATTTATGCGCATTTGAAAAGGATAGGAAATTTGTTTTAGATAATATTAATAAGCTTGTTCTTAAGCCTGTAAATGAATCTGGAGGTTATGGAATTCTAATAGGACCAAATGCTACAAAAAAAGAATTAAATGATTACAAATTAAAAATTATCTCAAATCCAAGAAATTTTGTGGCACAGCCACTTATTAAGCTTTCTACAAGTCCAACTCTAATTAAAACAAGCATACAGCCAAGACATATTGATTTAAGACCATTCATATTGTCTGGAAATGGTACTTTTGTAACGAATGGTGGATTAACCAGAGTTGCACTTGAAAAAGGCTCTACTATTGTTAATTCCTCTCAAGGCGGCGGCAGTAAAGATACTTGGGTTGTTAACTAAATGCTTTCAAGTACTGCTGAAAAAACTTATTGGCTTTCAAGATATATTGAGAGAATTGAAAATACATCAAGACTAATAATTGTTAATTCAGATTTGTTATTAGATATTCCTCATGATGAATCAGATGACCTGAAACATTTAATTCAGATAACAGGACATCTAAGTGATTTTAAGAAAAAAAATACAAAAGAAAATGTTTTTTACTTTTTAATTCAAGATAAAAAAAATCCGTCTTCAATTAAATTTTCAATTGAAATGGCAAAAATGAATTCAAGATATCTTTTAACAATGTTGCCGAAATCTGCTTGGGAGCAATTTAATAATCTTTATCTTGATTTTAATAGTAAAAATAAACCTTATAGCGAAGATCTTTATCAAATAATTAGAAATTCTCAAAGATTTTTTGCAATTATTTCTGATGGAATGCAAAGAAATGATGTATTTAATTTTATTAAGCTCGGTAGATTTATTGAAAGAGCTGATATGTTATCAAGAATAATTGAAGACCAGATTTTAAGAAAAGAGAACCATGTAAATAAATACTATCAAAACTTACAATGGAGTAGTGTTTTAAGATCTGTAAATGGATTCGAATCTTTCAAAACAATCAATAAAGATAATTTAAGTCAAGAAATTGTTCTTAAATTTTTGATTATGGAAAAATTATTTCCGAGATCTTTAAAATATTGTGTTGAAAAGCTATTAGAGGTGCAAAAATATTTACCAAAATCTTCGTTAGTAAAAAAAGATATTAGTATACTTTTAGATGGCTTTTCTAATGATGAATTATTTCGAAATGATAAAAAAATGTTAAAGCTGCTGGATAATTTTCAATTAGGTCTTATTAATGTGGATAAAGCAATAAATGATAGATTTTTTAATTAATTTTTAAAAAAATCTAATATTGTTCTAATGTCATCAATCGGGTTTATTGAACTATCTCCATTTCTACCAACTAATTCAATTTCTTTATTCTCAAGATATTTTTTACCAATAATTATATTTAAAGGAATTCCAATAAGCTCAGAATCGCTCATTTTTGCGCCATAGCCATCTTTTCTGTCATCCAAAAGGACATCGTAACCCATATTAGACAACTCATTGTATAGTTCCAAAGAAGCAGATGCTATCTTCTTATCTTTATCAAAGCCAATTGAGATGATATTTATATCAAAAGGAGCAATACTGTGTGGCCAAATTATTCCCTTATCATCAAAGTTTTGCTCTATCGCTGCTGCAACTAATCTTGATACACCAATACCATAGCAGCCCATATACAATGTGGAAGCTTTTCCTTCAGCATTTAAGACATTAGCTTTCATAGATTCTGCATAAAGTTTTCCAAGTTTAAAAATATGCCCAACCTCAATTCCTTTTTTAATTTGTATTGTTCCATTACCATCTGGCGAAGGTTTCCCCTCAAGTGAGCTAATATCCTCTCCATCTTTTAAAAGAAGTTCGGTATTTATTGCAAACTCTGATGAATCACTAATAGCAATTGTGTCTTCACCATTTTCAGCTAGAACATGAAATTCTTCAGAACTATCTCCACCAATTGAACCAGAATCTGCTGCAGATATTTTGTATTGGAGTCCAATTCTTTCTAAAACTTTTTTATAAGTTTCTCTCATTGCTAGGTATGTTTCTTGAAGAGATTCTTCATCAATATTAAAACTATATGAATCTTTCATTAAAAATTCTCTGCCTCTCATGATTCCATATCTAGGCCGAACCTCATCTCTAAATTTTGTCTGAATTTGATAAATATTTAGAGGAAGTTCTTTATAACTTTTAACATTGTCTCTAATTATGTCTGTAATAACTTCTTCGTGAGTAGGACCAAGACAAAAATCTCTTTCATGTCTATCTTGAATTCTTAATAATTCTGGACCCATTTTTTCCCATCTTTTTGTTTCATCCCATAGTTCTTTAGGTTGAACCATTGGCATGAATACTTCTTGAGCACCAGAAGCATCCATTTCTTCTCTGACAATATTTTCTATCTTTTTGAGAACTTTTAATCCTAAAGGCAACCATGTATAAATACCAGATGCTACTTTTCTTACCATTCCAGATCTAAGCATAAGTTTATGACTTATAACTTCGGCTTCTTGTGGGGCATCCTTTAAAGTTGGAACTAGTAGCTTTGAAAATAACATAGTTTATAATTTTATCTTTTTTTGAAGACTTATGCCGATTTATGACTATAAATGTTCCAAATGTGGACATCAAATGGAAGTTATGCAGAAGATCAGTGATGATCCTAAAACAGTATGTCCAAAATGTGGTAATAAAAGTTTAAAGAAACTTATATCAGCACCATCATTTAGATTAAAGGGAAGTGGTTGGTATGAAACTGACTTTAAAACAGGTAAAAAGAAGAATATTTCATCAAATGAATCGTCAAAAAGTGATAAATCAATAGAAACTTCAAAAACAAACTCCAAGAAAGACTCTAAACAAGATAAAATTAAGGATAAATAGGGAATAATCATGAAATCTCATTATTGTGGCGAAATAACATCCTCGAATCTTAAAGAAGAAGTAATGATTTGTGGCTGGGTTCATAGAAGAAGGGATCATGGAGGAGTAATATTTTTAGACATTAGAGACATAAGAGGTATATGTCAGGCAGTCGTCAATCCAGATAATGCAAAATCATTTCAATTAGCAGAATCAATTAGGAATGAATATGTGGTGCAAATTAAAGGAAGTGTAAGAAAAAGATTAGAAGGAACTATTAATAAAAATATGCATACAGGCGAAATTGAGATTGAAGTAGGCGACTTAACAATTCTAAGCAAAGCCAAAACTCCAGTATTTCCAATTGATGAATACCAAGAGGTTAACGAAGATGTAAGACTTAAAAATCGAGTTTTAGATTTAAGAAGGCCTGAGATGAACGAAAGAATTATAACCAGATCTAAAATAACTTCTTTAATAAGGAACTTTTTAGATAAAAATGATTTCCATGAAATTGAAACTCCTATATTAACCAAGGCAACACCAGAAGGAGCTAGGGATTATATTCTTCCAAGTAGAGTTCAACCAGGAAGCTTCTATGCTCTCCCACAGTCACCTCAACTATTTAAACAACTTCTTATGATAGGAGGTTTAGATAAATACTATCAAATAGCTAGATGTTTTAGGGATGAAGACTTAAGAGCAGACAGACAACCAGAGTTTACACAAATTGATATCGAAGCTTCTTTTATAGATCAAGAAGAAATAATGAGTATTAGTGAAAAAATGATAAAAAATATCATTAAAGATTTTTGTGGAGATAAGCTAGAAAAATTTGAAGTTATCGATTGGCATGATGCAATGCGAGATTATGGATGTGATAAACCTGACTTAAGAATACCGTTAAGTTTGGTTGAAATTTCTGAGCAGGTAAAAGATGAAGAATTTAAAGTATTTTCTGAACCTGCATCTAAAAAAGGATCCAGAGTAGTTGCTTTAAAAGTACCTAATGGTAATTCATTATCAAGAGGACAAATAGATGATTACACTAAATTTGTATCCAAACTTGGAGCCAAAGGTTTGGCATATATAAAGATTAATGATGTAAAGGATTTAGAAAATGGCATCCAGTCTCCAATTCTTAAATTTTTAAAACCACAAACAGTAGAAAACATAATTAAGTCTTTAGATATTTCAACAGATGACTTAATTTTCTTTGGTGCAGGAAAAGAATCAGTTGTTAATTTATCAATGAGTTCTTTGATTAAGAAACTTGGTGAAGACCTTGATTTATATTCTAAAAAATGGGCGCCTTGCTGGGTGGTTAACTTTCCGATGTTTGAAATTAATAACGAAGGTAATCTAACACCTTTACATCACCCATTTACATTACCAAAATGTTCAATCAAAGGGATACAAGATAACCCTGATGAGGCAATCGCATACGCATATGATGTTGTTTTAAACGGATATGAAATAGGGGGAGGGTCTTTAAGAATATTTGATACTTTAATGCAAAAAGCTATTTTTGATGTTTTAAATATCTCAAAAGATGAAGCAGAAAGTAAATTTGGATTTTTATTAAAAGCGCTTTCCTCAGGATGTCCACCTCATGGAGGTATAGCATTTGGTCTTGATAGAATTGTTATGCTTGTAACTGATACTTCAAATATAAGAGACGTCATTGCTTTTCCAAAAACACAAAGTGCGTCATGTTTGCTAACCGATGCGCCAAGTAAAGTAGATAAAGATCAACTCGATGAGTTAAAAATAATAAGTACTCATAAGGAAGAATAATTTATGGCTGGTCATTCAAAGTGGGCAAACATAAAACACAGAAAAGCCAGACAGGATGCATCGAGAGGTAAGGTTTGGACAAAAGTTATTAGAGAAATAACTGTAGCCGCAAAAGATGGGCCTGACCCAAATGATAATCCTAGATTGAGATTAGCTCTTGAAAAAGCAAACGCGGCTAATATGCCAAAAGATACAATTAAAAGAGCTATTGAAAAGGGTTCAGGTACCGGCGAAACAGGTCAATTAGAAGAAATTGTTTTTGAGGGCTATGGACCTGGTGGAGTAGCAATTTTGGTTGAAACTATGACTGACAATAGAAACAGAACTGTTTCAGATGTTAGACATGCTTTCTCAAAATTTGGAGGAAATCTTGGTACAGATGGATCAGTTTCATATTTATTTAAAAAGCTTGGTTTGATTCATATTAATAAAGAATTTTCTGAAGAAAAACTAATGGAAGTAGTCATTGAGTCGGGTGCAATTGACATTACTAATGAAGAAGATTTTTTTGAAGTGACAACTGAGCCAAATGATTTTAATAAAATTATAGATATTTTTAAGCAAAATGAGATTAAATATCTAAATGCAGAATTAACTTTACGAGCTGAGACCCTCGTAAGTTTAGATAATGAAATGTCAGAAAAAGTTTTAAATATAATGGAATTCATGGATGACCTTGATGATGTTCAAGAAGTTCATACCAACGCTGAATTCCCTGATAATTTTGAGGCTAAGGATTAAATTTTGTCTATAAATTCAAGAAATAAAGGTGCTGCATTCGAAAGGCAAATAGCAAATGCACTTATAGATGATTTAAATCTAAAAAATCCTGTTAAAAGAATTCTTGAACAAACTAGAACTAAAGAGCTGCCAGATCTTACACTTGGAAGATGGTGTATTGAATGTAAAGCCTATGGAACAGGTGCAGAGCCTAGACCTGATTGGTGGGAGCAAGTTCTTGCATCTTCAAGCGCAGAGGGATCAATGCCAGCGCTTGTCTACAAATTTAATAACAGACCAATAAAAGTTCGAATTCTTGCTAACTCAATTAATAAGAATATAAAAAATAATCTTGTGACAATCGATTTGTTATGGCCAGATTTTATTCAAATAATATTAGAACTATTTCAAGAGGACATAGAGCTTCATGAGCAAAATTATCAAGTGTGATGATCTAAATTATAAAGTCTATGTTGAAGATACCGATTTTCAAGGTTTTGTTTATCATGCAAATTATGTGAAATATTTTGAGAGATCAAGGTCAGAATTTTTGTCAAAAAATGGAATACTACATAAAAAATTAATAAAGGCTGACACAGCCTTTGTTATAAAAAGAATCGAACTTTATTATAAATCACCTGCTGAACTTGGAGATGAAATAATTGTCCAATCTAGTGTTGAAAAAAAGTCTGATGCAAGAATGATTTTTTATCAAAAAGTTATTAACAAAAAAAATAATAAAGAGCATGTAAATGGAGAAGTAGAAGTGTGTTTTATTAATCTCATCACAAAAAAACCACAAAAGTTTCCGAATGATTTATTATTAATTTTTAAGTAGGAAAAACTATGGATGATATTTCAGTTTTAAATCTTTTTCTTGAAGCAGGAATGGTTGTAAAGATTGTCATGTTATTGCTTTTTATTGCTTCAATTTTATCTTGGATAGTTATTGTTGAAAGATATAATTTTTTTAGAAAGATAAAAAGTGATAATGATAATTTTCTAAAAACTTTTTGGAGTGGTAAAGATTTAGATATTTTATATAAAGAAGTATCAAAAGAATCTTCACTTTATGGAGCTAAGAATCTTTTTAAGAATTCATTTGATGAGTTTTCTGCAATTAATTTAGAAGATAATATTTCAGAATTTGATCTTGAGAGTATCAATAGATCAATGAGAGTCTCGATTGCTTCAGATGAAGAAGAGATGAATAAACATCTATCTTTTTTAGCCAATGTTGGTTCAGTTAGTCCATATGTGGGATTATTAGGAACAGTTTGGGGTATCATGACATCTTTTCAAGGCTTATCTGACGCCACTCAGGCCACAATAAATGCTGTTGCACCTGGTATCTCAGAAGCATTAATAGCAACTGGTATGGGATTATTTGCAGCAATTCCTGCTGTAGTAGCATTTAACAAATTTACTTCTGAATCAGAGACAATTAGCCAGAGTACATTAATTTTTGCAGAGGAACTAGCAAGTATTTTTTATAAAAAATCAATTAATAAAAAATAATGATTTATAGACTGGCAAAGAAGAAGAACCTTAAAGCTGAAATTAATGTAGTTCCTTATATTGATGTAATGCTTGTTTTATTAATTATATTTATGGTTCTATCGCCACTTTTAATACAAGGCATCGAAGTGAATTTACCTCAAACGGATACTACTAAAATGACAGTGCAAAATGAGCCACTTGTGATTTCAATTAACAAAGAAGGTAATTATTTTATCAATGTTGGAGATGAATCTTTATCAATAAATCTAGAGGAACTAAAAAGAAAATCTAAAGTGATTTTTGATGCCAATCCTGATATTGAGGTGGTCTTTCAAAGCGACAAGGATGTTGCTTTTGATTTTGTAGCTAAAGGTATGGCTTCTGTTCAGAGTGTTGGAATATCTAAAATTGGTATCGTAACGTCAGGTTATGAGAATTAATAAAATATATTTAGAGGCATCTTTTATTTCATTTTTGATTCACGCATCAATCATTTTATATCTTCTCGGATATTTATATTTTGAAGCTAAAGAAAGATCTATCTTAAGCAGACCAATAGAAGTTAATTTAGTATTTAAAGATGAAGTTCTGATCAAAAGTAATGCAATTCAGATACAAGAAATTAAGATTGAGGACTTAAAAGAGAGTACTCAGATCTCTCAAGATATAGTCACTGAAAAATCTATTTCATTCGATTCTCTTATTCCATCAACAAGTTTTGAAGATCTACTAAGAGAAGACAGTCTTATATCTCAAGAGTCTGAACAAAGCCAAGTAGAATTATTTAGTTCTTTAATCATTCAAAGTTTACAGTCAGCATGGCGAAAGCCTATCAATATTCAGGATGGGCTTATATGCGACTTGAGGATAACGATTAATAAAAACGGGAGAATTATAAATGTTAATCTTATCAAAAGTAGTGGAAATATAAGATTTGATAACTCGGCTTTAATGGCAGTGCAAAGAATTGAAACTTTTAATTTTTTTAATAGCATTCCTTACAACATATATTTATCTAATTTTAAAAATATTGTTATAACATTTAACCCATCATGAAAAAGACATTTTTAATATTGATATTTTCTAATTTTTTATTATCTGAGCTTGTTCTAGAGATCACTCAAGGAACAGAAGATCCTTATAGAGTTGCATTAGTCCCATTTAAAGGAGATAAAGAAATTAGCGACACTTTGAACGATGTTATTCAAAACAATCTAATTAGATCTGGTGAATTTAAAATATTCGAAAGTGAAAAATTACTTTCTTTACCAAATAATGAAGAAGAAATTGTTTTTAATGACTTTAAAATTTTAAATATTGACTATTTGGTTATGGGAGAAATTCTTACTGAAGGATCAAATATCTCAGCTGAATATCAGGTTATTGACATTAAAAAAGGTTCAAAAGTTAGAACGTCAACAGTTTATGGCATTCCTAACAAGAATAGACAGCTTGGTCATTATATAAGTGATGGTATCTATGAAGAGATTACTGGAATTAAGGGTATAGCTGCTACAAAGATTCTCTATGTTACACAAAAAGAGGATTTTAATTTAGTTATTGCTGATGCTGATGGGGCTAATGAACAAATCCTACTTAAAAGCACAGAGCCAATTATTTCTCCTGTATGGTCTCCAGACTCAAAAAAAGTTGCATATGTTTCGTTCGAAACCGGAATGGCAAAAGTTTTTATTCAAGAAATAGCTTCAGGAAAAAGAGAAATTGTAATTGAAAATTCATTTCAAATAAGTTCACCATCATTTTCACCAGATGGAAAATTTTTATCTTTAACAATGTATCAAGACGGTAATGCAGAAATTTATATTCTTAATTTAAAAAATAAAAACCTTACAAGATTAACAAATCATTATTCTATTGATACTGAGTCCTCGTGGTCACCAAGAGGCTCAAAAATCTTATTTACTTCTGGTCGGTCTGGATCTCCACAACTTTACGAATTAGAATTAAGAAGATTCAATTCAAGACCTAAAAGGTTAACTTTTGATGGTAATTACAATGCTAAAGGAGCCTATTTACCAAATAATGAAGGAATTGTATTTGTTCACAGAGCAAATACGAATTTTCAAATAGCAATTAAATATTTTGATGAAAATTTTATCAGGCCTCTTACTGAGGCTCAAATGGATGAATCTCCTAGCATTTCACCTAATGGAAATGTTATAGTCTACTCTATAACAGACGAGGGCATGGGATTGCTTTCTGGGGTGACTTTAAGTGGCGCTAAGTTTAGATTACCTGCTAAAAAAGGAGCTGTAAGGGAACCATCCTGGTCAGGATTTTTAAGATAATATTAATGGAGTAAATATGTTTATTTTTAGAAATAAATTAAATTTTTTAATTGTTATAATTTTTTTGTCATCTTGTTCAAGCATGAACGTAACTCAAGAAAAAGTTAATTCTGGGGGAGTAAAAACAGTAGAAGCAACATCTATAAATAATGAAAATATAAGATATGACAGCATGGCAGTTTTTGCTAATGCAACTATATATTTTGAATTTGATAAATCAAATTTAACAAGCAAATCAATTCAAACACTAAAAAGTACTGTTAATGCTTTAAATGATAATTCTTCTATTCAAATCACACTTTCTGGTCATGCTGATGAAAGAGGAACAAGAGAATATAACCTGGCATTGGGTCAGAGAAGAGCTGAAACAGTAAGTGATTACCTTGTTCTTAATGGAATTAGTAAAAACAGAATTACTGTAAAAAGTTATGGTGAAGAAAGACCTGCGGTGTTAGGCCAAGATGAAAAAAGCTATTCAAAAAATAGAAGAGTTGAAATCAATTAATGAATTGCAAAATTTGTTTATTTAAATATTTCTATTTTTGTTTGTTTCTGATTCCCTTAGTAACTGCTAATGAGAATGAAGAAGCCAAAACAGATATCCTTTTCTTAAAGATTCAAGAGCTAGAATCTGAAATTGCAGACTTAAGAAACAAAATTGAATCTCAAAACTATCTGATCGAGAAATTAATAAAAGAATCTATAAATACCGATGAAAAAGAGACTTTAAGTAATTTAGAGGATTTAACCTTAAATGCAGATATTAGATTTGAAGGTGTTGAAGATCTTGAAAGCAAAGATCAAGTTTATTCAGCTGCCATTAATGCACTAGAAAATCAAAGTTTTGAAGAGTCACTAAATTTATTTAAGTATTTTGTTGAAAGCTTTAATGATGAAGAAAAAACACCTCTTTCTTATTTTTGGCTAGGAGAGATTTGTTTAATAAATAACGATTTAGAGAAATCTAATGACTATTTTATGGAACTAATAAGTTCTTATCCAAATCATTACAGAGTTCCATTAGCTCATAAAAAAATAGGAGATATTTTTCTTAGATCAAATGAAATTGAAAATGCAAAAGATAAATATAATTTTGTTGTAAGGGAATTCCCAAATAATACTGCCTCATCCTTAGCCTTGCAGTTATTGAAAAATATGGAATAATCACCATCTTTATGTATTACTGTGGGTCGCTAGCTCAGCTGGTAGAGCAGTTGGCTTTTAACCAATTGGTCACAGGTTCGAATCCTGTGCGACCCACCACTTTAGGAGATATTTTTGTTTAATCTCATAAAGAGCCCATTCTCAAAAGATTCATTTCTTGGTTCTTTGCTGTTCTTTTTTGTGCTTTCTTCTTGGTATGTTTTAAGACCAGTAAGGAACGAAATGGCAGTCACAAATGTTGACGAACTTCCTTTCCTTTTAGCTGCTGGAGCAATGGCGATGTTGTTAGTTAATCCTATTTATTCTTGGTTAGCTTCAAAATCAAATTTAAAGAAAATAATTTTATTTTGTTATTCATTTTTAATAATGAACTTAATCCTATTTCTTTTTGCATGGAAAGTCTTAGGCCTTGGTGAGTCAATATGGCTTGGACGAATTTTTTATGTTTGGTGCAATATATATTCTTTTTTTGTAGTTTCAATCTTCTGGGTACTTGTAATAAATTTATTTAGAGACTCAAATAAAAGATCTTTTTATGGGGTAATTATGGCAGGTGGTTCCATAGGAGCGATGTTTGGATCAGAAATTTCAAAACGTTTCTCAAGTTCTTTTAATGAACTTGGTTTGGAATTATTTACTTTATCTGCCGCATTACTTCTTTTTTTTGCAATGCTACTTGCATTATATATGCTCTCAAAATTTCAAAAGGATATAAATTTAAAATTAAGTGATGTTGGTGGCGGCAGCTTTGATGCTATTAAAAACTCTCTAAAGGTTCATGAAATTAGAAATATAGCTACTTACGTTTGGATATGGACTGCACTAATGACAATCCAATGGATAACAGCTATAAACATTGTAGAAGAATGGTCACAAAACCCTGAGCAAAGACTAAGATTCTTTGCAATAATTGAACAAGTAACTTCACCATTAACGCTTGTTGTCCAACTTTTTTTAACAAATATTATTATTAAAAAATTTGGTATTAGAAATATTATGTTTTTATATGGAATATTATTTTTCTTTGCTTATTTAGCCTATGGATTGGCTCCTTCAATAATATCAGTAGGTGTTGTTACAGTTTTACTAAGAATTTTTGAATACGGTGTAAACAAACCCACCAGAGAAACTATTTTTACAACCTTTAAGAAGAATGATAGATACAAATCAACTGTATTCATAGATACCTTTATTACAAGGTTTGGAGATCTGTCAGGTAGTGGTTTTATTGCTCTTGGTAAATTAACTAGCGTTGCAGCTAATTCTTTTCCTTTAATTGCAATCCCTATTGCGGGTTACTTATCATTTTTAGGTATCAAGATTTCTAAAAGAGTTGAGATTAAAGGCCTCTAGACTGATTAATATCTTCTTTGATTTCAATTATTTTTGTCATTATTCTTTCAGAAACTTGAAAATTGTTCTTAGTTAACTTCAATGCAAATTCTAATTGATTTAATGCTCTTTCATTTTGACCCAAAAGAAGGAAATATTCAGCTCTACTTTGATGATAACCAATGATATCTTTACTACTTCTTTGAATCTCAGATAATAGAAACCAAAGCTCAGGATTGCTATTTTTTCTTAGTAGTTGATCTCTAACAATTTCTTCTGATTCAAAATATCTATTCATTGATAATAAAATTTTTGACTTAGAAATTGATAGAGGATAATTCCGAGGCGAGATATCTAGAAATTTGTTCACCAGGTTTAGGGCTTTTTTATACTCTCCAGACTCCAATAAAATGTCAATTTTTGTATTGTTGAGAACTAAGTTTTTTGGGTAAGAGTCAATAAGACCATCGATTAATTGTATGCTTTCTTTATATTTATTATTTTTCTTATAAGCCAAAGCTAATCCATATATATTTTTGTCTGCTGGATCTTTTTCAACTCTTGTTTTAAATTTTCTGAGTGAATTTGAGGGGATGCTTTCATAGTAAACCTCTAACCTTGTTTTCATTAAAGAGAATTCTAGAGAATCTTTTTTTGTACCTTCTTTTGATAAATTTTCAGATGCATTAAACGCATCACTTATTCTAGAAGAAGACAACGGATGAGTGAGTAAAAACTCAGGAGGTAAATCACCAGATAATCGTCTCAGTTCATTCATATTTTCAAACATTTCCCCCATTGAATCAGGGTCATATCCAGCATTAACTAAGTTTGCAAAACCAACTCTATCAGCCTCTTTTTCAAAAAGCCTGCTATATCTAAGACTTTGAGACTGAAGAAATGCTGGACCCAAAGCCATAGCATTAGGATTATTACTAATGAGGGCAATAGCGATAGATGAAACCATTACTAAAGCAGATGCAAGATTACTTTCTTGTGATTTAAGAACATTTCTAGCAAAATGCCTTTGACTTAAATGAGCTAATTCATGAGCAAGCACAGATGCAAACTGTCCTTCATTATCTGAATGTAAAAAAAGACCACCATTAATTCCAATAATTCCTCCGGGAGCGGCAAAAGCATTTAATGAATCATCATCAATTAATAGAATAGTAAAATATCTATCATTAACTTGACTGAATTCGGATAATCTATAGATAAGGTGCTCCGTGTATTCAAAAAGCAGAGGATCAGTAATTAATGGAGCTTGAGAGTAAACTTGTTTTAAAAACATTTCTCCAATAGCTTTTTCTTCAGAGGATGAAACCGCTCCAGAAACTCTATCACCTAGCTCAGGGAGAGTTAATTCATTTATTTCATCATCCAATGAAAACAAATTCATTATGAAAAATAATGTCAATATGTATAAAAAAACAATCTTCATTAGAAAAATAATAACTAAAATTTATATTTAGAACATCAAAACAAAGAAAAAGTTTAATATTTTTTACCTAAATCTTATATATAATGTCTTTTAAGATTATATGTTTAACCATTTAACAAATATATTTAAACGCATTTTTAGCAATGAAGAGACAATTGTGTTCTCTTTAATAATATTGCTTACCTTAATTATTTTTAGTTTATTTATTGGAGTTTTAACTCCATTTATCATTAGCATTATAGTTGCATATCTTTTAGTAGGATTACAAAAAAAAATAGCAACGTATAACGTACCAGATAATCTTGCAACAATTTTAGCTTTTTCAATATTTATCATAATTGGTGCAGCTATGTTTGTATGGCTTATTCCCTTACTTTATGTTCAATTGCAATCTTTTGTTCTTGATATTCCAAGACTATTCAATGAATTTTTAAACTTTGTATCTTCAATACCTGCAACATTTCCAGATTTGGTTAATTCAGACCAAATTTCGGTATTTTTTCAAGCCGTATCATCAGAACTTACTTCAATAACTCAAAATATAGTTAAATCCTCAATTTCAGGAATACAAAGCACTATAACGGTTCTTTTATATGTAATTTTATTTCCAATACTAGTTTACTTTTTCTTATTTGATAGAAGAAATATTATAGAAGGTGTTTTAAAAATCATTCCTGGGGATAGGGCGATGTTATCTCAAGTATGGTCTGAAATGGACGTTCAATTAAGCAATTATGTGAGAGGTAAAGTTCTTGAAATATTTATTGTAGGCATAGCTGCTGCAATTTTATTTGCATCATTTGGGCTTAATTATGGAGCGCTATTGGCAGTGTTAGTAGGCTTATCAGTATTGATACCTTATGTTGGCGCATTTTCAATCACGATTCCAATAGTGATAATTGGGTTGTTGCAATTTGGTTTAGGGTCTCAATTTTATTTATTAATTGGTCTCTACCTATTGCTTCAATTTCTAGATGGAAACCTTTTGGTTCCAATTATATTTTCGGAAGCAGTCAAATTACATCCCATTATAATAATTCTTGCAGTATTTATATTTGGAAGCATGTTTGGTTTTTGGGGAGTTTTCTTTTCAATTCCATTAGCAACTTTTATTAAAGCGGTTTGGAATGCTTGGCCTGGTTTATCTTAAAGTTTTTTAACTTCATCAAGAACTTCATCGACATGACCTTTAACTTTAACTGATCTCCATTCTTTAATTATCTTACCTTCAGAGGAAATCAAGAATGTTGATCTATCAACTCCAATATATTCTTTTCCATACATTGATTTAAGCTTCATCACATCAAAAGCTTTACACATTATTTCTTCAGGATCTGACAATAGCTCAAATGGGAAAGATTGTTTTTGTTTAAAATTTTCATGAGATTTAACGCTATCGCGAGATACCCCAAGTATATCTGTATTTAACTTTTTAAAAGTTTTGTAATTATCTCTAAAATCTTGCCCTTCAGTTGTACACCCAGGAGTACTATCTTTTGGATAAAAATATATAACTAAATTTTTACCTAAAAAATCTTTATTAGAAATAGTTTTATTGCTTGTAGAATCTCCCTTGAATATAGGACATTTTTTTCCTTCGAGTTTTTTTTCCATACTTTCCTTTTAATAAATTTAAAATAAAATAGTGTATAGTCATATTTTTACTTATTTTTGAAATGATGCAAGCCTTAAAAGGAAGTTTAGTTGCTTTAGTTACTCCAATGGAAGAGGGTGGAGATGTTGACTATAACTCACTAAAAAAATTAGTTGATTGGCATATTCAAGAAGGTACTAATGGTATTGTATCAGTAGGAACTACTGGCGAATCAGCCACGCTCGATGTTGAAGAGCATTTAAATGTAATAAAACATACCGTGGAATATGTTAATTCAAGAATACCTGTAATCGCTGGTACGGGTGCAAACTCAACTTCAGAAGCAATTGAATTAACAGAAGAATCAAAAAAGCTTGGAGCTGATTATGCTTTGCTTGTGACGCCATATTACAATAAGCCAAATCAAAATGGTCTTATAAATCACTATTCAAAACTTGCTGATGAGGTCGATATCCCACAAATTTTATACAATGTCCCATCTAGGACTGCATGTGATTTATTACCATCTTCAGTTAAAGTTCTATCAGAACATAACAATATAATAGGAATCAAAGAAGCTATTGGCAGCGAAGAAAGAATAAATGAATTAATTGAAATATCATCTGGAAACAAAAATTTTTTATTATTTTCAGGAGATGATCCAACATTTCTTTCTTTACTAGAAAAAGGTGGAAATGGCGTTATTTCAGTTGCTTCAAATGTTGTTCCTAAAGATATATCAAGAATATGCTCTTTTGTAGTGGAAGGTAGAAATAATGAAGCAATCATATTAGATAAAAAACTTTCAAATTTATACGAACTTTTATTTATAGAATCAAATCCAATTCCTGTTAAATGGATGTTATATAAAATGGGATTAATCAAAAATTCAATAAGATCACCTTTATTCGAGCTTGATACAAAATATCAAGAAAATACTATTAATGAAATGTTAAAATTAGAACTGCTATGATAAAAATATACTCTTACTTTTTAATACTATTTATAATTTCATCATGCTCTGTTCTTGGGGGAAAAGAAGGTTACTTTCCAGAAAAAAAATATGACTTTTTAGAAGAAGAAGTTGCAGAAAATATCTCTATACCGAATGAATTAGATTCTCCAGTTAATGAGAATCATTATCCAGTTAATGATTTAAAAGATATTGATAATTTACTAGAAGTTCCAAAACCAAGACAAATTTTTGCCTCTTCAGGAGATAGTTCGGTTCAATTAAGAAGGCTTGGAGAGCTGATGTGGATTTACATAGAAACTTTACCATCTACTTCTTGGCCAATATCAAAAAACTACTGGGATACATCGACATACGATGTAATTAATGCTAACCCAGTTACTGGAGAAATAGATATCGACTTTGATCAAAATTCAAAATTGCAAATGAGAGTTGAGCACGGAATTAAAGAAGCTTCAACAGAAATATTTTTATATAAAATTAATAATTCTTCTGGTGATATTGAAAGCGACCCAGAATTTATTCAAAATGAAATGGAAAAAATGATTGATTATTATGCCGATTCTTTAAGTAACTTTTCAGGAACTTCATTAGCCGCCCAAAACCTTAATGAAATGAAAAAAGCTAATATTTTTTCTGAGAATGGAATGACAGTTATAGCACTAGACTTAAATTTTGACCGTGCTTGGTCTTCAGTGAGTAAAGCATTAAGTGCAGCAGAAATAGTAACTAATGATAGAGATCGAAGTAAAGGTATATTTTTTGTGAGTTATGCAAAAGAACAAGATAGAAGACTATTTAGACTTTTTGGTGGCAGAAGTGCTGATGACAATTCATTAAATGTAGACTTTGGTGAAGGATCAGAATTTGAAATCACAATAACACAAAAAGATAATAAAACATTTGTAAGAGCAATATCAAAAGATGGTAATATTGAGGAATCAGAAAAGTTATTGTCAAAAATTAATGAATCACTAAGCTAATGAAAAAAATAAATGAAATAACTAAAGGTAAAGCCAAATCAATGTTTACCACAGATAATGATGATTATTTAGTAATGCATTTTAGCGACGATACTTCTGCTTTTGATGGTAAAAAGAAAGAAGCTCTTCTTGGTAAAGGAGCAGTAAACAATCAATTCAATGCTTTTATAATGGATCATTTAAAGAGTAATGGCGTTGAGACTCATTTAATAGAAGTAATAGATAGCACTGATTCTTTAGTATATAAATTAGATATGTTTCCCATCGAGTGTGTTATTAGAAATAGAGCATCTGGATCAATATGCAAAAGACTGGGCACCGAAGATGGCTTAATACTTGAAAATCCATTATTTGAGTTCTTTTTAAAAGACGATGATCTTGGTGACCCACTTATCAATGACGAGCATATAATTTCATTTGGTTGGGCTAATAATGAGCAAATACAAGAAATGAAAGAGCAAACTTATAAAGTTAATGAAATATTATCTAAATTATTTATAGACTCAGACTTAATCTTAGTAGACTTTAAAGTTGAATATGGTATGCATAAAGACAAAATCTTACTTGCTGATGAATTTACTCCGGATGGATGTAGATTATGGGATTCTAAAACAATGAAAAAAATGGACAAGGATCGATTTAGGCAAGGGCTTGGAGATGTTGTTGAATCCTACCACCAAGTAGCAGATAGATTAGGTATGAATATAGAAACTTGACTAAATTAGTCAGGTATTTATAATTCGACCGTGAAATTAACTACTAAAAGCAGATATGCAGTAAGTGCGCTTATTGAATTAAGTATTTTAGAATCATCTGGACCTGTTTCTTTGAGTGACATAGCTACTAATCAAAATATTGAATTGAACTATCTTGAACAGCTTTTTAGAAAGCTAAGAATTGCAGGTATTGTAAGGAGTATTAGAGGCAGAAATGGCGGTTATATATATGCCAAAAATCCTTCTAACATTTCTATTAAAGAAGTAATGCATGCTGTTGACGAAGTTCTTGATGCAACTAAATGCAATGGTACTTCAACATGTAATAATGGAAAGAAATGTAGTACCCATGATCTCTGGCATGATTTGAACATTTTAGTTGAAGATTATTTAGAAAAAATAACGATTAATAACCTTGTAGAATCAACCGACAGCCCATATATTAGTTACAGAGAGTTAAATTAGATGAGCACACAATCTACAATTTACTTAGATTACGCATCGACCACACCGGTTGACCCCAGAGTTGCGACCAAAATGATGGAATTTTTAACTCCTGAAGGTGAATTTGGTAACCCAGCATCAAGATCTCATAGGTTTGGATGGAAAGCTGATGAGGCAGTTGAAGAGGCAAGATCCCATGTTGCAAACTTAGTAAATTGTGATCCAAGAGAAATTGTTTGGACTTCCGGTGCAACTGAAGCAGACAATTTAGCTATAAAAGGTGTTGCTAGATTTTATAAGTCCAAAGGTAATCATATTATAACTTCAAAAATTGAGCATAAAGCTGTATTAGATCCTTGCAGACAATTGGAAAGGGAAGGTTTTGAAGTTACATACCTAGATCCAGATGAAAAAGGAGTTGTAAGTCCTAGCGCTATTAAGTCTGCAATAAAGGATTCGACAGTCCTTGTTTCAATCATGCACATAAATAATGAACTCGGAACATTGAATGATATTGCAAAAATAGGTGAAATTACTAGAGAATATGGTGCATTCTTTCATGTTGATGCTGCTCAAAGTACTGGTAAAGTTGAAATTGATTTAGAAAAAATGCCAATAGACTTAATGTCTTTTTCAGCCCATAAAACATATGGACCAAAAGGCATCGGAGCTCTTTATGTTAGAAGAAAACCTAGGGTTAGATTAGAGGCCTTAATTCATGGCGGAGGCCATGAAAGAGGAATGAGATCTGGCACACTTGCAACACATCAGATTGTAGGTATGGGAGAAGCTTTTAGGATAGCTAATAAAGAAATGAAAAAGGATCACAAAAAAATATCTAAATATCACGAAAAGTTTTTAGAAAAAGTTAAAGAAATAGACCATGTTTATATTAATGGTGACCTTAAAAATAAAGTACCAAATATTTTAAATGTTAGCTTTAATTTTGTAGAAGGTGAATCATTAATTATGGGATTAAAAGATATAGCGGTATCTTCAGGATCAGCATGCACATCTGCAAGTCTTGAGCCATCTTATGTTTTGAGAGCACTTGGAAGAAAAGATGAATTAGCTCATAGTTCTATTAGGTTTTCCTTCGGAAGATTTACCAATGATGATGATGTTGAGAATACATTAGATATTTTAGGTAATGTTGTTCACAGATTAAGAGAACTATCACCATTATGGGAAATGCACCTCGATGGAATTGATCTTGACACAGTTAAGTGGAATGCACACTAGGAGATTGAAATGGCATACAGTAAAAAAGTAGTTGATAAATTTGAAAATACACTAAATAACCCCGAAGCTTTTAAAGTTGGGCGTTTTGATCCTAAAGATTCAAATGTTGGTACAGGAATGGTTGGAGCACCTGCTTGTGGAGATGTAATGAAGCTTCAAATTAAGTGTGAACCTAAAGGAAACACGCATGTTATAAAAGATGTTAAATTTAAAACTTACGGATGCGGTTCTGCAATTGCTTCATCAAGTGAATTGGTTGAGATGTTAATTGGTAAAACACTTGAAGAAGCTAAAGCAATTAAAAATATTGAAATTGTGGAGGCGCTGGAATTACCGCCTATTAAGATTCATTGTTCAGTACTTGCTGAGGACTCAATAAAACAAGCAATAGAAGATTACGAAACAAAACAATAATTATGGAAACTTTTAATTCTTCAGATTTAAATTTTTCAAATAGTGCTATCTCACATTTTAAAAATGTCTTAAAACAAAGGGGAAAAGGCAAAGGTATCAAATTAGGTATTAAAGAGGCTGGCTGTTCCGGTTATGAATATACTTTTGATTTTGTTGATGAAGTTATTGATGATTATAAAATCTTTGAAGTTAGTGGATGCAAGGTCTTTGTTGACTCCAATAGTTTTTCTTTTTTAAAAGGTAGCTTAATTGATTATACTGATGATGGTCTAAATAAAGGGATTAAATTTGTAAATCCTAATGCCAAAGCTGTATGTGGCTGTGGCGAAAGTTTCACTCTTTAAATCATGGCTAATATAAAAATATGGCCTCACGAGGAAATATGTCCCAATGGCGCTGAAATAGAATCTTTACCGGAAGAAACTATTTGTGAAGCTGCTTTAAGAAACAATATTAAGATCGAACATGCATGTGAAATGTCTGCTGCGTGTACCACCTGTCATTGCATTGTAAGAAAGGGTTTTGAGACCTTGGAAGAAGCAAGCGATATTGAGGAGGATTTACTTGATAAGGCATGGGGGCTTGAACAAACATCAAGATTAAGCTGTCAAGCAATTCCCCCAGAAGATGAAGAAATTGAAATTGAATTACCTAAATATAATATAAATATGGTTTCGGAAGATCACTAATGAATAATCTTGATTGGCTGGACGTATTAGAAATAGCTATTGAGCTCAACGATAAATTTCCAGAAATTGATCCTCAATGGATTAGTTTCCCAGATTTACATAAAAAAGTATGTGAATTGAGCGATTTTAGTGGAGATCCTTCTAAATCTAATGAAAAAATACTTGAAGCTATTCAGATGCATTGGATAGAAGAATACCAATAACTCTAATATAATAGCGGCTAAATTTTGAGATAATACTATGGCTATTGAACGAACACTATCTATTATTAAACCTGATGCAGTTGGTAAAAATGTTATTGGTAAAATAATTTCAAGATTTGAAGATAATAATCTTAATTTAGTTGCTGGTAAATTAATTCATTTAACCGATGAATTGGCATCTGGCTTTTATGCTGAGCATGATGGTAAACCATTCTTTAAAGATTTAAAAAAATTTATGACCTCTGGACCTGTATTTGTTCAAGTTCTTGAGGGAGAAAATGCAGTCCAGAAAAATAGGGATCTCATGGGCAGTACAAATCCACAAGATGCTGATCAAGGAACAATAAGAGCAGATTTTGCAAAAAGTATTGATGCTAATGCAGTTCATGGATCTGATTCAATAGAGAGTGCTAAAAGGGAGATTGAATATTTCTTCTCATCTGAAGAAATATTGAATAAGTAAGTTGTCTAAAAAAAGAAATCTTTTAGGTTGCTCATTAGAGTCACTCGAAGGTTTTTTTATCAACCTACAAGAACCAAAATTTAGAGCAAAACAATTATTAAAATGGATACATCAAAAAGGCGTATTGGATTTTAATTTAATGACAGATTTCAATAAAGACTTAAGAAAAAAATTATTATCCGTTGCATTAATAGAACCACCAAAAATTTATCAAGAATATATATCAGAAGAGGGTACAATTAAATATCTTATTCAACTTACATCTGGATCAATGGTAGAGATGGTTATGATTCCAGAAAAAAATAGAAGAACATTATGTGTATCATCTCAGGCAGGTTGTGCACTTCAATGTACTTTCTGCGCTACTGGAGCACAAGGATTTGATCAAAATCTTGGAAGTCATGAGATTATTGGACAGCTTTGGCTGGCTAATTTTTATAAAAACAATTCAAAACCTATTACCAATGTAGTTTTTATGGGTATGGGAGAGCCTTTATTGAATTATGATGCTGTTATTGAATCAGCTAAGATAATGAAAGACCAACTATCGTATGGATTATCAAGAAAAAGAATAACAATCAGTACTTCAGGTATAGTCCCTAATATAAATAAATTACCTAAGGATATAGATGTTTCTTTAGCTATTTCCCTCCATGCTGCAGAAGACAAACTAAGAAACGAAATAGTTCCAATAAATAATAAATATCCTATTAAATCTTTAATCCAATCATGCAAAGACTATTTAGATTACTTTCAAAATAAAAGAAACATAACGATTGAATATATATTAATCGATGGAGTAAATGATTCGATTGAACATGCTACAAAACTTACGAAACTTTTATCAGATATCTCTTGCAAGATAAATCTTATACCTTTCAACAGCTTTCCAGGATCAAATTATAAAAGGCCGAGCAATAATAAGATTGTAGCATTTAAAAAATATCTGATGAGCAAAGGATTAATTACAACATTAAGAGTCACTAGAGGTGATGGTGTAGATGCAGCTTGTGGTCAACTAGTGGGAAATCTTTCAAGCTCTATAAAAGGAAAAAATTTAATTACTCATAAATTAATATAATGAATAAAGAATTTAAATCAGCTAGCTCTGTAAAGATAGGTAAAAAATTTAAAGAAAGAAGGATTGAATTGGGGCATTCAATTGAAGAGGTTTCAAAGATATTATTTGTTAATAAGACTCATTTGACTGCAATTGAGGAAGGAAATTATGCCATCTTTCCAAGTGAAGCATTTGCAAAAGCTTATTTCAATAAGTATTTAAATTTTCTAGAAATACATTGTGAATTCCCAGGTGTTTTCGAACAAAAAACAGAAAAAAAACATAAAAGAATATTTAAAGAATTCTCCTTTGATGACTCATTCGATAATAATATTAAGTATTATTTATCTATATTTCTTGTATTTTCTGCAATTTTACTAGGAATATATTTCTTTTCTAATGAAGAAGTTGTCTCTAAAAATGAAATAAATAATATTGAAGAGATCAAGAAGGAAGAAATTAAATTAGATGACATATTTAAAAGTGTAGAAGATGCTAATCAGACAGAAGATAAATCAAACTTAATAACGAAAGGTATACAAGATAATAATTTATTATTAGAGTTTTATGGTGAATGCTGGTTAGAGTTATATGTTAATGATGAGCTCATAGAAGCAAAACTGTTTTTTGATAACGAAAAATATCTAAGAAATATCAAGATGCCATTTAAAATTATTATAGGAAATGCCGATTTTGTTAAAGGGTCATATAATAATACTGAGATTGATTTTATTACCAATGCGAATAGACTAACTAAAGTAAATATTATTGTTTTTAATGAGTAACTGGATTAAAAGAAAAAAAACTAAAACTATTAAAGTCGGCGATGTTTCTGTTGGTGGGGGTAACCCAATATCAGTCCAATCTATGACCAATACCGATACTTGCGATGTTTTATCAACTGTCAAGCAAATAAATGATCTGGAATTTGCTGGCGCTGATATTGTAAGAGTTTCTGTTCCAGGCTTTGACGAGGCTAAAGCTTTTAAAGAAATTAAAAGTGCAGTAAATATTCCATTAGTAGCCGATATTCATTTTGATTACAAAATTGCTCTAGAAGTTGCTGATACAGCAGATTGTTTAAGAATAAATCCAGGAAATATTGGTAAAGAAAAAAAAGTTAAAGAAGTTATAAATGCGGCAAAAGATAATAATGTACCTATAAGGGTTGGTGTAAATGCAGGTTCTTTAGAAAAAGATCTCCAGAAGAAATACGGGGAACCAAATGCTGACGCCTTAGTTGAATCGGCATTAAGACATGTAGAAATTCTAGATAAATTTAATTTTGATAACTATAAAATGAGTTTAAAAGCATCAAATATAGAAATGACAGTTGATGCATATCGAAAAATATCAAAAATAATTAATCAACCTCTTCATCTTGGTATCACTGAAGCGGGTAGTTATAGAGCTGGAACTGTGAAATCTTCTATTGGTGTAGGTATGTTGTTATCTGAGGGGATAGGTGACACCATTAGAATATCTTTAGCATCTGATCCAGTAGATGAGATTAAGATTGGATGGGATATTCTTAAAAGTTTAAACATACGAAGTAGAGGAGTTAAGATAATTGCTTGTCCAAGTTGTTCTCGTCAAAATTTTAATGTGATAAAAGTTGTTAATGAGCTTGAGCAAAGACTTGAAGATGTTTCTGATGACATAGAAGTAGCAATCATAGGTTGCTATGTTAATGGCCCTGGTGAAAGTAAAGCTGCAAATATTGGATTAACTGGAGCAAGTCCAAATAATTTGTTATATGTTGATGGTTCACCTAATAAGAAAGTCTCAAATGAAGATTTAGTAAATGAATTAGAGGAACAAGTAAGACATAAGATTATTAAAAATAAAACTGAATCGGAAAAGATTATTTTAAGGAGTTAATGAAGTGGATAAAATTAACTCTTTAACAGGCATGATGGATTTATTAGCTAGTAAAACCAGTACAGAAGAGCTAGCTAATAAAATTTTTTATACTGAAAAAGTACTCCAAGAAATTTTTGATAATTTCAAAATATCTCAAATAAGAACTCCATCTCTTGAGCATACAAATCTTTTCAGGAGATCTGTTGGAGACTTATCAGATATTGTAAATAAGGAGCTATATACATTTTCTGATAAGAATGATAGAAGCATTACCCTTAGACCTGAGGGTACAGCAAGTGTTATTCGATCTTTAATTGAAAAAAAATTAGATGGTGATTTTCATAAACTATGGTATCTAGGACCAATGTGGAGGTATGAAAGACCTCAAAAGGGAAGATATAGGCAATTTAATCAAGCTGGTGTTGAAATTCTTGGATATAAAGAAGGAATGGCAGAATTTGAAATGATTTCAATGGTATGTTCAATAAACCATAGATTAAAAATTGAGAAACCAAAAATCAAGATAAACCATCTTGGGGATAACGAAACAAAAAAGAATTTTTGTGATGCCTTGATTAAATATTTGAAACCTATCAAATCTCAATTAGATGAAAAAGATTTGTCCAGATTGGAAAAAAATCCATTAAGAATCCTTGATTCTAAAAGTACAAAGACCATAGAACTTCTAAAGGATGGACCAAAAATATCTGAATTTCTTCAAGAAAGTTCTCTAAAAATTATGGATTTGATTGTAGATACATTTTCAGATGAATGTGAAATACAAATAGATCATAATCTAGTAAGAGGTTTGGATTATTACACTGGCTTTGTTTTTGAAGCTATTTCTTCAAATTTAGGTGCTCAAGACGCTTATTTAGGTGGAGGAAGGTATGATAATCTCTGCAAACAGCTTGGCGGCAAAGATCTACCTGCAATAGGTATGGCTATTGGAATTGAAAGACTATCTCTTTTATCAAACGTATTAGAAGAATATAAAACATCTATATCCTTAATAATTATTTCTAGCAATATGGAACCAAAAGCATATAAAATAGCGCACAACATAAGATCATTAAATAATAATATCAATGTTGATGTTCAGCTTTCAGATGGAAGTTTGAAATCAAAATTAAGAAGAGCAAATAAAGATAATTCTTCTTACGCAATTATTATTGGAGATGAAGAATTGGGTTCAGATTCTGTAATAGTTAAATCATTGTCTGACGATGATTCTGAGCAAATTATTATGAAAATGAATGACTTTAATAATTTTATTAAGAATTTGAAATAGGATCCTATTATGAATAATGTTTACGAAAATAATATGAGATTTGTTCCTTTTTTAAAATTTTTAGATAAGTACAAAAAAATTATTGTAGCCATTTTTATTTTAGTCATATCAGCCATCGCTTTTTTTATTATTTCTAATCAAATTGAAAAACAAAATAATGAAGAGGCATCTGTTTTATATAGTGAATGGCTTGAAGAACTTTCTAATGAAAATCCTAATTTGGATAATTTAAATACTATTCTAAATCAACTTTTAGAAGATTATAAAAATACTGGATACACTAAACTTGCGCTTCTCAGCAAAGCAAATATGGATGCTAAATCAAATAAATTTAATCAAGCATTAGAGAATTTCAATATTCTTATTGATCTAACAAATGGATTTGGAGGTAATAAAATTTTTAATAAAATGGCAAGAGTTAGTGCTGCTCGAATATTGCTTGCACTAGATCGTTATGAAGAAGCTCTTAAAATGGTTGACACTTATTCTTCCTCTGGCACTAATGGTTATATCCATGAATTAACTGGCGATATTTTGGTTAAACAGAATAAGAACAATCTAGCTATTACACAATATGAATTAGCAGCTGCTAAATATTCTGATGAAACATCAAAGTCAATTATATCAATGAAGATTGCAAATATTGGGACTTAAGATGAGATCATTAAGAATCAATTTTTTTGTTCTTCCAATGTTAATTGTTATTAGTTCATGCTCATCTTTAGATGGTTTAAGATTTTGGCAAAGTGATGAAATTGATCCTGATGAACCCAAAGAACTTATTGCTTTAAATAATCAAGATAATATAAATATTTCAATTATGTGGAAGAAATCCAATAAAGGCGATAATCAAATGGGTAATTTTCTTCCTGACTTTAGCGCTCAGAATTTATTTTTTAGCAATCCATCAGGTAATGTTTATTCCGTTAATGCAAATAATGGGAATCAGAACTGGGCTACTGAATTAAATTTTTTAGCTTCTGGAACTGCAGCAGGTTTTGGTATTGTTGTTGTATCAGATATTGAAGGAAACGTAATTGCTCTTGATCAAAATGATGGTTCTGAATTATGGTCATCAAATGTAAAGGGCGAGGTTTTAAGTAAAGCTGCAATAGACGCTAAATTAGTTATTATTAAAACAGGGTCTGGTGAATTATTAGGTTTAAATAAAGAAACTGGTTCAATCCAGTGGTCCTATAGATCTAAATTACCATTATTAACGGTTAGGGGAAGTAGTAGCCCAGTAATTGTAGATGACAAAATTTATGCTTCTTTTGATAATGGCAGGCTTGGAGTATTTGAATTAAATACTGGATTCCAAGTTTGGGATGGTGCTATATCTTATGTAAGAGGTGTCTCAGAACTCGAAAATCTTATTGATTCAGATTCTGATCCAGTTGTTGATGGCCCTTTAATTTATACTACTAATTATCAAGGAAATTTAAATATTTTTGATACTACACAAAAAAGGTCAGTATGGTCTTATGAAACATCATCTTTTTATTCCCCGATTATTACAAGAGGAATGCTTATGGTTATTGAGGCTAACTCTGGAATAAGATCCTTCGCAATAAAAACTTTACAAGAATCTTGGATAAATGAGGATTATCTTAATAGAGATTTATCAAATGCTGTTAGTTTCAAAGGAAACTTAATTGTTGGCGATTTTGAAGGATATCTCCATATTGTAGATCCACTTAATGGAAAAACAATTGCCAGACAAAAAATCTCTAGAAAGCCTATTAAAACAGTTTTGAGTAGAAGTAATAGTTTATATGTTATCGATGAAGCATTTAATCTATTTTCAATAAACATATAAAATGAATTTTAGATATGTTCACTTCAATAGCAATAATAGGGCGACCCAACGTAGGTAAATCAACCTTATTTAATAAACTAACTAATTCGAGAGATGCAATAGTCTCTGATTTTCCTGGGCTTACAAAAGATAGAAATCATGGTTTTATCAATTTAAAAAATAAAAAAGCATTTTTAATTGATACAGGAGGCATAGTTAACGATAAAGAAGAAATTAAAGAAGCTATTTCTAAGCAAGCGTGGAATGCTGTTATGGAATCAAATCTGACAATTCTTTTATTTGATGGTTCCGAAGAATTAAATAATGAAGATTTAAATATAATTTCTAGACTTAGGAAGCTAAGCAAAGAGTTCGTAACAGTAATTAATAAGATTGATAAAAAATCCACATCCTCAATTAAAGAGGATCTGCATAAGAATGGAATTATAAATATGATTGAAATTAGTGCGGAACACTCATCTAATTTAAATATTTTAAAATCTGAATTAGAGAAAGGATTGTCAGAAACATCTATTGATGTACCCGATGGTAAAAAAGTTGCAATACTTGGAAGACCAAATGCAGGAAAATCTACTTTTATAAATAAATTAATAAATGAAGAAAGATTGATAGTAAGTGAGATTGCTGGGACAACTATAGATGCTATAAGTATTCCATTTGAATTTAATGATGAAAATTTTATTTTAATTGATACTGCCGGCATTAGGAAAGGATATAAATATAATCATAAAGTAGAATATTTTTCATTTGTTAGAAGCATGTACGCTATTGATCAAAGCGATATTGTTATATTAATGTGCGATATTAATGAAGGTCTTGTAGATCAAGATATGAAAATATTAAACATGATTATTGAAAATGGAAAGCCAGTACTTTTAGCATTTAACAAAATTGACTTAGTTTCAAAATCTGAATTAGAAAAAAAATATAATTCTAAAAAAATGCAATCCGAATTCATGAAAAATATAGAACAAGTTGAAATATCTGCTATTAAAAAGAAAGGATTTAAAAAAATATTCAATCTGACAGATAAACTAATCAAGAAATCCCAAACAAAATTTTCTACATCAATGCTAAATAAGTTGTTAGAAAAATTTGTAAATGCTAGCGCACCTCCAGCAATTTCTGGAAGACAACTTAAATTTAAGCATGTACATTTTGGTGGAACTCATCCAACAACCTTAATAATTAACTCTAACCAAGACAAGAAGATACCAAAAAACTATAAAAAATATTTAGAAAATAGTTTTCGTTCAGAATTAGGTCTTAAAAGCATTCAATTAAAAATTATTTTCAGAAAATCTTTGAATCCATATGAGGGGAAAAAAAATAAGCTCTCAGAAAGGCAATTGAAAAAAAGACAGCGTCTTATTAAGCACACAAAGAAATCAAAAAAGTGATGTTTATTAAGAGATATACACTAATTTGAATAACAAATCTGCTGTATAATCTCCACTGATAACAATAAATTATTGATATTAATAATAAGCACACAATGCAAGAAAGGCCAGTATATCTTGATCTGACAAAAATCAGACTTCCTATGTCTGCATTTTCTTCAATTACTCATCGTTTGTCTGGTATGTATGTGTTTTTTATTACATTACCATTAATGCTATATATCCTTAATCAATCCACATCTTCTAAATCGAGTTACGAAAAATTATTAATTGATATATCTACAATATCATTTTTTTCTATTATTGTTTTTATAAGTATTGCAATATTTTGGTATCACATACTAACTGGGATAAGACACTTAATAATGGACTTTTTTCATATTGGAGAGTCACTTAACGGTTCTCATTATTCTTCTATTTTTACAGCAATTTTTTGGATTTTGAGTTCTATAATTTTATTTGGGTATTTATTCCTATGAAAGGTTCAATTATATGGAATGCCCAACGTTATAGCTCGGTTCTAATTCTAGCTTACTTGATTTATATTTTAAGCTTCATATTCTCTAATGATGAGATTAATTTCTTTTCTTGGTCTAATTTTTTCCTTTCTTTTGAAGTTAGGCTTTTAACATCGATTGTTTTTATAATGATAGTTATGCATGCTTTTATTGGACTATGGACAGTAGGAACAGACTATCTAACTGTCAGAACTCTAGGATTTCTTAATAAATCAATATCGAAAAGGGCAAATTTACTTAGAAACACATATTTCTTTATTTTTGGATTGCTTGGACTGGTTTATTTAATAAGTATTTTGTATATAATATGGTTATAAACATTAATGATATATAATTATAAATATTATGAATAATATATTTACTAACAATATAAAAACTATTGAGTTTGATTCCTTAATTATTGGTGGCGGCGGCTCTGGCATGAGAGCATCTCTTGAGCTAGCTAAATCTGGATTAAATACTGCTGTTGTTTCTAAGGTTTTTCCTACTAGATCACATACAGTTTCTGCCCAAGGTGGCATAACATGCGCTATTGCGAGCGCTGATCCTAACGATGATTGGAGATGGCATATGTATGATACTGTTAAAGGCGCAGATTTTATTGGTGATCAAGATGCAATAGAATATTTATGTTCTGAAGGGCCAAAAGCTGTCTTTGAACTAGAGCATATGGGATTACCCTTTTCAAGATTTGAAAATGGAAGAATATATCAAAGGCCTTTTGGTGGGCAATCAAAAGATTTTGGTAAGGGAGGGCAAGCTGCTAGAACATGTGCGGCTGCTGATAGAACTGGACATGCTCTTCTTCACACTCTTTATCAGAATAATGTTAAGGAAGGTACAAATTTTTTAAATGAATGGTTCGCAGTTGATTTAGTAAAAAATTCAAAAGACGAAGTGACTGGAGTTATAGCCTTCTCAATAGAGAGTGGCGAAGTTGCATATTTAAAAGCTCAGGCCACTGTTCTAGCCACAGGAGGCGCTGGAAGAATTTATGCATCAACAACTAATGCACTTATTAATACTGGTGATGGACTAGCTATGGCTTTAAGAGCTGGTTTTCCTGCACAAGACATGGAAATGTGGCAGTTTCATCCTACAGGAATATATGGTGCGGGCTCGCTTGTCACAGAAGGTTGTAGAGGTGAAGGCGGTTATTTAATCAATAAAGATGGCGAACGATTTATGGAAAGGTATGCTCCAAATGTTAAAGACTTAGCAGGAAGAGATGTTGTTGCAAGATCTATGGTTCTTGAGATTCTTGAAGGAAGGGGATGTGGCGAAAATAACGATCATATTTTTTTGAAGCTTGATCATTTAGGGTCTGAAGTTTTAAACTCAAAATTGCCTGGAATTTGTGAACTCTCTAGAACATTTGCCCATGTAGATCCTGTGTATGAGCCTATTCCTGTAGTACCAACTTGTCATTATATGATGGGAGGAACACCAACTAATGTTTCAGGCCAAGCTTTCACTAGAACAAACAATCAAGACCATTTAATAAATGGTTTATTTTCTGCAGGTGAGGCAGCATGCGTATCAGTTCATGGAGCAAACAGGTTAGGTGGAAACTCATTACTTGATTTAGTTGTGTTTGGAAGAGCAACAGGCATGCATATTCAAAGCGAATTAAAATCTGGTGGTGGAGTTAGCTCTGCTTCAAAGAGTGATATCGATCAGTCACTAGAAAGATTAAATAAACTAAATGAATCTACTAATGGCTTTGATACAGCTGAAGTAAAAAAAGAACTTCAAGAATGCATGCAAAATTATTTTGGTGTTTTTAGAAGAGGAGACTTTATGAAAAAAGGTTTAGATCAACTAAGCGCTTTAAAGGAAAAAGTTTATAACCTTCATCTCAAAGATAAAAGTGATGCCTTTAATACTAGCAGAGTAGAAGCAATTGAACTTCAAAATCTTTTTGAGGTTGCTGAATCTACTGCAATTTCTGCATATGAAAGAACAGAAAGCAGAGGCGCTCATGCTAGAGATGATTATCCAGATAGAGATGATGAAAACTGGCTGTGCCATACCATTTACGAACCTCAAAATAAAATTGTCAGCAAACGAGAGGTAAATTTTAATCCAGAAAAAGTTAAAGCTTTCCCTCCAATGGTAAGGACATATTAATGATTGGCAATCAACTTCATATTAGCTTATATAGATACAATCCTGAAGAGGATAAGTTCCCATATATGAAAAAGTATAAAATTGATAAACCAAAAAAAGACATAATGGTTTTAGATTTACTTAATCTTCTTAAAGAAGAAGATCAATCGATTTCTTACAGAAGGTCTTGCAGAGAGGGCGTATGTGGCTCCGATGGAATGAATATTAATGGTAAGAATGGTTTAGCATGTATAACTCCAATATCATCTGTAATTAAAAAAAATAAGATAGAATTAAGACCACTTCCAGGTTTGCCTGTTATTAGAGATTTGGTTGTAGATATGACTGAGTTTTATAACCAATATGAAAAAATAAAACCATTTTTACAAAATGAAACAACTGCTCCAGAACAAGAAAGACTTCAGTCTCCTGAAGAAAGAGATAAGTTAGATGGTTTATACGAATGTATTCTGTGTGCATGTTGTTCGACAAGCTGTCCATCATTTTGGTGGAATCCTGATAAATTTGTTGGCCCAGCTGCCTTACTTCAAGCCTACAGATTTCTTGCAGACTCTAGAGATTTAAAGACTCAAGAAAGACTTGAATCTTTATCTGATCCTTTCAGCGTTTATAGATGTCATGGAATCATGAATTGCGTAAATGTTTGTCCAAAAGGCCTTAATCCAAATAAAGCAATTGGTGAGATAAAATCAATGTTACATAAAAATAAAAAGGATATAATTGTTTCCGACGGGGTATAAAATACAGGCAAAAAAATGAGTTTATCTATGAAGGAGCTTTGGGGTAGCTCGCATATTTCAGCAGGACATGCAGCCTACTTAGAAGATCTTTATGAAACTTTTATAAATAATCCAGAAGATCTATCAAAAGAATGGTTAGATTTCTTTACTAATCTACCTAAGCATCCAAATTCAAATGGGGAAATATCTCATAAAGACATTATTAATGAGTTTAAAAATTTATCTAGAAGCAAGTCTGTTAAAAAAATATCTATAGATGAAAGACAAGGAAAAGTTATTAGACTTATCAAGTCTTATAGAAACAGAGGTCACCTTCAAGCAACTTTAGATCCTCTTGGGATGATGGAGCACAAGAGTGTTGAAGATCTTAGTATTGAATTTCATGGTTTGTCACAAGATGATCTCGATGAAGAGTTTTATACAGATACTTTTACTGATAAAGATAAATTAACTCTTAGAGAGATTGTTGATCAATTAAAAGCTAGTTATTGTGGCAACATTGGCGTTGAGTGCAATCATATTTTTGATTCAAAGGAAAGAAGATGGTTCCAAAGAAAATTTGAATCAAGATTAAAGGAATATAGTTTCAACAAAGAAGAAAAAATTAATATATATGAAAGGTTAAATTCAGCAGAAGGATTGGCAAAGTATTTATCTGCTAAATATCCTGGAATGAAGAGATTTGGAATTGATGGAGCCGAATCACTAGTTCCATTGGTTGAAAGTGTAATTCAAAACTGTGGATCCTTAGGCGCAAACCAAATTTGTTTTGGCATGGCGCACAGAGGTAGGTTAAATTTATTAGTAAATGTTTTAGGAAAACTTCCATCTGAATTATTTTCAGCTTTTGATGAAGAGGAAAAATTAGACGGAGCAAATACTGGTGATGTTAAATATCACTTAGGTTTCTCCTCAAATTTTAATACCCCTGGTGGAGAGGTGCATGTATCTTTGTTTAATAATCCATCACATTTGGAGATAGTTGATCCTGTTGTACTTGGTTCTGTAAGAGCTAGACAGGATAGAATTAAAGATGAAGACAGATCGCAGGTTGTACCTGTTTTACTTCATGGCGATGCTTCTTTTTCTGGTCAAGGTGTTGTAATGGAATCGCTACAAATGTCTCAAACAAGAGGCTTTGGAGTTGGTGGAACAATTCACATTATTGTTAATAATCAAATTGGCTTTACAACAAGCAATATAGATGACTCAAGATCAACCGATTACTCTTCAGACGTTGCTAAAATAATTCAGGCTCCAGTTATACATGTCAATGGAGATGATCCTGAGATGGTTCTTAATGCATCTAAAATAGCATGCAAATATCGTAATAAATTTAAAAAAGATATTGTTATTGATCTTTTTTGTTATAGAAGAAGGGGACACAACGAAGCTGATGATCCCTCAGCGACACAACCTTTAATGTATCAAAAAATTTCAGAACATCCATCAGTTTTAACTCAATATGAAAGTTATTTGAAGGATGAAGAAATAATATCTGATGAAAAAGCCAAAAAGATTAAAAAAAATTATAGAAATTCGTTAGAAGGCGGAAAAAGCGTTGCAAAAAATTTAGCAGATAAGCCAAATGATTCCATGTGGTTTGATTGGGATCCATATCTGGATATCAAATGGTGGCCAAAAGTTCAAACGAATTTTAATAAAGATAAACTTAAAGAGATTGGAAATTCCATCAACATTGTTCCAAAAACATTTAATTTAGGTACACAAGCCTCAAAGATTTTTGAAGACAGAATAAAAATGAACAATGAGGATATTTTGCTAAATTGGGGATATGCAGAAAACATGGCTTATGGATCGCTTCTAAGTGAAGGATATCCAATTAGAATTACTGGACAAGATGTAAGAAGAGGAACTTTTTCTCATAGACATGCGTGTGTTTTTGATACAAAAACAGGTATGGGTTTTATTCCCTTATCAGAAATAGCTAAAACTTATGATACAAGATTTGATATATACGATTCATTATTATCTGAAGAAGCAGTTTTAGGGTTTGAATATGGATATTCTGCAACATGGCCATCTGGTCTGACAATTTGGGAGGCGCAGTTTGGAGATTTTGCTAATGGAGCTCAAGTAGTTATTGATCAATTTATAGTCTCTGCACAACATAAATGGGAAAGACTATCTGGATTAGTAATGCTCTTACCTCACGGATATGAGGGACAAGGTCCTGAACATAGTAGCGCTAGAATAGAGAGATTTTTACAATTATGTGCATCAGAAAATATTCAGGTTTGCGTTCCAAGTTCACCAAAGCAAATATTTCATCTTTTAAGAAGACAAGCAATTAGAAAAATGAGAACACCATTAATAGTCATTTCACCAAAAAGTCTTCTAAGAAATCCTGAAGCAGTTTCAAGTTTCAAAGAATTAACAGATGGTCAATTTGAATGTGTAATTGATGATGAAATTAAAGATTCTAAAAAAGTTTCAAAAATAATAATGTGTTCTGGAAAGGTGTTTTATGATTTAGTTAAAAAAAGAAATGATAAAAAGCTTAAAAATATTGCGATAATAAGAATAGAACAATTGTATCCTTTTCCTTATGATGACCTTGAAGAAATCTTAACAAAGTATCAAAATGTAGAAGAATTTATTTGGTGCCAAGAAGAACCTTTAAATCAAGGAGCTTGGTTTAGTCATAGGCATAGGATTCAAAGAGTTTTAGATAGGCTTAGTGAGGGACATGAAGTACATCTAGTCAGCAGGCCAGCAGCAGCTGCGCCCGCTGTAGGATTAATGAAACTTCATCTTCAGCAGCAAGAAGATTTAATTAACGAGGCAATTTTTTAATGGGTATTAAGATAAAAGCACCTACATTTCCAGAATCGGTCGCCGACGGGACTATTGCTAATTGGGTAAAAAAAGAAGGCGAAGATATAAATCAGGATGAAGTAATAGCCGAAATCGAAACTGACAAAGTTGTTCTTGAGGTTTTAGCTCAATCAGATGGAGTAATTTCTAAAATTCTTAAAACAGAAGGTGAGACTGTTGAAAGTTCTGAAATTATAGGCGAGTTTGAAGAATCTAATGAACCTTCTGAAATTAAAAATACAGATACTCAAAAAAAATCTAAACCAAAGAAAGAAGAAAAAATAACAGAAGAGCCTCAAAGCAAAAAAGCAAATATTGAAAATAAAAAGATAGCACCAGCAGCTAAAAAAATGATACTAGAAGAAAATTTAGATACTAACGACATAAATCCTACAGGAAAAGACAACAGAATTACAAAAGCTGATGTTATAAAACATTTAAGTCCTGATGAAGAAGAAATTAGCTCTTCAGAAAGCTCAGTTTCTAATGGTGGTAGGCCTGAAAAGCGCGTCCCAATGTCTAGACTTAGATCTACAATTGCTAAACGACTAGTATCTGTAAAACAAGAAACAGCAATGTTAACAACCTTCAATGAAGTCGACATGTTGCCTATTAAAGATTTAAGAAAAAAGTATGGAGCTGAATTTGAAAATGAACATGAAGTAAAACTAGGTTTTATGGGATTTTTTGTAATGGCTGCAGTTCAAGCTCTTAAGAAATTCCCAGTTGTTAATGCATCTATTGACGGAAATGATGTTGTATATCATGGTTTTCAAGATATTGGTGTTGCGGTATCGACTGAAAGAGGATTGGTTGTACCAGTAATCAAAGATGCTGATACAAAATCATTACCTGAAATTGAGAAATCTATTATAGAATATTCTGATAAAGCAAGAAATGGAAAATTATCTATCGAAGAGATGCAAGGGGGAACTTTTACAATATCAAATGGTGGTATTTTTGGATCTTTACTCTCTACTCCCATACTAAATGCACCTCAAACTGCAATATTGGGTATGCATGCAATTCAAGACAGGCCTGTTGCTATTAATGGAAATATTACTATCAGGCCTATGATGTATCTTGCCATGAGTTATGATCATAGATTACTTGACGGCAAGGAGGCTGTTACTTTTTTAGTTTCAATTAAAGAACAACTTGAATCACCTGAGAGATTATTACTAAATTTATAATATTTTAATAAAGATGTTTGATGTAGTCGTTATAGGAAGTGGACCAGCTGGATATGTTTCAGCTATTAGAGCTTCACAATTGGGTTTAAAAACCTTGTGTGTAGAACAATCAATAGATGAAAAAGGAAAACTAAACCTCGGCGGAACATGTTTAAATGTTGGATGCATCCCATCTAAAGCACTTTTAGATTCATCACAGAGATACTATGAAGCTAATAAAAATCTTGCCGATCACGGTATCGTGGTTGGAGACTTAAAATTAGATCTTAAATCAATGATGAAGCGTAAAGATGACATAGTTTCTAAGCTAACTGGCGGAATTAATGGTCTATTTGCTGCAAACAAGGTTCAATCAATTTCTGGAAAAGGTAAGGTAGTATCAAATAATATCGTTGAAGTTACAAAAACGGATGGGTCAATTGAAAATATAGAGACAAAAAACATTATTTTAGCTACTGGTTCTAAACCAATAGAAATACCTTCAGCAAGTTTTAGCGAAAATATTGTTGATAGCACAGGAGCGTTATCATTTAAGAAGTTACCAAAGACTGTTGGCATAGTTGGTGCTGGAATAATAGGATTAGAGTTAGGTAGTGTATGGTCAAGACTTGGATCAGAAGTAACTCTTCTAGAGGCATTAGATGATTTTCTGCCTATGGCAGATCCAGATATATCAAAGGAATCATATAGAGAATATAAAAATCAAGGTCTAGATATTAAATTAAGCTCAAAAGTCATAGATACAGAAGAACTCAAAAATTCTGTAAAAGTAACTTATGAACAAAAAGGCAAGAAGCATGAAATGGAGTTTGAAAAGTTAATTGTAGCTGTTGGAAGGATTCCAAATTCTGAAGAAATTTTGTCTGAAGATGTAAATATCAAAATTGATAAAGGATTTATTGAGGTAAATGAATTTTGCCAAACTAGTATTCAGAATATTTGGGCTATAGGAGATCTAGTAAGAGGACCGATGTTGGCACATAAAGGAAGTGAAGAAGGAATTATGGTTGCTGAAAAAATTGCTAATAATCATGTGCAAGTTAACTATGATCTAGTTCCATCTGTAATATATACCCATCCTGAGATTGCCTGGGTTGGTATGAATGAAAATGAATTAAAATCAAAAGGCATTAATTTTAAAATAGGTAAGTTTCCTTTTGCTGCAAGCGGAAGAGCGTTAGCAGTTGACCAGTCTGAGGGTTTTGTAAAAGTTCTAACAGATATTAAAACTGATACAATTCTCGGCGTTCATGTCTTTGGCCCAGCTGCTGCAGAAATAGTTCAACAGGCATTAATTTCAATGGAATTTGGTTCAAGTGCTGAAGATATTGGCCTTACAATGTTTAGTCATCCAACAGTATCCGAAGCATTTCATGAAGCCGCTTTAGCTTCAAACAATCAAGCCATTCATATTGTTAATAAAAGAAAATGAATTTACATGAGTATCAGGGTAAAGCTCTCTTTGCTGAATACAATTTACCTGTCTCAAAAGGTAAGATCATTTTTAAAGCAGAAGATGTAATAGAAGCTTGTAATGAGATAGGTGGATCAAAATGGGTTGTAAAAGCTCAAGTTCATGCTGGTGGAAGAGGAAAGGCAGGTGGAGTTGAATTAATAGATGACCCCAATGAGGGAGTTAAATTTGCTAATAAATGGCTTGGCAAAAATTTAATCACATATCAAACTGATAAATACGGACAACCAGTGAACTCAATTCTCATAGAAGAGTGTACTGAAATTGTAAAAGAACTATATCTAAGTGCAGTCATTGATAGAGAATCGCAAAAAATAGTTTTTATTGGCTCTTGTGAGGGTGGAGTAAATATTGAAGAAGTAGCTAAGAATGCACCAGAAAAAATTATTTATCAGGGCGTAACTTATGGAGATAAATCATTACCTGAAGATGCTACCAATATTGCAAAAGTCTTAAAACTAGATGAAAAACAAACCGATCAATTTTTACCGATAATAGAGAATCTCTTAAGGCTTTTTATTGAAAAAGATCTCAGTTTGTTAGAAATAAACCCATTAGTAATTAATGAGAAAGGAGATTTGCATTGTTTAGATGCAAAAATAAACATAGACTCAAATGCTTTATATAGACAACCTGAACTTCAAGATATGTATGACGAGTCTCAAGAAGATCCTCAAGAGGCAGAAGCTGCAAAAAGTGATTTAAGTTATGTGTCTCTTGATGGAAATATTGGATGCATGGTAAATGGAGCTGGATTAGCTATGGGCACAATGGATACTATTAAATTTTTTGGTGGTAATCCGGCTAACTTCCTAGATGTTGGTGGTACAGCAACTCAAGAGAGAGTTGCAAATGCTTTTAAAATAATTTTAAAAGATCCCGAAGTAAAAGTAGTTTTAGTAAATATTTTTGGAGGCATTGTTAGATGTGATTTGATTGCAGAGGGAATAATTGCTGCAATAAAAGAGGTGGATATAAATATACCTGTTGTCGTTAGGCTTGAAGGAAATAATGCTGAAAAAGGGTCTAAGATTTTATCTAAAGCTAATATAAAAATTGAAAGTATAAATAATTTATCTCATGCAGCTAAAAAAGCAGTTGAGCTAGCGAAATGAGTATTTTAGTAAATAAAGATACAAGATTAATAGTTCAGGGTTTTACTGGATCGCAAGGAACTCTTCATTCAGAGCAATCAATAGAGTATGGAACCAATATAGTGGGTGGCGTTACACCTGGTAAAGGTGGCCAAATACATTTACAAAAACCAGTTTTTAATTCAGTTGAAGAAGCTATAAAAGAAGTTGAACCAAATGCATCTATTATTTTTGTTCCAGCAAAATTCTGTAAAAGCTCAATTATTGAAGCTGCACAAGCTGGTATTAAATTAATAATCTGTATTACAGAAGGTATTCCAACCTTAGATATGCTTGATATAAAAAAACAAATAGATGAATTGGGAGTAAGATTGATAGGACCAAATTGTCCTGGAGTGATTACACCTGGAGAAGCTAAGCTAGGAATAATGCCAGGTAATATTCATAAACCTGGATCTATTGGAATTATATCTAGATCGGGAACTCTTACC
Organism: uncultured SAR86 cluster bacterium; assembly: GCA_902531245.1. GTDB lineage: Bacteria > Pseudomonadota > Gammaproteobacteria > Magnimaribacterales > D2472 > SAR86A. The sequence continues at coordinate 61,341 of CACADH010000003.1, forward strand.
TATGAAGCAGTAAAACAAACTACTGATTTAGGATTTGGACAAAGTAGTTGTGTTGGCATAGGTGGAGATCCTATTCCAGGTTCCTCTTTTATAGATATGCTTAAATTATTTGAAGAAGATGATCAAACTGAAGCTATTGTAATGGTTGGCGAAATTGGTGGTAATGCTGAGGAATCTGCTGCTGAATTTATTAAAAGTAATATAACAAAACCAGTAATATCATATATTGCAGGTAAAACCGCACCAGCAGGAAAGCGAATGGGTCATGCTGGAGCTATTATTGCTGGTGGCAAGGGTACTGCAGAAGATAAAATAAAAAAATTAAAAGAGTGCGGCGTTCACATAGCAGATAATTTAGTTTCTATTGGTTCAAAAGTTGATGAGATTCTGAAATCTTAAACTTTAGAGTTTTTTTTATAATCCACCTAAGTCTGGATATAACTAAGATAGAAAAAATGGTTAAACCTATAATCATTCCATACCACATTCCTTTTGCTTCGAGAGGGTCATTAAAACCATAATTTGTTAGAAAGTATCCAATTGGCATAGCAAAAATCCAGAAAGATATGAATAATAATACCATTGGTGCAAATGTATCTTTGTAACCTCTAAGGCTGCCTAAAGCACCCATTTGAACTCCATCAGGTAATTGAAAAATTGCTGCAAATAAAGTTAAAGCTATAGCAAGCTCTTTTACAGGAATCTCTGTTGTATACAGGCTAACAATATATGAACCAAATACTAATATTATTATGCTGTTTATTAATGCTGTAAAAGAACATAGATATATCGCAGAATATGCAGCAAATTGAGCTTGAAATGGATTTTCTTCACCTATAAGGTTCCCAACTCTTGTTGCGGCAGCTAATCCAATTGAAAGAGGAACCATAAAAAATAAACTTGCAATATTAATTGCAACGGTATGTCCAGCTACAACTATCTCACCAAAAACACTCAAAATTATTGCAGCTCCTGAAAACATACTTAGTTCAAAAAATATTCCCATGCCAATTGGTAAACCTAGTTTAAAAACTTCTTTAGTTGTTTCAAATGAAAATGGGGTGAACTCTGAAAATGGTTTAGTGTGCTTATAATTTTTAGAAAAATTAATATAAATAATCAAAACGACCATCATCAAAAAACCAATAATTGAAGTAGCTATTCCGCAACCAACACCACCAAGCTCAGGCATTCCAAAGAGCCCATATACAAAAATTATGTCTAATGGAATATTTAATATCATTCCAAAAAAGGCAATTACAAATATTGGCCTCGTAAGCGTCATTCCTTCGCTATAACATCTCAAGCATGTATAAATAGTAAAGCAGGCTGTTCCAATTGAAACTGCTTTAAGATAGTCACCTGATATTTTTGTGATTCCTTTGTTGGTAGGTAGTTGGTCTAATATCAAATCTAGATTTGTAAATATTAAGACAATTACAATACACAAGAAAAGAGCAATCCATAGTATTTCTCTTAATTTTTTACCTATTTCTATAAACTTTTTAGCACCATATAACTGTGCAATTATGGGCGTTACAGAAAAAATGACTCCTGAAATAAAAAACCAAATAGCATTACCAAATGCGGTGCCTAATGCTAAACCTGCTAGATCATTTGCACTGGCTCTTCCAGCAACAATAACATCTGTTGCTCCCATAAGCATATACGACATTTGAGAACCAAAAATTGGTACACCTATCTTTATAAGTTGTTTAAATTCTATAATATATTTGTTATTCAATTTTAATTAGAAATATTTTTTTGCTACTTTATCATAGTAAAAAAATTAATTTGGAGAATTTTTATTAGAAAAGATAATCGACCATATTGGCTTAAGAAATATGCTACTAAATTAAATAGATTGTATGTTAGGCACTTCCTAAAACCTCAGTTTAAGTATTTAGGTAAGGGTGGCGCATACTTTAAACCAAGATATATAAAAGTTTTTGGTTATAACGTAAGTATAGGTGACTACCCAACTATTATTGGAGCAAGAGATGCTGAGGTTAAATTAACTTCATGGAATATTGGTGACCATAAAGGAGAAATAATTATTGGAAAATATTCTTTAATTACTCCTGGTGTAAGAATCATGGCCGCAGAGAAAATTAAAATTGGTGATGCTTGCATGATTGCCCATGGTGTATATATTTCTGATGCAGATTGGCATGGAATCTATGATAGAGCAGAGCCAGTTGGTCAAACAAAACCAGTAATTCTTGAAGACAATGTTTGGGTAGGTGACAGTGCAATAATATGTAAGGGCGTAACTATTGGTAAAAATAGTATTATTGGCGCCGGAGCCATAGTCACAAAAGATGTGCCACAGAACTCAATCTTTGCTGGAAATCCAGCTAAACTTGTTAAAGAACTTAATGATGAAAAATTTAATACAAGAAAAGATTTTTTTAAAGACCCAAAAAAATTAGCACATGATTTTGATATGCTAGATAAATACACCTTAAAAGATAATACATTTTTAAATTGGCTAAAAAGTATTATTTATCCTGATGATTCACAATAATTAACTATAAGTTAACTAGAATGAAACAATAATATGTATTAATATTTCAAATATAAATTATGTATTTAATATTTACTTAATTTGGCACACAGATTGCATGTATTAAATAAAGATAACTACTAAACTGTGAGGAAATTTTGAGTACTACTGAAATACAATCAATATCTAATGCTAGAAGCGTTATACAGACTATTTTGAAACAAACATTAGATAACCCAAACAATCCAGAGTCATTAAACTTCTTTCAGGCAGACACCTATAGATTTTATTTTTTAATGAGTTTTATGTGGGAGCATTTAGAAGAAAATGAAATGTCGCAAGAATATGCCATCTCGCTTGTTCCAAAAAAGTATGCATCTAGAATCAAGCGTTTGCAAATATTAAAACAGGCTGTTGCTCTTGGATATATTGACGAAAAAGCATCCTCTACTGATAAAAGAAGAAGAATTTATAAACCTACTGAAAGGCTTATCCAAGATTTTTTAAAATATACCAATTCTTTATATAATCAAAATATATCTTCTGCTTAACATCAATACATATTCATTTCCTACCTAATTAGTATCTTTTTAATTACAATTAGGTATGTCAGATCATATTAAAAGTGATAAAGAATGGAAAAAGCTCTTAGATCATGAAAGTTATAGAGTTACTAGACAATCAGGAACTGAGAGACCATTTAGTGGTAAATATTGGAATTTCAATAAAGATGGGATTTATAAATGTGTTTGCTGTGGTCAAACTCTTTTTGAATCTGATACTAAATTCGACGCTGGTTGTGGCTGGCCTAGTTTCTTCGTGCCTTTTAATTCTAATTCTATAAATGAACTTGAAGATAAATCATTTGGGATGAATAGAACCGAGGTTAAATGCTCAAACTGTGATGCACACCTCGGACACGTTTTTAATGATGGGCCTCAACCAACTGGTTTAAGATATTGTATTAATTCTGTTTCCTTAGATTTTGAACAAAAATAATAAATTAATTTCAGAATCCTCTGAGGGATTATTTTCTAGCCTTAGAAAGGTTATTTCTGGAACAGGACTATCTAGATTTTTTGGTTTAATAAGAGATATATCAACAACAAATCTTCTTGGAGCAACAATATTTCATGATATTTTTGTAATTTGTTTGAAGATACCAAATTTATTTAGAAGATTTTTTGCAGAAGGAGCTTTCAATCAGGCATTTATACCAATATACAGTGATTATGAAAATGAAAATAATTCAGATAATACGTTTGAGTTTTTAAATTCCCTTGCTGGAATTCTAATTACAACTTTATTTATCTTTACTTTAATCGTATTAATTTTTGCACCAATATTTATTTTTATTTTTGCTCCTGGTTTCTACTTTGATCCTGTAAAAAAAGATTTGGCAATTAATGTTTTAAGAATAATGTTTCCATACCTTGCTTTAATTTCACTGGTAGCCTTTGCAGGTGGGATTCAAAATACTCATAAAAGATTTTCAGTTCCAGCTTACACACCTGTTTTTTTTAATTTATCCCTAATTATTGCTGCAGTGGCAATTGCGCCACAGTACGAAATGCCTATTTATGTTCTTGCATGGGGAGTATTCTTAGCAGGCATAGTTCAGCTGCTAATTCAAATTTTACCTTTATGGAGAATAAATAGATTACCAATTCCAAGGCTTAATTTTAATAACCCAGGCATAAAAAAGTTTTTTAGACTAATTTTTCCTGCAGTTTTAGCTGGTGGAATCATTCAAATTAATTTGCTGATAGACACAATTTTTGCATCTTTACTTGCAACAGGTAGCCCAACTTGGCTGTATGTTTCTGACAGATTAATTCAGTTTCCAATGGGAATTTTTGCAATTGCAATAGGCACAGTTTTACTGCCAACGCTATCAAAATTTGATCTTAATAATGAAAAAGATAAATTTATTTCTGGAATCCAAAAGGGTCAAAAATTTGTCTTATATATTGGATTACCATCTTTAATAGGTTTGTTTTTCTGTGCAGAAGACTTGATAAGTACAATTTTTTATAGAGGTGCTTTTACATCAGTGGATGTTATTAATTCATCTTATAGTCTGATGGCATTTTCATTTGGATTGCCCTTTTTTATGCTCATGAAAGTTTTAACTCCAGCATTCTTTGCAAGAAAAGATACTAAAACACCAATGTACGTTGCTTTAGCATCTTTATTTTTAAATGTTGTATTTAATTATTATCTAGCATTTGTTTTAGATTATGGACACGTAGGCATTGCAATTGGCAGTTCTTTAGCAGCTATAATTAGCGTATTAACTTTAGAAATTGTTTTGTATAGAGATGGGTTTATTAAATCAAAGAGTATTGTAACTAAATTTAGTTTTAACGTATTTATTTCGAGCTTATTTTTAATGATTTTTTTATATTTTTATACTTCAGAGATAGATTTTATTAAATTAAGCCAAGTTGAAAGGATATTTTATTTATCAATTGAAGTTTTGGCTTCTGTAATTATTTATTTTTCAATTTCAAGATTAATGTTAAAAAAGCCACTCAGATTTTTATTTGATTAAAATGTACTTAATAAGAGGACAACACAACTTAAAGTTATTTAAATCAAGATATCCCAATGTTCTTTTGTCAGGAACAATAGGGAATTTTGACGGATTGCACCTAGGACATCAGGCAATTTTAGAAAAAATAAAAAATAATGCAGAAAAATATAACGCAAAAACAATAGTTTTTTTTACAGAGCCTCATGCTGCAGAGTATTTCTCTAAAGTAAGAGATAAGAATCAAATCCCACCTCCAAGAATATGTCCATGGAGAGAAAAAGTTCAACTTCTAAAAAAAAGTAAAATAGATTTTGCTTGTTTTTTAAAATTTAATAACAAACTTAGAACAATGTCACCCGATGACTTTATTTCTCAAATTTTAGATTCAATAAATTTAGTAAGCTTTACGGTAGGGGATGATTTTCGATTTGGAGCAGGCAGAAAAGGGGATACTGATTTATTAAAAAATTGGGGAGAGAAAAAAGGAATTTTGGTAGAAAATACCGAAACAATAACTTTAGACGGCCAAAGAGTAAGTAGTACAAGAATAAGAGAGGAACTCTTAAATAATAATTTTAATAATGCTGAAAAATTACTTGGAAGACCATATACATTTTCTGGAAAAATAGTTCATGGTCAACATTTAGGAAGAACGATTAACATTCCAACTGCAAATATATGGCTACCTAATCAAAGATTGCCAATTAAGGGAGTTTATGCAGTTAAATGTAAATTAAATAATCTAAGTTTAAATGGAATAGCTAATATGGGTGTTAGACCAACTGTTGGTGGTGAAAAACCAGTATTAGAAGTTCACTTATTTGAATTTAATGAGAACATTTATTCCCAGAGAATACGTGTCAAATTTGTAGAAAAAATAAGAGATGAAAAGAAATTTGATAATTTAGACATGTTAAAATTACAAATCCAAGAGGATATATCGATAGCAAAAAATATTTTACAAAATTCCAATGACAATTAACTACAGAGATACATTAAATCTGCCAAACACTGATTTTTCAATGAAAGCTGGATTGCCCAGAAAAGAACCAGAGATATTGGATTTATGGTCCAGCACAGATTTATATGGAAAGATCAGAAAGAAATATGAGAATAATGAACTATTTCTTTTACATGATGGACCTCCTTATGCAAACGGAGATATTCATTTAGGACACTCAGTTAATAAAATCCTTAAGGATATAACTATTAAATTTAAAACCCTTCAAGGATTTAATGCTCCTTATGTGCCAGGTTGGGATTGTCATGGACTTCCAATTGAACTTAATGTTGAAAAGAAACATGGAAAAAATAGCGAACTCGTGAAAAATAAAGAAAGTTTTCAAAAAGCTTGTAAAGAATATGCTGAGAGCCAAATTGATAATCAATTAAATGATTTTAAAAGACTTGGCGTGCTTGGTGATTGGGAAAATTCATATAAATCATTAGATCCAAAATTTGAAGCAGACATTGTTAGGTCTTTAGGTATTATTTTTAGTGAAGGTCACCTAGAAAAAGGTGAAAAGCCAGTTCATTGGTGCCAAGAAAGTGGGTCATCATTAGCAGAGGCAGAAGTTGAGTATATTGATAAAACATCAAAAGCAATTGATGTTGCATTCAAGGTTGATGATTCATCTTTAAAGAAAGTAAAAGATTTGTTTAGTTCTGAGGATTTAGACGAAATATTTTTTGTTATATGGACTACAACGCCATGGACAATTCCTTCAAATGTAGCTGTTTGTATTAATCCTGAATTCGAATACTCACTCATTAGCATGCAAAATAGATTTTATGTAATTGCATTTGAGATGATTGATCAATGCTCCAAAAGATGGAAGCAAAAATTTGATGTTATATCGACAATAAAAGGCAATAGATTAATTGATATTGATCTTATTCATCCTTTTTTAGAAAGAAAATCAGTTCTACTTCATGCAGATCATGTCACAACTGAAACAGGAACAGGTTGTGTTCACACTGCTCCTGCTCATGGTATGGATGATTATTTAATATGTAAGAAAAATAATATTGAAACCATCCATTCTCTTAATAATAAAGCTTTCTTCAAAGATGAGCTGGATTTTATTGCTGGACTGCCAGCTATGAAAGCAGATCCGCTTATTGTTGAAAAATTGCAAGAAAATAATGCTCTAATTAATATTGAAGACTATCATCATTCTTATCCTCACTGTTGGAGACGAAAAACGCCTCTAATTTTTACATCTACTCCACAGTGGTTTATTTCAATGGATAAAAATAACCTAAACAAAGATGCTCTTGAGCACATTAAAAGTGTTAATTGGGAACCCTCTTGGGGCCATCAAAGAATTGAATCTATGCTTACTGATAGACCTGATTGGTGTATTTCAAGACAGAGAAACTGGGGTGTTCCTATTACTTTGGTAGTTCATAAAGATACTGGTGAAATACATCCTGATCAAAATGATCTATTTGAAAAATTTGCAAAAATTATTGAAAAAGATGGAATTTCTGCTTGGGATAATTTGGATTTAAAAGATTATATCGATGATCATGAAGATTATATTAAAACTTCTGATTCACTTGATGTTTGGTTTGATTCTGGAGTAACCCACCACGCAGTTTCTGCAAAAAGATTTGGCGATAATGCTGTCGCTGATCTTTACTTAGAGGGTTCAGATCAACATAGGGGATGGTTTCAATCATCATTGTTAACAAGTATAGCAATGAACAAATCTGCACCATATAAAACGGTTCTTACGCATGGATTTGTTGTAGATGAACAAGGAAGAAAACAATCAAAATCACTTGGAAATGTTGTCTCACCCCAGAAAGTCTGGGATAGCCTAGGAGCAGATATTTTAAGGCTTTGGGTAGCTTCAACAGATTTTAGAAGTGAAATGGTGGCATCTGATGAAATATTGAAGAGAACTTCAGATCAATACAGACGAATAAGGAATACTTTTAGATTTATTTTAGGTAATTTAAGCGATTTTAGTGATAAAGATAAAGTTATGTTTGAAGATCAAGTTGAACTTGATAAATGGATTATAAATGAAATAAAAACTCTTCAAAAAGAAGTCATAAGTTTATATGAATCTTTTGCTTACCATAAGGCAATTCAAAAAATACATAATTTTTGTGTTAACGAATTAGGAGGAATATATCTAGATATAATTAAAGATAGGCTTTATACATGTAAAAATGATTCTTTAGCGAGAAGATCTTGTCAAACAAGCCTTGACTGTATTTTGAATATTTTAGTAAGGCTTATTTCCCCAATTCTTTCATATACTGCAGAAGAAATTTGGCAAACAAGCAACAGATTGAATAGTCAGGAAGACTCTGTTTTTCTCACTAATTTTGATAATTTTGAAGAAGATTCTGAATCTAATATTAATCAATCTGAATGGAAAAGAATTTTTGAAATCAAGGATGCTGTCAATCAAACGATAGAGGAAATGAGGAATGAAAATAAAATCAAAGGATCACTCGATTCAATTGTAGATGTTCAAGCTACTTCCGATGACATAAGTGTTCTTAAAAAACTTGAAGAGGAGCTTCACTTTTTATTTATTTCTTCAGAAGCAAACCTCAGTAAGGGAAAAAGTTTTAAAATTAAAGTCAATCCTTCAAATAATACCAAATGCGTAAGATGTTGGCACAGATGTTCATCAGTAGGATCTAACAAAGAACATCCCGAATTATGTAATAGATGCATTGATAATATAGAAAATGATGGCGAGCAAAGAAAATCTGTATAACTATAGATTTATATTAATTATTTTATTCCTCGTATTAATAGATATATCCTCAAAAGTTTTTGCAAATAGTAATTTGTTATTTGGAGAATCAATAAAAACTTTTTTTCCTTTCATTGATCTGCTTCTTATTTACAATTCAGGAATTGCCTTTGGAATTTTTGATAATAAAGGTGATTTGGCTTCAAATTTATTGTTGATACTAACTATCATAATCACTCTTTATCTTTTATGGATGATTGTTAATGAAACTAAAGTTAGAAATAAAATTGCTTTGTCATTTATAACTGGCGGCGCGATTGGTAATGTCCTAGATAGAATTAATGATGGGAGCGTAACAGACTTTCTTCATCTGAAAATATATAATTACTCACTTTTTGTATTTAATTTAGCCGATGCATTTATAACGATAGGGGCAATATTAATTATATACTTTGAATTTAAAGATTATTTGAAATGACTAAAGAAATAAAATTAGCCAATCCTCGAGGCTTTTGTGCTGGTGTAGACAGAGCTATAGACATTGTAAATAAAGCTCTTGATATATATGGAGCTCCTGTGTATGTGAAACATGAAGTTGTTCATAATAAAGTAGTTGTGAATGATTTAAGAAATAGGGGCGCAGTATTTGTAGAGGAAATTGATGAGATTCCTGATGATTCATTGGTAATTTTTAGTGCTCATGGAGTATCTAGTGAGGTAGAGGAGACTACCAAGGCAAGAAATCTTAATTTTTTTGATGCCACATGTCCTTTAGTTACCAAAGTTCATATGGAAGTAAGAAAACACGCAAAAGCAAATAGAGATATTATTTTAATTGGTCATGAGGGACATCCTGAAGTAGAAGGTACTATGGGTCGTCATATAAATTCTGAAAATAGTTCAATCTATTTAGTTCAAGATGAGAATGATGCATTAAGTATTAATGTAAACAATAGTGAAAGTCTTGCTCTTGTTACTCAGACAACACTTAGTGTTGATGAAACAATATCGATAATAGATATATTAAGAAATAGATTTCCAAATATCGAAGTTCCTAAAAAAGATGATATTTGTTATGCAACACAAAACAGGCAGGATGCTGTAAAACAACTTGCCCTTGAATCAGATTACATTATTGTAGTTGGATCAAAAAATAGCTCAAACTCGAATAGACTGAAAGAGCTTGCTGAAAAATGTGGTTGCAAATCAACTTTAATAGATGAATTTTCAGACTTAGATCTTGAGGATATTAAAAAATTCAAAAATATTGCTATTACAGCCGGAGCATCTGCTCCAGAATCAAGAGTTATGGAAATCGCAAAATCTCTTGAAGATTATTTTGGAGCGAAGCTTATTGAGGATGGTGAAGATACTGAGAATGTCTATTTTAAAATGCCTCCTGGATTGAGATAAATGGAAATTGAAAACCATATTTTTAAAAATATAAAATTCGTCAATTCTCCAAATTTTAATGAAAGACCTGAAAACTCTAAAATAAGCTTAATAGTAATTCACTCAATTAGCCTTCCTCCAAATGTTTATGGAAACAATTATGTAGAAGATTTTTTTATGAATAAACTCATCATATCTGATCATGATTATTTTCAAGAGATTCAAGATATGAAAGTATCATCTCACCTTTATATAAAGAGAACCGGCGAAACTATTCAATTTGTACCATTAAACATGAGAGCATGGCATGCTGGCGAATCATCCTATAAAGGTATTAAAGATTGTAATAACTATTCAATTGGAATTGAGCTCGAAGGAACAGACTGTGATGTTTACTCAAATGAACAATACGAATCATTGATTCAAGTTTCAAGATTGATTATTAAAAATTATCCAGAAATAAATAAGGATAGCATTACAGGCCACTCCGATATTTCACCTGGAAGAAAAACAGATCCTGGTAATAAGTTTGAATGGAGAAGGTATTTAGATGCACTATGATTAAGAATGACTATTTAAAAATAATCTCATTCACAGGCTTTGGATTTGCTTCTGGTTTGCCTTATGTATTAATTTTAATAACGCTCACTGCATGGTTAAGGGATGTAGGCATAGATTTGAGTCTTATTGGTTTTATAAGTTGGATTAGCCTAGCGTATTCAATTAAATTTCTTTGGGCACCATTTATCGATAGATTCTCGATACCTTTTTTAAATATTTTTGGTTCACGAAGAAGTTGGATTATTTTGATGCAAATCGTAATAATTATTTCTATATACATACTCTCAACTATAAATCCAATAACAAATCTTTCTTTTTTTGCATTTATTGCTCTAATTATTGCCTTGGCTGGTTCAATACAAGATATTGCAATAGATGCTTATAGAATTGAAAGTGCTAAGCTCGAAGATCAAGGAAATTTAGCAGCTGGTTATCAGTTCGGATACAGAATCGCAATTTTAGTAGGGTCCTCTTTAGCATTAATAATTGCAGCTAATTTCTCTTGGTCATTTGCTTATCAATTGATGGCTTTAATATTTATTGTGAACATAGTCTTATCAATGCTCATTTCAAGTGAATCACAAAATCATGATCTACAGAAGTTAAATCATATCAATTCAATAATTGAACCATTAAAGGATTTCTTTTCTAGATTTGGTATTAAGATGGCTTCAATTCTTCTCTTAATTGTAGCCACATACAGATTAACTGACATTGTAATGGGCCCAATGGCAAACCCTTTTTATATTGATATGGGTTATACACTTGAGGAAATTGGTTATATTGTGAAAGTAGTTGCATTAATTGCAACAATTTTTGGAGTTTTTCTTGGCGGCATATTAATAAAAAGAATTGGTTTGTATAAATCGTTAATAATTGGTGGAATTTTAGTAATGTTTACTAATTTATTTTTTTCTTATGCAGCTTTAAGTGAAAAGAATTTGACTCTTTTAGCTTCAATAGTAGCTTCTGATAGCATTGCAGCAGGAATTGTTGGTACTGTAAATATAACTTTTTTAACTAGCTTAGTTTCCCAAAAATATACAGGATTTCAGTATGCATTATTAACCTCATTAATGGCATTTTTAGGAAAAATATTTGCCGGATTTTCGGGTTTGATAGTTGAAAATTTTCAAAGTTTATATGGTTTTTCCATCGGATGGATGTCTTTTTATATATTTACATCGATCTTGGCTTTACCAGCAATACTTATGATCTATCAAAACAGAAGCTTTTTTACATTAATTAAATAGTGCAACTCAGTAGATTAATATTTTTTTCTTCACTTCTTGTGGTATTTATATTAAGCACTATAAATGCGAGCGAGATTCCAAGATTTAATTCATTATCTATGTTGTCTGATAAATTAGTACATATATTAATTTATGCATACTTAAGCTATGTTGGATCTATATGTAAGTTTAAGATTTCTAATCTGACTTTAGTTTTTTACATTTTTTTATTTGGAGCATTTATTGAATTGATACATTATTATCATCCATATAGATATTTTGAGTATTTTGACTTACTTGCAAACCTAATTGGGGTTACAATTGCGCTGCTAATAATTAGGTTAAAAAATAATTTAATCTATTGATTTATAATTTTTAGCCCATAACTACTGTCTAAGATAGATTTTAGTTATTTATATGGAGAGATAAATGAAGTTAAGACCTTTACATGACAATGTTCTTGTTAAAAGAACAGAAGAAGAGGAAACATCTACTGGTGGCATTATTCTTTCTGGTTCTGCAAAAGAAAAGCCATCTCAAGGTGAGGTAGTTGCAGTCGGACCTGGAAAAGTTTCTGAATCAGGCAACTCAGTTTCTATGAATGTTTCAGTTGGAGATACAGTTATTTTTGGCCAATACGGCGGCAATGAAATCAAATTAGACGGTGAAGATTATCTTATTCTAAGTGAAAGAGATATTTTTGGTGTCGTAGAATAAATTTTTAATAGGGAGATAAATTATGTCAGCTAAAGATGTGAAATTTGGAGATAATGCGAGGTCGCAAATGCTTGATGGTGTGAATACATTAGCAAATGCGGTTAAAGTTACCCTTGGTCCAAAAGGTAGAAATGTTGTCTTAGACAAATCTTTTGGAGCGCCAACGGTAACTAAGGACGGTGTTTCTGTTGCTAAAGAAATAGAACTTGAAAATAAGTTTGAAAATATGGGTGCACAAATGCTAAAACAAGTCGCATCACAGACTTCTGATGAAGCTGGAGATGGAACAACTACTGCTACCGTTTTGGCTCAATCTATAGTAAATGAAGGAAATAAAGCTGTTGCAGCTGGAATGAATCCTATGGATCTTAAAAGAGGAATTGATAAAGCAGTTTTAAGTGCTGTAGAGCATGTTAAAGGACTAAGTGTTCCTTGTACAGACGATAAGGCAATTTCTCAAGTTGGAACAATTTCAGCTAATGGTGATACAGCTGTTGGAGAAATAATAGCTGAAGCAATGGAAAAAGTTGGTAAAGAAGGCGTCATTACTGTTGAGGAAGGCAGTGGTATTGAAAATGAACTAGATGTTGTTGAAGGGATGCAATTTGATAGAGGATATTTATCGCCATATTTCATTACAAATCAAGATAATATGACAGTTGAATTAGATTCGCCTTATATCCTTCTTTTTGACAAAAAGATTTCAAATATAAGAGATCTTTTACCATTACTAGAATCTGTTGCGAAAGCTGGTAAACCTCTATTGATTATTGCTGAAGACATTGAAGGTGAAGCACTAGCAACCTTGGTAGTAAATAATCTAAGAGGAATAGTTAAAGCTGCTGCATGCAAAGCTCCTGGTTTTGGTGATAGAAGAAAGGCAATGCTAGAGGATATTGCTATCCTAACTGGTGGAACAGTAATCTCTGAAGAAGTTGGACTTTCTCTTGAAGGCGCAACAGTTGAAGATCTAGGCACATCTAAAAGAGTTGTATTAAATAAAGATAATGCAACAATTATTGATGGAGCTGGGGATGAAAATGCCATTGCAACAAGAGTTAATCAAATTAGAGCTCAAGTTGAAGAAACAACTTCTGACTATGATAAAGAAAAATTACAAGAAAGAGTTGCTAAGCTTGCTGGTGGTGTTGCCGTCATTAAGGTTGGTGCTGGATCTGAAGTTGAAATGAAAGAGAAAAAGGCAAGGGTAGAAGATGCATTACATTCTACAAGAGCTGCTGTTGAAGAGGGAGTCGTTCCTGGTGGTGGATCTGCATTAATTAGATGTTTAGAAGCTGTTGCAAAACTAAAAGGCGATAATGATGATCAAAATGTTGGCATCAATATAGCTAAAAAAGCATTTGAAGCTCCATTAAGACAAATAGTTTCTAACGCTGGAGAAGAACCATCAGTGATAGTTAATAAAGTAATTGATGGGAAAGATTCTTTTGGATTCAATGCAGCAACAGGTGATTTTGGAGATATGATTGAGATGGGTATTCTTGATCCTGCTAAGGTCACTAGAACTGCTCTTCAAGCAGCAGGTTCAGTTGCTGGTATGATGATTACTACAGAAGCTATGGTTACTGATATTCCTAAAGAAGAAACTCCAATGCCACCAATGCCAGATATGGGCGGCATGGGCGGCATGGGCGGCATGATGTAAATCTTTAATACTATTTAAAAAATTTGGGGCATTTTGCCCCATTTTTTTTGTATAATTAACTCAATTAATAATAATATTTTTGGAGCTCCTTAAATGAAAGCCATATACTTTTTACCAATTTTTTCAATAAATTTATTTGCTCATATAAACAATACTATTCATTCTCATATGATTGAATTTTTTGTTAATTCGATTATTTTATTTGCTTATGTTTCTTTAGGTTTAACAATTGCCCTAATTATTAGAGCAATTTATAGGAGGTCTGTATGAAAATTAGAAATGCAAGTGCTCATTGTGATATACCATGTGCTGTTTATGATCCAGGAGTAGCTCAATATGCTGCATTAAGCGTAGTTAGATTCTTGGATTTAATTGGTGAGATGCCTGAAAAAATAGAATCTAAGAAAGATCTAGCTCATTTATCTAGACTAGTTCAACAAAAAGAGGAACATGCCGTTGAAGTTAAGGATGCTGTAAAAACTATATGGGGTGATTATTTTAAAGAGCCCCAAATGGAAAAATTTCCAGAAATTCATGATCTAACACACTCAATCATGATGACAGCTTCTAAGTGTAAGCAAGACATTGATCGCCAAAATGGTGTAGATTTGATTGAAAAAGTTAACAGGTTTGCTGAGATATTTTGGGCAACAAAAGATGTTAAAACAGTAACTAAAAAATCTTTAAATCCACCACATATGGATATTATCGTTCCAGTTTTAAGTGATTAATCTTCATAGAGTTAGGGGCCAAAGTATGACCCCTAATTTTAACGAAAATGATTTAGTTCTTAGCTTAAAGTATTTTCGCTCTTTAAGAGTCGATGATGTGATATTGCTTGATATCCCAAAGATTGGAACAGTATTAAAAAGAATTAAATCAATTAATGGAATAGATATAATTATCGATGGTGATAATAAAGAGTACCCATCAGAAATTTATAATAAAAAATATAAAACTAATGATGTTATTGGTAAAGTCTTTTTTAAATTTTAACGATTTTAATTTTTGATATTAAATTCTCATCTAATTCCAAAACCTCAAACCTATAATTCTCTATTTGGATACACAAGTTAGCTTGAGGAATTTGATCAAGATATTCAGTAATTAATCCATTAATAGTTTTGGCATTATCTTCAGGAATTGCCCAGCTTAAATAATTATTAAGTTCTCTAATTTTTGAATTACCATCAGTTAATATTGATCCATCTTTTAATTTAATAAATTCTTTTTCTAACTCATCACTATCCCCACCAAATGTTCCAGTTATTTCCTTAAAAATATCCTCAACAGATATCAAACCCTCTATTTCTCCATATTCATCTACAACCAAACCTAAACTTTGATTACTTGAGAGAAACTCTCTAAGTTGCTTCATTAGAAGGGTAGATTGAGATACAAAATATGTTTTTTGGAGTATTTTTTTATAATCTTGATTTTTTTTACTAAAATTTTCTAAGAATGAATGAGAATCTTTTAAATGAAGAACACCAATCATATTATCAATTGTATCTTCATAAACTGGTAGTCTAGTATATTCAGTAGATTCAATAATTTTTGTAGCATTTTGATAATTTTTATTAATGTTTATACCAATTATTTCAGAAGTAGGAATCATAATATCTTCAACAACAAGCTCTTCCATACCTAGAACGGAAGATAGCATTTTTCTATATTGCTTTGGAATAAGATCTCCCGACTCTTCAAGTAATGTTTTAAGCTCTTCAGTATTAAGACTATCGTTTAACGTTGCATCTTTAGCATCTAATTTAAATATTTTAAGAATTAATCTACTTAAGAAATTAGTAAAAAATATTATTGGTTTAAATACATAGATTAGAATATTAAGTATAAAAGATGATCTTGTAGCAAAACTTTCAGGCTTTATAGCAGCCATGGTTTTTGGAGTAATTTCTGAGAAAATTAGAATTACTATGGTTAATATAATTGAACCAACCAAAACATTACCTCCAAAATAATTAATCATAATTATCGTTACAATTGCCGAAGCTAAAATATTAGCAAAATTATTTCCTACCAATATTGCAGATAATAATTGGTCTGGTCTTTTTAAAAGATTTAGAGCTCTTTTAGCGCTTGTTTTTGATTTTTTTGATAAATTCCTGAGCTTAATTTTATTGGCGGCCATCATCCCTGTTTCAGAACCAGAAAAGAAACCACTAACAATTAATAAAGATATCAGTATTGAAAGTAAAAATATCAAAGAGGGATCTTCTATCATTACGATCCAATTATGTAAGAATTCATAAAATAAGCACCCAATACAGCCCACATTGCTATAAAAAGACTCCTCGTGCCATATTTAATTGGAAAATTAAAATATTTCACACCAAGAACTGTTACAACAAATATTAACCAAGCTATAAAAGTAAAAATCGCTTTGAATATTAAATTTGCTGTAAAAATAGACTGCATACTAAGACCTGAAATTAAAGCTAGAGATAAAAACAAAAGTCCCACGCCCAATAGTTTGAATACTATTTTATAATTACTTTCAATTGAAAATGGCTCAATACTTGCTAAATCGCCAAGCTTAATTTTTCTAACTTTTCTTTCAAGGATTAGAATTTCATTATATGCAATAAATATGAACAATAAGCTCAATCCAGTCACCATAAAATGAATTGTTGGCAATATAGTGATAACCTCATAAGTTAATAAATAAATTAAAATATATGAAAAAGCCGAGACATATATAGAAACATAAAGTGATCTTTCTTTTTGGTAGAAGAATCTAATAATAAAATAAATAACTATACTTATAGTTACATGGCTAATAAAACTCATTAAATATAAAGATTAATTAAAACTTTGCATAATAATACTATCAATATTAGCAAGGTTACCCTAAAATACACATCTTTTTAAACAAATTTAAATATTTTTACTATGGTAATTATTAGATTGGCTAGAAGTGGTTCAAAAAAGAATCCATATTATTTTATAACTGTTGCAGATGAAAGACGTCCAAGAGACGGCTCATTTATTGAGAGACTTGGTTTTTTTAATCCTTCAGCTAAAGGTCAAGAAGAAAGATTAAGAATAGATTTAAATAAGATAGAAGAGTGGAAATCAAAAGGAGCTCAGGTTAGTGATAGAGTGGGTGCTTTAGTAAAAGAGGCTAATTTAACACCAGAAGAGTTTGCAGCAAAGGTTGAAGCAAAAAAAGCAAAAGCTAATGCAAAAAAAGCTGCTTTAGCAGAAAAATTAGCAAAAGAAGCTGAGGAGCAAGCTGCTAGTGAGGCTCCAGCAGAAGAAGCACCTGCAGAAGAAGAAGCTCCAGCAGAAGAAGCACCTGCAGAAGAAGAAGCTCCAGCAGAAGAAGCACCAGCAGAAGAAGAAGCGCCTGCAGAAGAAGCGCCTGCAGAAGAAGAAGCACCTATAGAAGAAGCTCCAGCAGAAGAAGAAGCACCTGTAGAAGAAGCACCTGCAGAAGAAGAAGCTCCAGCAGAAGAAGCGCCTGCAGAAGAAGCGCCTGCAGAAGAAGAGTCTGAAGAAAAAGATTCTTCAGAAGATGAAAAATAGTAAACTTGTTTGCATTGGAACCATTGGAAAACCTAGAGGTTTAAAAGGAGAGTTTTTTCTAAATTCTTTTTGTAATCCTAGAGAAAATATTCTTAAATACATTAATAATATCCAGACTACGGATATAAAGCTTAGCTTTGAGTATATTAAAAAAAGCAACACTAAATTTCATGCAAAAATCAAAGATGTAAATGATTTAGATGAAATTAAAGAATATACAAATATTAAACTTTACATTTCATCGAATGATTTACCTGTACTGTCTTCAAATGAGACCTATTGGCATGATCTTGTTGGAATGCTTGTTGTTAATATAAATAAAAATGAAATATTAGGCATAATCGAAGGATTAAATAACTTTGGTTCAAATGATTGTTTAATAGTAAAACCTTCAACTGAATCAATAGATAATAATGAAAGATTAATTCCTTTTATAAAACAAACTTTTATAACATCAATTGATAAAGAAAAGAGATTAGTAAAAGTAGACTGGGAAAGTGATTACTAAAAATGAATATTAATATTCTAACCATATTTCCTGAGATATTTAATGTTTTAGAATCTGGTGTGGTCTCAAAACCAATTAAGAATAAATTACTTTCTATTCAAGCCTTAGATATTAGAAAGAATTCTGTAAATAAACATAATCATGTAGATTCAAAACCTTATGGTGGCGGGGAAGGAATGGTCATGATGGCTGAACCAATTGTTAAAACATTAAAAGAAATAGATAAAAAAAAACGTGGTCGAGTAATCTTTATGTCACCTCAAGGCAAGAGACTAAACCAACAAAAAATTATTTCTTTATCTAAATTAAAAAATATAACTTTAATTTGTGGAAGATATGAAGGCATAGATCAAAGAATAATTGATAAATATGTGGATGAAGAAATTTCTATTGGTGATTTTATTTTAAGTGGTGGCGAGTATGCAGCAATATGTCTAATAGATGCTATATCTAGATACTTGCCTGGGACTTTAGGAAACAAAGACTCATATTTAAATGATACTTTTTCAAATGGTTTATTAAAAGGCGATGTTTTCACAAAACCTGAAATATTTGAATCTATGAAGGTTCCTAATGTGCTTTTATCAGGAAATCATAAAAAAATTGAAACTTGGAGATCTGAAATATCTTTTATAAGAACTTTAATGAAAAGGCCTGATTTATTAGATGGTATAAAATTAACAAAAAAACAAAAAAAACTCTTGGAAGAATGGACATCTAAGGCTATCCTATAGCCCTTTTTAGGCGAATATTATGAGTGATAGTAAAGACAACAAGAAAAAAGGCTTTTTTTCCCGTTTATTTGGAGGATTAAGTGCGCCTAAAAAAACAGAAAACGAAGTAACTAAATCTCAAGATTCTTTTGAAATACCAACAAAATCTGCTTTAAACAAAATGAAAAAAGTAGATATAGTAGATTTTGCTAAAGAAAATGGACTTGATTTAGACATAAATTTAACTAAAGCAAAGTTATTGGAAGCTTTTGATCTCTATTTTAATCAGTCATCTCCTCCAAGTGCAGTAGATGATGCGGCTACAGCTATGGCCGAGGCAGCAGAAGAAGAAGCTCCAGCTGAAGAAGAAGCTCCAGCAGAAGAAGAAGCTCCAGCAGAAGAAGCTCCAGCTGAAGAAGAAGCTCCTGCTGAAGTAAAAGTTTCTTTAGATGAGAAAACTCCATCACAGATAATTAATAATTTTGAATCAAAACAACTTAAATCAGATCTTCCTGAATTTAGACCTGGTGATACAGTCGTCGTTTCAGTAAAAGTTAAAGAAGGTGACAGAACAAGACTTCAGGCTTTTGAAGGTATTGTAATGGGTGTAAAGAAAGCGGGTTTAAATTCATCTTTTATAGTCAGGAAAATTTCCAGTGGAATTGGAGTTGAAAGAACTTTTCAAACTCATAGTCCTATGATTGATTCCATAAAAGTAAAAAGAAAGGGTGATGTACGCCAAGCTAAATTATTTTATCTAAGAGAAAGATCTGGAAAATCTGCAAGAATTAAAGAACGTCTAGAATAATAAAAATGCAAAATCTAAATAAAGAAGATGCTAATCTTAGGTCTTTTTTAGATTATTTATATATTGAAAAAGGATTATCACAAAATACTGTAAAAGCTTATGAAGCTGATATATCAGCCTTTATAAATTGGATGAAAGAAAATACGAAACTAAAACTTAAAGATATAAAAGAGGAGAATATCAATAAATACATTTCATATTTATTTGAATTAAACTTAAAAAGCTCATCAGTTAATAGAAAAATTTCAGCGATAAAATCACTTTATATGTATTTAGTTAAGAAAGATATTTTAAAAAATTCACCTGTTAATGAAGTTATATCTCCTAAACAAGAGAAATATTTACCATTTTCAATGTCAGAGGATGAGGTAGATAAATTACTCAATAGCCCTAAATCCTCAAACAAAATTGAGAAAAGAGATAAGGCTATGATAGAAATGCTTTATGCAACAGGAATGAGAATATCAGAGTTAGTTAATTTAAAAATAACAGATATTGATACACAAAGGTGTGTCGTAAAGGTACTAGGAAAAGGTTCAAAAGAGAGATTAATACCATTTGGTGAAGCAGCACTTGAGTCTTTAAACGCATATTTATCTGATAGAGAAGAATCTACATCAAAAGAAATATTTTTATCAAATAGACGAACAAAGATATCAAGAATTGCTTTTTGGCACAGAATTAAACTGTACCTTTCTAGAGAAAATCTAAAGCATTCTATATCACCTCACACCTTAAGACATGCTTTTGCAACACATTTACTTAATAGAGGTGCTGATTTAAGATCTGTACAGCTTTTATTAGGCCATAGTGACTTATCGACTACTCAAATATATACTCATATTGCAAAACAAAGATTAAGTGATGTCTTAAAAAAACATCATCCCAGAGGATAAAGTAATGAAAAAATATTTTTTATTTTCAATTTTAATTATTTCAATAAATCTTATTTCACAAAATACTATCTCAGAGGAATTTTTAGACAGATGTAAGCATGATAATTGCTATATGGATAGAATTGAAGAAATGATATCAATAGTTCTTCCCGAAGGTTCAAAAGTTGAGTCCATTGAAAAATCTGAATTTCCAGGCATTTATAAAGTATATTTTGGTGATCTTCAACCTTTATATGTATCTAAAGATGGAAAATATTTTATCTATGGACAAATGTTTAAAATAAATTGGGATTCTGCTGGAGTGGGAGCTTATGCGGGTCAAACTTATAAAAGTCTTTCACCAAACGTAGATAATTTGACAGATCTAGATATCTTAGAAAAAAGGCTATCTTTGATGCAAGAAATTGAATCAAGTGAATTAATTAGTTTTAAATCAAATAAACAATTATACGAGCTAACTGTTTTTACAGATGTAGATTGTGGTTATTGCAGAAAATTACATAAGGAAATTAAGGAATACAATGATTTAGGTATAACAATTAGGTATGCCGCATTTCCTAGATCTGGTTTAGGAACAGATGCTTTCACAAAAATGGTTGGCGCATGGTGCTCATCAGATTCAAAAAAAGCTATTACAAATCTAAAAAACGGAAAAAATCCATCATTAACTTTTTGTGATTCTCAACCAGTTTCAAAACATTATGCAATTGGAAAAAAAATAGGAATCACTGGCACACCTGCAATAATTACAGAGAGTGGAGAATTATTGCCTGGATATTATTCTCCAAAAGATTTATTGAAGAAATTAAAGAGCTAAACTATGAAAAGTTTAAAAATTGGAATATGTGGATGGGGAAATGTTGCAACAGGACTCTTTAACACCATTAATCAAAATAAAGAATTAATTAAATCTAAAGGCAAACTTGATATTGAAATTTCAGTTATTGGAGCAAGAAGAGATAATCCAAAATGTAATCCAGGAAAGATTGAAATTGTTAGAGACATTTTTGATGTTCTTGATAAAGAAATTGATGTAGTTGTTGAGCTTATAGGTGGAGTAGAGGTTGCAAGAGAATTAATTTTAAAAGCAATTAGAAATAAAAAACATGTCGTGACAGCAAACAAAGCAGTTATTTTTAATCATGGTGATGAAATTATAAAAGAAGCTAATGATAATGAAGTAATGTTTCTTTATGAATCATCTGTTTGTGCTGGCACACCAATTATTAAACTTCTTAATGAAGAGTTAGCACCTAGCAATATTACTAAGATTGCCGGGATGCTTAACGGTACATCAAACTTTATACTTTCAAATATGGAGGATGGGGCTGATTTTAAATCGACCTTAGAGCTTGCGCAAAAAGAGGGATACGCAGAACCGGATCCAACTTTTGACATTGATGGCATGGATGCAGCTCACAAAATTGGCATATTGTCTTCTCTTGCTTTTGGAACAACTTTACCGCCAGCTGATTTTTATATTGAGGGAATTTCGAAGGTTGAAAAAGACGATTTTAAATGTGCATCAGAAATGGGTTACACGGTTAAACATCTAGCAGTTTCGAAAATAAATAATAATGAAATTGAATTGAGAGCCCATCCCGCTTTAATTAGAAGTAATTCATACTTAGCCAACTTAAAAGGAGTAAGAAATGGAATTGAAGTAGAAACTGATCTTTTAGGCACACTTCATATAGCAGGATCTGGAGCTGGACAAGAATCAACTGCATCTGGATTAATCTCAGATCTTATTTTTCTTGCAAATTCAAATATAAATCCTTCATCAATTGAAAAAAAAGAAAAGAATGGTTTAATAGATTTCCAAAACTTAAGTTTCCAGTATTATTTCTATATAGAAGCAGAAGATATACAAGGTGTTATTACATCAATAAAATCAATATTTGCTGAAAAGAACATAGGAATTGAATCAATAGTTCAAAAAGAAAATCTTAAAGAAAAGAGAGTTCCAATTGTGCTTATATCAGACTTATTTTTAGAAAATAAGCACATGGACTTATTAAACAATATCCTAAAATTAGATTCTGTTAATTCAGTTAGGTCAATAAGAATTGAATCAGAGTAAAAATGTTTTTTCATAGTACTAGAGGTAAGGATAAAGATAAGACCTTCGAACAAGTTCTAATGCAAGGACTTGCAGATGATGGCGGTTTGTTTATTCCAGATTCCTGGCCAAAAGTAGATATAGAAAAATTAAAAAAAGTAGATACATTTTTAGATGTTGCTAAATATATAGTACCAATGTTTACTTATTCCTCTTTCTCCGATCATGAGGTAGAGGAAGTGCTTAATAATACATGGCATGATTTTTCTCAAAAAGATCTTATTAAAATCTTTGACATTGATGAATCGATCTCAGTTTTAGAATTATTTCATGGTCCTACAGCTGCATTTAAAGATTTTGGTTTACAGCTAGCTGCAGCTTTTTTTAACAAGTCTCTTCAAGCTCAAAATAAGACAGCAATTGTTTTTGGTGCAACTTCTGGTGATACAGGTTCTGCTGCTATCGATGCCTGTAAAGAATTTGAATTAATTAAAAGTTTTATTTTAATACCTGATGGCAATATGTCTGAGATACAAAGAAAACAAATGACAACTGTAAATAAACCAAATGTTTTTCCTATATTAGTTAGTGGAACTTTTGATGATTGTCAGGATATTGTTAAAAAGGGTTTTAAAGAAAGAAATTTCTTAAGGGATGATCAATATCTTTTAGCAGTTAATTCTATAAACTGGGTAAGGATAATTGGCCAAATTTGTTATTATTTTTATGCTTCGCTAAAAATAAATGCATTATCAAAACCCTTAAATTTTTCAGTTCCAACAGGTAATTTTGGGAACGTATTTGCTTGTTATGCTGCTTCAAAAATGGGTATGCCTATAGAAAAGATCATAGTTGCAGTTAATAGCAATGATATCCTAGATCGATTTTTTAAAAATAATGATTATTCAAAGAAAACAGTTTCTGAAACAATTTCTCCAAGTATGGATATAAGTGTTGCAAGTAATTTCGAAAGATTAATATATGATTTTTACTTAAACCGTAACAGCGAAGATTGTTCAAATTTATATAAACAATTTCCAAATCAAGGCATTAAAATTAACGATGCAATGTGGAAAAAATCAAGCGATTTATTTATGAGTTATAGCATTGATGATGATTCAACCTTTGACTCTATGAAATTTTATAACAACAAACATGGTTATATTATGGATCCTCATACCGCTGTTGCTGCAAAAGCTATAAACATTCTTAAAGATAAATTAAAGAATCAAACTGTCATTCTCTCAACAGCTCATCCTGCAAAATTTCCTAACGCTTTAAAAAAAGCTAATATAAGTATTGATGAAATTCCAAATAATTTAAGAGAGGTAATTTCAAAGAAAGAAGTTGCAGTCCATTTAAGTGCCTCAGATGATTCAATTTTTAATTATATTAAAAAAAATAATTAAATATGGATATTAATGAACTAAAATCAAATTTGTCTGATTTGGAAATAAGATTAAAAGATATTAAGGATAATGTCCTTTTAGTTGATTCTAAAAAAGATCGGCTAAATCAAATTGAAAGTGATCTTTCTGAAGAAAAGGTCTGGTCAGATTTAGAACTTTCTCAAAAACTTAGCAAGGAAAAAACTAGTATTGAAAAGGCACTGAGTTCTTTTAATGAAGTTTCTGATAAATTATCTGATTCAATTGTTCTATTAGATGTTTCTATTGAAGAGAATGACGATTCTTCTTTAGAAGAAATTTTTAATGAAGTTCAATGTATAACATCATCTATTGAAGAACTTGAATTTAGCAGAATGTTTACAAACAAAATGGATTCATCATCAGCATATATAGAGATTCAGTCTGGCTCAGGCGGAACTGAAGCACAAGATTGGGCAGAAATGTTATTGCGTATGTACACGAAGTGGTCTGAGAATAGAGGCTTCTCCTCAGAATTAGTAGAAATATCTCATGGTGATGTTGCAGGAATAAAATCAGCATCATTGCACGTAGATGGAGACCATGCCTATGGATGGTTAAGAACTGAAACAGGTATACATAGATTGGTAAGAAAATCACCTTTCGATTCTGGTAATAGAAGACATACTTCGTTTGCATCTGTTTTTATATCACCTGAGATTGATGAATCAATTGAAATAAATATTAATAAGGCTGACATAAGAACAGACACATATAGAGCTTCAGGGGCTGGAGGCCAACATGTTAATAAAACAGATTCTGCCGTTAGACTGACCCACATCCCATCAGGTGTTGTGGCTCAATCACAAAGCGATAGATCACAACATAAAAATAAAGAAAATGCATTAAAACAATTAAAATCTAAGCTTTACGAGTTAGAATTACAAAAACAGTATGAAGAACAACAAATTCTTGAGGATAGTAAGTCTGATATAGGGTGGGGAAGTCAAATTAGATCTTATGTATTGGATCAATCAAGAATTAAAGATTTAAGAACTAATTTTGAAACAGGTAATACAACAGCAGTTTTAAATGGAGACTTAGATGATTTTATGAAATCATCGTTAAAAGCAGGCGTATAAATGGATAAAGATAATTTAAGTGGCGAAAAAGCATTAATTGAAGAAAGAAGAAAAAAACTAGAGCAGCTTAGAGATAAGGGCAACGCTTATGGTAATTCTTTTAAACCTGAGAATAATGCTAAAGATCTTCATGAGAAGTATGATGAATTTTCTAAAGAGGAGCTGGTTGAGAAAAAAATAAAAGATATTTCAGTTGCTGGCCGTATTGTTTTAAAAAGGGTAATGGGAAATGCGAGCTTTGCAACTTTAAGAGATTCTTCTGGTGATATTCAAATATATGTTACTAAAAACAACGTAGAAGAAAGTGTATATGAGGATTTTAAAACCTGGGATCTTGGAGATATTGTTGGAGTTTCAGGGACCCTTTTTAGAACTAAAACTGATGAATTAACAATAGATGTTTGGGATTTAGAGATGATTACAAAATCATTAAGACCTATGCCTGAAAAATTCAAAGGATTAACTGATATCGAAGCAAGATATAGACAAAGATATCTTGATCTTATGACTAATACTGATACAAAAGAAATTTTTATTAAAAGAACAAAAATTATTGATTCCATGAGAACAAAAATGAATGAGTGTGGTTATCTTGAGGTTGAAACCCCAATGATGCATCCATTGGCTGGAGGCGCAGTGGCAAGACCGTTTATTACTCAACACAATGCTTTAGGCCAAGATCTTTATCTTAGGATAGCTCCTGAGCTATATTTAAAAAGACTTCTGGTAGGAGGATTTGAAAGGGTTTTTGAGATTAATAGAAGTTTCAGAAACGAAGGTTTATCAACTAAACATAATCCTGAATTTACTATGATGGAGTGGTATGAAGCATATGCTAGCATGCAAGATCAAATGGATTTAACTAAAGATATCATCATAAGTGCTGCTGCAGCTGCTGAGTGTGACTCAAAAATTGAGTGGGGCGATGTAAAGATTAATCTAAGTAATTTTAAACAAGCTACATTATCAGAATTAGTTATGGAGCATAACAAAGATTTATCTAGAAACGATTTAAATAATAAAAAGAAATTAGAAGAATTTCTAAAAAATAAAAAAATTAAAATAGAAAAAAGCTGGGGGATTGGAAGAATGATCCTAGAAGTTTTTGAAGAAACTGTTGAGGATAAACTTATAGATCCAACTTTTGTTACGGAGTATCCAGTTGAAGTCTCGCCATTATCAAGAAGAAATACAGAAAATCCTGACTATGCAGATAGGTTTGAGTTATTTATAGGTGGTAAAGAATTTGCTAACGGATTTTGTGAACTTAATGATCCTGATGATCAAGCCTCAAGATTTGAAGATCAGGTTGCTGCAAAAGATTCTGGCGATAAAGAGGCAATGGATTATGATCATGATTACATAACTGCATTGGAGCATGGCATGCCTCCAGCTGTAGGTGTGGGTATGGGAGTAGATAGGTTGGTTATGTTATTAACTAATCAATCATCAATAAGAGATGTTTTACTATTTCCGCAATTAAAGTCTTAGAAATAATTACCATCTAAATTTATCAAAATTTTCTGGATTGGCCCAACCTTTAGGATTATTCCAAGCTCTTTTGTTGTTGTATGTCTTTAAATTATAGGAAAAGCATTTTAGCTTATTAGTTTTATCTCTTAATTCAGTTTGAAGACCAAGCTTTAACATAGTTTCGTCTATTATTTTATCGTTTATAAAATCAGTGAAAATTACAATTTTTTGACTGATAAGATTTTTTACAGTGCCAATGTCAGCTTCTGAGAATTCCACATCATCTAAGATTATAAATAAATCAAAATTTTCAGTTGATATATTTTTGGTATCTGGACCAATTGATAAAGTTTCAATATCTAATTTTTCAATTCTCTTTAAAAGTTTTGATATATCTAGTTTTGTTTGAATAAAAATATGATGTGGTTTTTCGTCATCAATAATATTTGCTATATAACTAAAGAGAATTTTTTCTTTTTTTATCATTTCATTAGATGTTTTACAGCCTCTCTTTCAGAGATTAACTCGTCTATTGATATTTTAAATTTTGACTTTGCAAAGTCTGAAAGAGATATATCTCTTTTAATTTCAATAGTTCCGTCATCTAGAGTTATTAAAGGATAACCACAAATGAGGCCTTCTGGGACATCATATGAGCCATCACTTGCAATTGCTGCGCTAAAACATTCACCAGATGCTGTAGGACTTTCACAGGCAATTACCGTATCAATAGCAGCTTTGGCAGCAGAAGTGGCTGAAGATGCTCCCCTGGCATCTATCACCGCCTTACCTCGTTGTTGAACAGTTGGAATGAAATCAGACTCTATCCATTCCATATCATTGATTAAAGAACTACCTAGCTCACCATTGATAACTACATTTTCTGAATCTGGATACATTGTTGGACTATGATTACCCCAAATAATCATATTAGAGATATTTGAAATATTAGTATTAGTTTTTTTTGCAATAACTGATTTTGCTCTATTTGAATCTAGCATAGTCATTGCCAACCAAGTTTGAGAATTATTATTTGCAGCATCTTTTCCAATTAAAGCATTTGTATTAGCAGGATTTCCAACTACAAGTATGTTTGCATTATCTTTTCCATATGCACCGATTGCTTTACCTTGATCAACAAAAATTCCACCATTAATACTCAAAAGATCTGATCTTTCTTCTATTTTTTTACCGTTGTAAACTATTCCTCTTGGTATGCTTCCAACCAGGAGAAACCAGTCCGCATCTTTTGATGCTTCTTCAAAGTTATCTGTATAAGAAACGTCTCCCATATTTGGAAAGTATGAATCTTCTAATTCCATTACTAGTCCCTCAAGTTTGCTTACAACTTGAGGAATTTCAACCAATGATAAATCAACTATCTTATTCCCGAATGTTTTCCCATCAACCAGTCTTGGAATTAATGAATATGCAATTTGACCAGCTGCTCCTGTAACTACAACTTTTACTGATGAGCTCATTTATATCCTCGTTAAAAATGTATTAATTGATAATTATATTCCTAAATCAATATCTAAACCTTATTTTTGTTTCATAGTAAATGTATTTTTTTTTGATTAAAATATATTTTGTTTCTATAAATAATTTCAAAGTAAATTTGGAGAAAAAAGATATGGGTATTAGATTTGATAACAAAGTGGCAATTGTTACTGGTGCGGGAGGAGGTATTGGCAAAGAGCATGCTCTAGAACTTGCTAAAAGAGGTGCTAAGGTAGTTGTGAATGATCTTGGTGGTAGCGTTGATGGAAGCGGAGCTAGTGATGCAGCAAATGAGGTTGTAGAGCTAATCAAATCAGAAGGAGGAGAAGCTATCTCTAATGGAGCAAGTGTAACAGATTTAGATGCAGTGAAGGCTATGGTCAATCAGACTATGGAAGAGTGGGGAAGAATAGATATCTTAGTAAATAATGCTGGAATCCTCAGAGACAAAAGTTTTCACAAGGTCACTTTAGAGGATTTTAGCTTAGTAATGGATGTTCATTTTCAGGGCAGCCTAAATTGTACTCATACAACTTATCCAATAATGCGCGAGCAAGAATATGGGCGTATTATTTTTACTAGCTCTGCTAGTGGGGTATATGGGAACTTTGGACAAACTAATTATGGCTCTGCAAAGATGGCTATGATTGGCCTAATGAATACACTTAAGCTTGAAGGACAAAATAAGAATATATTTACTAACTCAATTACTCCAGTTGCCTACACAAGGATGACAGAAGGATTAATACCTGAAGATTTTGGAAAAAACTTAAGTTCTGAATTTATTACACCTGCTGTAATTTATTTAGCTAGTGAAGAAGCTCCTAATGGAGTAACAATAGCAGCAGGTGCAGGCGTATTTTCAAGAATTCTTATACATGAAACTATGGGGGTGTCTCTAGGAATGGGTGAAGACATGACACCTGAAAATATACATGCAAATTGGGATAAGATCTCAGATATGACTGAAGCTAGAGCTCTTCAAAATGGAGGAGAACAAACCCTAAAGTTTTTTGAGCTTATTAATAAATAGTTTATGTTTAGACAGAAAAGCTGGGCCTAGAAGTTATATTATTTATATATGCTGAAAGATTTTGATAATCATTAATATCAATTCTATTTAAACGAACTAGAAACTTAAGAGAAACAGCGGCTTGTATGTCGGCATATGAAAATTTACTACACGCTATAAATTCTTTATTTAACATTAATTTGTCAAAATATTGCAAAGATTTAACAGCTAGTTCTCTTTGTGCTAAACCAAAATCATTATTTTGATTTTCAAGGGCGCTCATATGAGGATGAGTATGACGAAAGCCGTGCATAAGAGGCATCATTAATTCAAATGAAATTCTTGAATACCACATTTCAATTTGTGCTATTTCTTCGGGATTTTCACCAAACATATTTGGATCAGGATGCAAACATTCAAGATATCTACATATTGCGGTAGTTTCTAAAATTACATCACCATTATCTAATACTAATGCTGGTATTCTTGAGTTTGGAGCAATTTTCTTATATTCATCTGTTTTATGCTCCATCTTCCCAATATCAAGGTCCTTAACCTCAATATCTTTAATACCTTTTTCTGATATAAAGACAAGAACCTTTTTAGGACTTGGGGCAACCGGACTTGAATATAACTTCAAGTTTTATTCCCAGTTTAGTGCGCCGCCAACTTGATATTCAGTAACCCTTGTTTCAAAGAAATTTTTCTCTTTTCTTAAATCAATAATTTCTGACATCCAAGGGAAGGGGTTTGTTACTCCAGTGAATTCTTCGTCAAGGCCTAATTGGGTAAGTCTTCTGTTAGCAATAAACTTAAGATATTCTTCCATCATCGATGCATTCATTCCAAGAACACCTCTTGGCATAGTATCTCTAGCATATTGGATTTCAAGCTCAGTGCCTTCTAATATCATTTGAGCAGCATCAGCTTTCATTTGATCATCCCAAAGGTGGGGGTTTTCAATCTTAATTTGGTTGATAACATCGATACCAAAGTTAACATGCATCGACTCATCTCGCAGAATATATTGAAACTGTTCCGCGGTACCAGTCATTTTATTCCTTCTTCCCATAGAGAGTATTTGTGTAAAACCACAATAAAAGAAAATTCCTTCTAATACACAATAAAAGGCAATAAGATTTTTTAACAGCTGTTTATCTGTTTCTTCTGTTCCTGTTTTAAAATCAGGATCAGATATTTCTTGAGTATATTTAAGACCCCAGGAAGCTTTTCTGGCAACACAGGGTATTTCTCTATACATGTTAAAGATTTCTCCCTCATCCATTCCTAGAGACTCAATACAATATTGATAAGCATGGGTATGAATGGCTTCCTCTAAGCTTTGTCTTAAAATATATTGTCTGCATTCTGGATTTGTAATTAATCTATATAATGCAAGAACAAGATTATTTGCTACAAGAGAATCTGCTGTTGAAAAGAAACCAAGATTTCTTTTTACAATTACTCTTTCATCTTCAGTTAATCCATCTTCAGACTTCCACAACACAATATCATTTGTCATATTAATTTCTTGAGGCATCCAATGATTAGCACTACCATCAAGATATTTTTGCCATGCCCAGTCATATTTGAATGGAACAAGCTGATTAAGGTCAGCTTTGCAATTAATCATCATTTTCTGATCAACTTGAACTCGACCAGCATTTGCCATCATTTCATCAAGCTCTTCATTACCTGCCTTTTCATCTATTGCATTTACAGCTTTTCTTGCAGCTTCTGCTCTTGAACCTTCTCCAATATTAGATGGCTCTGTAGGTGCTGTTGGCTCAGATTGCTGAGGAGTTTTTGGTTGTTGTGCCTCGCTTGAAGTTGTTGACGTTTCTTCTTTTAATTCTGAAGTAACTGGAGGGCTCACAGCCTCTTCTTTTCCATATTCATCCCAATTTAACATTTCTTTCTCCTTTTAAATTATTGACATGCTTCACAATCTGGATCATCCAGAGAGCATGCTTCAGGAATTGGAGCTGGCGCACCAAGTTCCTGTGTTGAGGTCTGATTTGCATCAGAACTCACCGCGTTAAGTTTTCCTTGTTGAACAGTTGATTTTTCTGTGGAAGTGGCAGCAATCGATCTTAAGTAATAGGTTGTTTTTAAACCTGAATACCAAGCCATCCTGTATGTAATGTCTAATTTTTTACCATCCGCATTACCTATATATAAATTTAACGATTGAGCTTGATCAATCCATTTTTGTCTTCTACTTGCTGACTCAACAATATATCTAGGCTCAACCTCAAAAGCTGTTGAAAATAATTTTTTTATATCATCTGGTATTCTTGATATTTCTGACAGACTACCTTCAAAATATTTAAGATCGTTTATCATTACATCATCCCACAAGTCTAGATCCTTTAATTTTCTTACAAGATGGGGGTTCACAATTGTAAACTCTCCTGAAAGATTAGATTTTACATATAGGTTTTGATATGTAGGTTCAATTGATTGAGTAACTCCAGTTATATTTGAAATTGTTGCAGTGGGTGCAATTGCCATAACGTTGGAATTTCTCATACCATCTTTAACAACTTTTTTTCTTAGTGAATCCCAATCCAAAGTCTCAGATCTATCAACTTTTAAGTACTCACTTCCTCTATTTTCTTCAAGAATCTCCAAAGAGTCTTTTGGAAGAATTCCTTTGCTCCATAAAGACCCATCAAATGACTCATAAGCACCCCTTTCTTTAGCGAGTTCGGTTGATGCATAAATTGCGTTGTAACTTATTAATTCCATACTTTTATCGGCAAATGAAACAGCCTCATCACTACAATACGGAATATCTTGAAGATATAAAGCATCTTGGAAGCCCATAAGACCAAGTCCAATCGGCCTATGTTTTAAATTAGAATTCTTTGCAGTATCAACAGAATAGTAATTAATATTAATTACGTTATCTAACATTCTTATAGCCGTTGAGACTGTTCGTTTTATTTTTTCCTCATCTAATTTTCCATCATTCATGTGATTTGCAAGATTAACAGAACCTAAGTTGCATACAGCTATTTCATTATTTGCACTTGTATTAAGAGTAATTTCTGTACACAAGTTTGATGAGTGAACAACACCAGCATGTTGTTGTGGAGATCTTAAATTACAAGAATCTTTAAATGTTATCCATGGATGTCCTGTTTCAAATAGCATTGTTAACATTTTTCTCCAAAGTTCTTTTGCAGGTATAGATTTAAACTGATCTATTTCTCCTTTCTTAGCTTTTTCTTCGTATTCTTCATACTTTTCTTCAAAAGCCTTTCCTATAAGATCATGAAGTTCTGGAGCCTCTCCTGGAGAAAACATTGTCCAATTTTTATCTTGTTCAACTCTTTTCATGAATAAGTCTGGAACCCAGTTTGCTGTGTTCATGTCGTGGGTTCTTCTTCTTTCATCACCTGTATTTTTTCTTAAATCAAGGAATTCCTCTATATCTAGGTGCCAGGTTTCAAGATATCCACACATAGCACCTTTTCTTTTACCACCTTGATTAACTGCTACAGCAGTATCATTTGCTACTTTCAAGAATGGAACAACGCCTTGACTCTTACCATTTGTTCC
This sequence comes from uncultured SAR86 cluster bacterium, assembly GCA_902531245.1. GTDB lineage: Bacteria > Pseudomonadota > Gammaproteobacteria > Magnimaribacterales > D2472 > SAR86A. The sequence goes on from CACADH010000003.1 coordinate 94,267, forward strand.
CTTTATATAGGAATTCATTGCTCTAACAGGCGTCCAATCATTTCCTAATCCACCTGCCCATTTTGATAGGAGGGCATTATCTTTCATTGCAGAAAAGATTCCATCTAGGTCATCTGGTATTGTTGTTAGGTAACATGAGGATAATTGAGGTCTTTTGGTGCCTGAATTAAAAAGAGTTGGAGTTGAGCTCATATAATCAAAACTAGAGAGAAGGTTATAGAATTCTATTGCTCTTTCTTCTCTGTTTTCTTCTTCTATTGCTAATCCCATTGAGACCCTCATGAAAAAAACTTGAGGAAGTTCATATCTTGTATCATCGCAGTGAATAAAATATCTATCGTATAATGTTTGCAAACCTAAGTAAGTAAACTGATTGTCCCTTGTGAAGTCTATTGCCTTTCCAAGCTTCTTTAAATCAAAAGTTTTTAATTCAGGATTTAAAATATCTAATTCAATCCCTTTATCAATGTATGCTTCAAAAGCTTTTGGATAATTTTTTTCCATTTCTTGATAGGTTGACTCTTCGGCAATACCCAGAAAGCCCAATGCTTCTCCTCTAATTTGATCCATAAGAATTCTTGCAGTAACAAAAGAATAATTTGGTTCTTTTTCAACTTTTGTTCTTGCTGACATAACCAAACTTGTTCTCATATCAGAAATAGAAACACCATCGTATAGATTTTTTAGCGCTTCATCCAAAACCTCATTAACAGATACCTCTTCTAAATCTTGGCAAGCATCGTTTATTAATCCTGCAACTTTTTCAACATCAAGAGGAACTAAACTTCCATCACTTTTTGTTACATTGATTTTTGGAACATTAGGTATATCAACTTCTATTGTTTCTTTTTGTCTTTCTTGAGATCTTTCTGCTCTATAAAGTATGTAACTTTTTGCCACGTCTAATTCATCTGACCTCATCAGCTGAAGCTCCACTTGATCTTGGATCTCTTCAATGTGCAGCGTCCCACCTGAAGGCATCCTTCTTTTAAATACCTCAACAACACTTTCAGTGAGCTGATTTACTTTTTTGTGTATTCTTTCACTTGCAGCAGCATTACCTGATTCAATTGCTAAAAATGCTTTTGTAATGGCAACCTTTATTTTGTCATCTTCAAATGCAACAACTTTTCCGTTTCTCTTGATAACTCTTAGTTTGCCTGGTGCAGTTGTCTCTATATCTGTTAATGGTTTATTTGTATTGTTTTGTTTTTGTTCTTGTAATTCCATTTTTATTATTTCCCGCCAATATCTAAACTCCTTTGAGTTTTCTTTGATATTCGTTTGTTTGAAAAATCTATGTGTATTTGCAGTAACGTAAATATTTTCTCTCAGTCACTAATATACTTATTGTTGACAAAGAATCAAGTAAAAAAACACAATATATTGTGACAATTTCATTTTTTTACACAATATGGTGTATATATGGTGTTTTTTACCTGTTGGTAAAAAGTTAATAAATTGTGGATAATTAAACTTGGAGCATTGATTATGAAAAACTTTTTATCTATAGACCAAGGAACTACTAGCTCGAGATCAATAATTTTTGATTCTAATCTAAAATTAGTTAAAGACTCACAAAAAGAATACGACCTTGAGTATCCCAATGATGGGTGGGTTGAGCTGAAGCCAGAAAATGTAATAGAGACAGTCTTAGAGACTCTAGAAGAAGTTTTAAGTGGCAATCATGATATAGAAGCATGCGGCATAACAAATCAAAGAGAAACGACTATCGTTTGGTCAAAACTATCTGGCGAGCCTATCTACCCAGGAATTGTTTGGCAGGATAGACGTACTCATGATTTATGCACTAAATTAAAAGCTGAAGGTCATGAGGAAGTCATTAAAGAAAAAACAGGATTAGTTCTTGATCCATATTTCTCAGCTTCTAAAATAAAATGGATTTTAGATAATGTAAAAGGGGCAAGGGAAAAAGCCAGCAAAGGCGAACTGCTGTTTGGCACCATCGATTCATATCTAGTTTACAAGCTATCAAAGGAGAAAAATCATTTTACAGATGTGACAAATGCTTCAAGGACACTTCTTTTTAATATAAAGACTATGGATTGGGATGATGAGCTATTGGATTTATTTGATATACCCAGAACTATGATGCCTGAAGTATTATGTTGTGATGGCAATTTCGGACATTTGAATATCAATAATAAAGAAATCCCAATTAGAGGTGTCATAGGAGATCAACAAGCAGCGTTAGTAGGACAAGGGTGCTTTAAAAATGGAGACATGAAATCAACATTTGGTACAGGATGTTTTTTAATGGTGAATACCAAAGAAAAACCCGTCCATATTGAAGAAGGATTGCTAACAACTATTGCATACAGCTTTAATGGTGAGGTGAACTATGCAATAGAAGGGAGCATATACTCTTGTGGGAATATTATTAAATGGTTGAGAGATAAGATGAACTTCTTTAAAACAGCAAAAGATAGTGAAAAATTTCTAAACAATAATGGAGAAACTAACAATGTACTTTTTCTACCTGCATTTAATGGATTAGGAGCGCCATTTTGGGATTCAGATATTCGAGGTGGTTTCTATGGCATTACTCAAGATTCTTCTATTGAGGATATGGTAACAGCAGCTTTTCAGGCAATTACATTTCAAACAAAGGAAATAACTTCAATCCTTGAAAAATATGACATAGAAATTAATAATTTATTAGTTGATGGAGGTATGGTCGGGAATAATTCTTTTTGCCAAGCATTAGCTAACACCTTAAATAAAGAGATATTTCAACCAGAAAACATTGAATCTACAGCAATTGGTGCGTGTAAGGTTTGCATGATGTCATCAGGATTAGATATAGAAAAAATAAATAACTCAAAAATTAAGCCTTTCAAACCAAATAAGCGATTAACTGAAACGTATTCTAAGAATTATACGAAGTGGAAATCTTATATATTAAATTCTCTTATTAATTAACCAATAGTAATTTCATTTGTGATTGATAAAGTTTCTAATTGGCTAGGGTTATGCGAGACCAATAAACAAGGTATTTTAAATTCATTTAAAATATTTTTTATTAAATCTTGAGCAGAGCTTATATTTTTTTGATCTAAATTAGAAAAAGGCTCATCTAACAATAATAAATTTGGTTTCATTAATATAGCTCTTGCAAGTGCAACTCTTTGCTGTTGACCGCCAGACAGCTCATATGGCATCTTACTGAGATGATTAGATAAGCTTAGTTCATTTGATAATCTATCAAATAAAACATTCTCATTAATTGACATAGCATATTTAATATTTTTTTCAGCGTTTATATGAGGAAACAAAGCAAAGTCTTGAAAAACATAACCTATGTTCCTTTTTTCAGGATTAATGAATTCGTTTTCGCTATTAAGTACATTATTATTAAGGATAATGTTTCCATTATCAGGTTTCTTTAAACCAGAAATAATATTTAAAAGTGTTGACTTTCCAGAACCGCTAGCTCCTTTTAATAAACATACTTCATTTTGAGCAATTCTAAAGCTCAAATTTTCTATATGAAAATCATTATTAAAAGAAAAAGATAAATTATTTACTTCAAAGGCCATATTTATATGGTTAATATATGTCAAATTTATATATAATGCTTCTGTTTTTCAACATAAGTTTGAATTAACCTAACCACAAAATGTCTACATATAAAGTTTATAACAACATTGCTGAAGAGGGTATTAAATGTCTTTCTGATAGCGGATTTAAAGAAGATACAACTAATCCAGAGGCTTTGTTGATAAGAAGCCATACTATAGATGAATCTGACTTTAATGAATCATTGAGATGTATATGTAGAGCTGGAGCTGGTGTGAATCATATCCCTATAAATATGGCCACTGAAAGGGGTGTAGTTGTCTTTAACACTCCAGGCGGAAATGCTAATGCAGTCAAGGAGTTAGTAATATGCGGTTTATTGCTATCATCAAGAGGAATAATACAAGGTCATACATTTACCCAAGGTCTTAATAGTAAAAATTCAAGCGATTTAACTAATTTAGTTGAAAATAATAAAAAAAGATTTAAAGGTAGTGAGCTAAAAGGAAAAACAATTGGAATAATTGGACTAGGTTCTATAGGTTCATTATTAGCACAAGCAGTTGAAAATATGGGTATGAAAATAATTGGATATGATCCAAATATTTCAATAGATTCTGCTTGGCAACTTCCGAAAGATGTCGAAAAGGCAGAAGACTTAAAATACTTACTATCAAATTCTGACTATATTTCTATTCATGTTCCTTTAGTTGAAGAAACAAAAAATTTAATTTCAAAAGATAATATTAAATACATTAAAAAAGGGGCAAAATTAATTAATTTATCCAGAGAGTCGATTGTAAATAATTTAGACATATTATCTGCTCTTGAAAGTAAAAAAATTAGTTCTTTTGTGACCGATTTTCCAACGCCAGAATTAGTAAATAGATCAATAGATTATTCAGATATAATTCTTCTTCCTCATCTGGGAGCAAGTACAAAAGAAGCAGAAATAAATTGTGCAATCATGGCTGCCGAGCAAGCAAATAATTTTCTAATCAATGGAGAGATAATTAACTCCGTTAATTTTCCGAGAGTAAGACTTAGAAGAACTACAAAAAATAGACTAGTAATCGTTCATAAAGATGAGCCAGGCTTAATTGGAAGTATTACTGGAGAGTTAGCATCAAAAAACATTAATATTTCGGATATGATTAATAAAAGCAGTAACGAAATAGCAATAACCTTAATCGATATTGAAATAGAACC